>NZ_AJXN01000221.1 GCF_000286355.1 Kocuria atrinae C3-8 | reverse complement strand
TGTTGGCCGTCGCAGCGTCCCGGTCGGTCGACGACGCCGCCGCCTCGCGTTCCTCCGCCTCGATCTCACGTTCCAGCGCGGCCACCATGTCCACGGATTCACCGGTCTCGCCGCCCTCACCCAGGTGGGGCACCGATTCCAGCAGGGTCTTGGTGTAGGGGTGCTCGGGCTGGGAGAAGATCTGCTCCGCGCTGCCCTGCTCGACGATCCGGCCCTTCTTCATCACCGCAATGCGGTCCGCCAGGTCGGCCACCACACCCATGTCGTGGGTGATCAGGATGACGGCGGAATCCAGTTTGTCCTTGAGGTTACGGATCAGGTCCAGGATCTCGGCCTGCACGGTGACGTCCAGAGCGGTGGTGGGCTCATCGGCGATCAGCAGCTTGGGATCACACGACAGCGACTGCGCAATCATGGCGCGCTGACGCTGACCACCGGACAACTGGTGCGGGTAGGAACGGAACGCCTTTTCCGGATCCGGAAGTTCCACCATGGTCAGCATTTCCTTGGCGCGTTCGGCGGCCTGGGATGGCGACATGTCCCGGTGGAGTCGGATCGTTTCCACGATCTGCTGGCCCACGGTGTAGACCGGGTTGAGCGCGGTCATGGGTTCCTGGAAGATCACGGCAATTTCTTCACCGCGTACCCGGCGCAGGGCAGCACCCTGCAGTCCGATGAGTTCCTCACCGGCCAGCTTGGCCGAGCCGTTGACCCGAGCGTTGGAGGGCAGCAGTCCCAGGATCGACATGGAGCTCGCGGATTTACCCGAGCCCGATTCACCCACGATGGCCAGCACCTCACCGGCGGCCACCTGGTAGTTCATATCGATTGCGGCCGGGACCCATTCCTTGTCCACGCCAAAGTCCACGGAGAGCCCGTCCACCACCAGGACCGGTTCACCGCGCACCACGCGGCGTTGGCTGCGGGAGCCACGGGACGAACGATCGGTGGCTGCGTCCTGAGAGCCGGAACCATCGTTCGATCGGTCGCGGCGCTTACCGAACCCGCCACGCAGCGAACGACGATCCCGCCGACCTGAGGTTTCTTCGTCGTCTCCTACTTGCCGGTCGCCC
>NZ_AJXN01000220.1 GCF_000286355.1 Kocuria atrinae C3-8 | reverse complement strand
CCGCCGGTGCCGCGATAGCCGCCCTGGTCGTACAGCTCTTCCTGCCGCGCGCCCCGAAATGCGGGTGGTGCACGCGCGCCACGGCCGGGTGTCGGTTGAGGGTCGCCGCCAACGACGCCGCCGTGGCCGACTGCCGCTCCACGCGCACTCCCAGCGTGGAGATTCCCTGCAGGATCTCGTGCGCGGTGATGGCGGTCATGCACGGGCCCAGGTCATTGAGGTACTTGCACCGGGCCACACCCAGCAGCGCTCGCTTGGCGCCGTAGACCTCCACGGGGGAGCGGTTGCCCAGCGGGGGTGCGGGGTGGTGAGCCACGGCCACCGCTCCGGATCTTCGGTCGGGTCGAAGTTGCCGGTGTCCACCAACAGACCGCCCAGGGGGCCGCCGTGACCGGACAGGTACTTGGTGCCGAGTGGATCACCAGGTCAGCCCCGTGCTCACCGGGTGTGAACAAGTGAGGCGTGGCCACGGTGTTGTCCACGATCACCACGGCACCGTTGCGGTGGGCGATGTCCGCGATGGCGTCCAACTCGGGGAGGTCCGCGAGCGGGTTGGCGATCGACTCCAGGAAGAACACCCGAGTCTCCGGCGTGACCGCGGCTTCCCATTGCTCCGGGTACCGCGGATCCGCGAACGTCACGGTCAATCCAGTCTCGGCCAGGGTGTCCGTGAGCAGGTCCACGGTGCCGCCGTACAGGTGCGAAGACGCCACCACGTGCCCGTTGACCGGCCCGGTCAGCGCGAGCAACGCCAGGGTCACCGCGGCCTGACCGGACGAGGTTGCGACGGCGCACTCGGCCCGTTCCAGCTTGGTCACCGCGCTCTCCAGCGCCGTGACGTTCGGGTTGCCGGTGCGGGCGTAGGTGTAGCCGGCAGCGCGCTGGGCGAAGACCGCGCGGGCATCTGCCAGGGTGTTGAACGCGTACGCCGCACTGTGGTGGATGGGCGCCACAATGGGGCTACCCAGGGGTGCGGGTTTGGTCTGCTCGGTCACAGGAGGCTCCCTTCGGATGCGCGGGCCAGGGTTTCAGCGGGGGTAGCGGCGGGTGCGGACGCGGCGTCGTCGTTGGCGAGCTCAGCGCGCACGGTGACGGCGGCGGCCACGAGGCGATCGAGGCGGCCTCGGTCTCGGGCCAGCCGCGGGTCTTCAGACCGCAGTCCGGGTTGACCCACACGCGGTCCGCGCCGATTT
>NZ_AJXN01000219.1 GCF_000286355.1 Kocuria atrinae C3-8 | reverse complement strand
TCATCACGCAATTCGTGGTCTACGGGTTCGGCATGCTGATCGGCCAGGACATCTGGCAGCGCGTGTTCACCGCCCGCTCCCCGCAGGTCGCCGCTGGGCCGGCCTGGGCGCCGCCGCCTACGTGGCGCTGTACGGCGTGGCCGGTGCGCTGATCGGCACCGCCGCGGCGTCCGTACTCCCCAACCTTTCCCTGCCGGAGGAGGCGTTCGCCGCCATGGCCGAAATGCACGTTCCCGCCGGCCTGGGTGGCGTGGTGCTCGCCGCCGGTGTCGCGGCCATGATGTCCACGGCCTCCGGTGCGATGATCGCGGCCTCCACGGTCGCGCGCGTTGACGTGATCCCCACCCTCAAGGGCCTGT
Source organism: Kocuria atrinae C3-8 (assembly GCF_000286355.1). Classification (GTDB taxonomy): domain Bacteria; phylum Actinomycetota; class Actinomycetes; order Actinomycetales; family Micrococcaceae; genus Kocuria; species Kocuria atrinae_A. The sequence continues at coordinate 1,126 of NZ_AJXN01000219.1, read as the reverse complement.
TCGGGGCTTCCCACGACGACGTCGCTCGCGCCCGCTCCGAGGACGCCTCCGTCTTCAAGGACCGTGTCTATGTTGTGGTCGTGGGACTACTGGTCACGTTCATCTCCATGCTCGTTCCCTCCACCGTGGTGGCCCTGACCATTGCGTACAACGTGCTGGTCGGTGGCCTGTTGGTCGCCATCCTGGGCGGTCTGATCTGGAAGCGCGGCACCGCAATGGGCGCCGCAGTCTCCATGGGCGTGGGATCGCTGGTCACCCTGGTGTCGATGGCGGTCTTCGGTGTGCTCGCCAACGCCCCCATCTACCTGGGCCTGCTGTCCTCCGCGCTCGTGTACGTGGTGGTGTCGCTGCTGACCAAACGCACCTCGGACGAGATTTCCACGGAATGGTCGGAACGGATCAAGGAGGCCAAGTCTTGAGCGAGAACCTAGGCAACCAGGCGACGTCGTACCCCGAGCGCACCGTGGCCCGCGCGGTCCTGGAGACCCTGCGCGGCTACGGAATCGACACCGTGTTCGGCATTCCCGGCACCCATTCTCTTGAGTTCTACCGGCCGCTGCGCGAGCTGGGCATTCGGGCCATCACCACCCGGCACGAGCAGGGCGCGTCCTACGGCGCGGACGGATGGTCTCAGGTCCGCGGACTGCCCGGCGTGGTCATCACGACGTCCGGGCCGGGGCTGCTGAACTCGCTGTCCGGTGCGGCCACCGCGTACGCCGAATCGCGCCCCATGATCCTGCTGTCGCCGGGCCGCCCGGTGGGTCAGGATTTCCGGGACATCGGCTCGCTGCACGAAACCAAGAATCCGTCCGCGGCGGTCAACGCGATCGTCGGCCAGTCCCGCCGCGTGACCTCCGGCGCCGAAGCCGTGACCATGATTCACGACGCGATGCGGGACTTCGCCCACTCCCGCCCGCGGCCCATCCATATTGAGATCCCGCTGGACATCCTCGAAGGCCCGGCGGACGTGCCTGCGTCCGCGACGGCCCCGCGTCCCCTGGGAGCGCCCCAGCCTGCACCGGCGTCCGACGTCGCCGCGGCGGCTGCTGCTCTCGCCGCAGCTTCTCGTCCGGTCGTCCTGGCCGGTGGTGGCTCGTTGGCCGCGGGTTCTCAGTTGTTGGAACTG
>NZ_AJXN01000218.1 GCF_000286355.1 Kocuria atrinae C3-8 | reverse complement strand
GGCCGCAGCGACGTCGTCGATCCCCTGCCCCGCCAAGGCGGCCTGGACCGCCGCCCGCACGCCCAGGCCCTGCCCTAGCGCGGCGCTGTGGGTGTCCACGAGACGAACGGGAATGTCGATGTCCTGGCGCGCAATCCGTGCCGCACCCAGGTGCCGGACAGCTCCGCCGACAGGTGGACCGAGACGATCGCTTGGAACCCCGCGGATTGGAAGGCCTCGTAGATCTTGCGCAATTGCCCCGGGGCCGGCCTGGAGGTGGTCACCGGCCGCCCTTCCGTGAGCGCGATGACCAGGGACGAGAGCATGTCCGCCTCGTCCTCGGTGTAGAGCTGACCGCCGATCAGAACCGGCAACTCAACGCTCGAGAACACCCCCGAGGCCTCGAACTCGGCTTGCCAGGCGGAAGGAAGCGCGGCCGCGTTGTCCGTAACCACCGCGACCTTGGCCCCGGGAACGGGACAGCGCCCGTCCCCCGGCGTAGATCCGGGTGACGGGCGCTGTTCGCTGTGAGGGTTCATCACACCACGATATTCACGAGTTTGGGCGCGCGCACAATGACCTTCCGGACCGTGGCGTCACCGATGTGTCGCTGGACGGTCTCCGAGGCCAGAGCAGCGGCTTCGAGGTCGGCCTCGGAAATGTCCGCGGCAACCTCCAGGCGATCGCGGACCTTGCCCTTGATCTGGACCACGGCGGTGACCGTGTCGTCCACGAGCAGGGCCTCGTCCACCTCGGGCCACGGTGCGAGCACCACGGAATCCTCGTGGCCCAGGGCGTGCCACATGTCCTCGGCGGTGTAGGGCGCCACCAGGGACAGCAGGATGGCCACGGCCTCGACGGCCTCGCGCACAGCGGGATCGCCGGCACCGGGGCCGCTGTCGATGGCCTTGCGCACGGCGTTGACCAGTTCCATGGTGCGGGCGATGACCACGTTGAACTTGCCGGAATCCAGCAGCTGCGTGGCGTCGGCAATCGTCCGATGGGTCGCGCTGCGCAGCGCCTTGTCACCGGCGGAGAAGTCCGCATCCGGGCCGGCGGTGCTGTCCTGGGCCAGACGCCACGCGCGGGCCAGGAACTTCTGCGAACCCTGCGGGGACACGTCCGCCCAGTCCACGTCGTCCTCGGGCGGGGAGGCGAACACCATGGTCAGGCGCACGGCATCCACCCCGAAGGCGTCCAGCTGTTCACCCAGGTCCACGCCGTTGCCCAGTGACTTGGACATCGCCTTGCCGCCGTTGAGCACCTGGCCCTGATTGAGCAGAGCCTTGAACGGTTCCTGGAAACCAACCAGGCCAAAGTCGTAGAGGGCCTTGGTGAAGAACCGGCTGTAGAGCAGGTGCAGAATCGCGTGCTCCACGCCGCCCACGTACTGGTCCACGGGCAGCCAGCGGTCCACTTCGTCCCGGTCGAGCGGGGCGTTCTCGTCATTGGGCGAGGCGAAACGCAGGTAGTACCAGGACGAATCCACGAACGTGTCCATGGTGTCGGTATCGCGCTTGGCGGGCCCGCCGCACTCGGGGCAGGTTACGTTCACCCAGTCCGACGCCGCCGCGAGCGGGGACTGTCCCTTGGGCGAGAGTTCCTCGCCGCGCAGGTTTTCGGGCAGTTTCACGGGCAGCTGGTCCTCGGGGACCGGCACCTCACCGCACGCCTCACAGTGAATGATGGGGATGGGTGCACCCCAGAAGCGCTGGCGGGACAGCAACCAGTCACGCAGGCGGTAGTTGATGAAGCGCTCGCCGGTACCGGCCTCGCGCACGATGTCGATGGCCTTAGTGATGGCCTCGGCCTTGGGCAGTCCGTCCAGCGGACCGGAGTTGACCAGCTGGCCGTCACCGGTGGTGGCCACGCCGGAAACCGCGGGATCCTCTTCGCCGGTGTCCACGACCACGCGCACGGGCAGGTCGAATTCGCGGGCGAAGTCCAGGTCACGCTGATCGTGGGCGGCACGGCCATGATCACGCCGGTGCCGTAGTCGGCCAGGACGTAGTCCGCGGCCCACACGGGCAGCTTCTCGCCGTTGAGCGGGTTGACCGCGTAACGGCCCAGGAACACGCCGGTCTTCTTCCGGTCGGTGGCCTGACGATCGATGTCCGAGAGTGCCTTGATGTTCTCCTGGTATTCCTCCAGGGCAGCGCGGTGTTCGTCGTCGACGATCTCACCGGCAATGGCGGCGTCCGCGGCGACCACGCAAAACGTGGCGCCGTAGAGGGTGTCCGGTCGGGTGGTGAACACGGTGACGGTGCGCCCGGAGGTGTCGGAGGCGTCCGCACCCTCAGCCGGGGCACCCTCGATCACGAAGTTCACGTGTGCGCCCTCGGAACGGCCGATCCAGTTGCGCTGCATGGCCAACACGCGCTCCGGCCAGTGGCCCTCCAGCTCCTTCATGTCGTCCAAGAGCCGGTCCGCGTAATCGGTGATCTTGAAGTACACTGGTTCAGGGACTTCTTGGTCACCGGGGTGTGGCAGCGCTCGCACAGCCCGTTGACGACCTGCTCGTTGGCCAGAACGGTCTGGTCGGTGGGGCACCAGTTGACCGGAGAATCCTTCCGGTACGCCAGGTTGTGCTTGTAGAACTGCAGGAACAGCCACTGGGTCCAGCGGTAGTACTCGGGATCCGAGGTGTGGATCTCCCGCGTCCAGTCCGCGCTGATGGCGTAGCGCTGGAACGACTTCTTCTGCGTGTCGATGTTGCGGTAGGTCCACTCCGCGGGGTGGGTGTTGCGCTTGATCGCCGCGTTCTCCGCCGGCAACCCGAAGGAGTCCCAGCCGATGGGGTGCATCACGTCGTAGCCGCGGTGCATCCAGTAGCGGGCCACCACGTCACCCATGGCGAAGGCCTCCGCGTGACCCATGTGCAGGTCGCCGGAGGGGTAGGGGAACATGTCCAGCACGTAGCGCCGGGGCTTGGAACCGTCGTCGAGGGGCTTGTACACCTGCTGTTCGTCCCAGAACTGGGGCCAGGCGGCCTCAATTCGCTGGAAGTCGTACTCGGTTCCCGTCTCCGGGGTGTTCTGCGCGCTCACGTGCCTCGCCTTCACATCACATAGTTGAGTCATCCGCGTTCCGCCGTAACCGGCGGCAACCGCTGGCATGGTGATTCCACGCTGAATGACATGGGGATCTCCCGCCAGTTTAGACCAGCACCGCAACTCCGGCGTGCTCCCGGTCCGGACGGTTACCATGGACCCGCCGCTCGCCCATGACTTGGAGGTCACCGTGATAATCCGTACGCCGAACGCCGCAGCGTTCAACTGGACGGATACAAGGTCAGGTACTGGTTCTACGACGCCGACAAACAGCACAAACCGCTCATCGTCATGTTCCACGGCTTCCGCGGGGACCACCACGGTCTGCAACTGATCGCCACTGAACTGCGCGACAAGTACACGTGGTCGTGCCCGATCTTCCGGGGTTCGGCCGCTCTGAGCCCTTCCCGGAGCGGGAACACAACATCCCGAACTACGTGGAGTTCGCGCGGGACTTCATCACGGGCCTGACCGACGGCGCCGTGTCCCCGGACAGCGGCAGCGGCATCATTGTGGTGGGCCACTCTTTCGGCTCCATCATCGCCTCGCACTTTGCCGTGGATTACCCGTCCATGGTGCAGAGGCTGGTGCTCATCAACCCGATCTCCGAACCTGCCCTGAACGGCCAACACAAGGGACTGACCAAGCTCACCGAGCTCTACTACGGCGTGGGCAAGAAACTGCCCCGCGCGCTGGGTTCCAAACTCCTGTCCTCCGGATCCGTCGTGAAACTCATGACCGACGTGATGGTGAAGTCCAAGGATCCCGAGATCAAGAAATACGCGCTGCGTCAGCACGAGTCCTACTTCTCCACCTTCGCCAACCGTGATGTGCTCCACGAGGCGTACCAGGCCTCCATTTCCGGCACCGTGGCCGAGGTCGCCATGCAGCTGACCATGCCCACACTGCTGATCGTGGGCGCGGAAGATGATCTGGGCTCCGTGCAGTCCCAAGAAACTATGGCCTCATGGATCCGCAGCCACAGACTGGAGATCATCCCGGAGACCGGCCATCTGATCCACTACGAGGCCCCGACGCTGGCGGCCGAGTACATCGATGACTTCCTCTCCTCGCCGGCTCCCGAGCCCCTGGAGGTTCACGCCGAACTCCCCCTCGCGGACACCACCGAGTCCACGCCCGACCAGCTGACCGGCATGACCCCGATCATCCGCCAGGACCAGTTGGCCCGTGAACAGGCCGCCCAGCAGGCCTTCCGCGAGCGCCGTGATCGTGACGGACGCAGTGCCGGTGATGATCGCCCGTGAAGTTCCTTTTCGACGCCCGCTACATCCGCACCGACCACCACGACGGCATCAGCCGCTACAGCGCGGAATTGCTCACGGCGCTCGCTGAGCTGACCCGTGACAATTCCCGGGTCCGGTTGGCCGCGTTGATCAGCGACCCCGGCCAGCTGGAGCACTTCCCGGAGCTCCCCTATCTCACCGGGCCGTCCGTGACCTCGCCCGCCGAGGCGCTCACTTCCCTGGAGCTCAACCGCTATCGCCCTGACGTGGTCTTCTCCCCCATGCAGACCATGGGTTCGCTGGGGCGGCGCTACAAGCTAATCCTCACCCTGCACGACCTGATCTACTACGAACACCCCCAGCCGCCATCGGACCTGCCGCTGCCCATCCAATGGGGCTGGCGGGCTATCACAAGGCCTGGTGGCCGCAGCGGGTCGCGCTCAATCGCGCCGACGCCGTGGTCACCGTCTCCGAGACCTCTCGCGAGCAGATCCTGGCCCACCGCCTGACCAAACGGGACGTGCGCGTGGTGCCCAATGCGGCGTCGTCGGCGGCGGTGTCCGAAACTGAGGCGATCGCGCGGCTCGGTACGCGCGGCAAGGCCCTGCTCTACATGGGGTCGTTCCTGCCGTACAAGAACGTGGAGACCCTGGTGCGCGCCGCCGCGCAGCTGCCCGACCACACGCTGCACGTGCTGTCCCGGATTTCGCCGGCGCGCGAAGCTGAATTGCGCGCGCTCGCGGGCCCCGCCGACAACGTGGTCTTCCACCGCGGGGTGAGCGACGCCGAATACCAGGACATGCTCTCCTCGTGCGCCGCGCTGCTGACGGCGTCGCGCGCCGAAGGGTACGGCCTGCCGCTCATCGAGGCCTTCGCGGCCGGGGCTCCCGTAGTCTGTTCGGACACACCGATTTTTCGGGAGGTGGCCGGCCGCGCCGCAGGGTACGCACCAGCCGACGAC
>NZ_AJXN01000217.1 GCF_000286355.1 Kocuria atrinae C3-8 | reverse complement strand
CCGCGGTTCCCCCGCAGCACCTGGCGCCTACCTCAAGGATCTCTACGAACTGCTGGACGAGATGGACCTGCGCGGTATCCCGTTCGGTCACTTCGGTGAGGGCTGCGTGCACATCCGTATTTCCTTCGATTTCAACACCGAAGAGGGCGTGGCTCTCTACCGCGAATTCATCGAGCGCGCGGCACAGCTCGTGCACCGCTACGGCGGGTCGGTTTCCGGCGAACACGGTGACGGTCGAGCTCGCTCCGAATTGTTGACCATGATCTACTCTGAGGAAGCTCGACAGGCCTTCGCCGAGTTCAAACGGATTTTCGACCCCGAGAACTTCTTCAACCCCGGTGTGCTCGTGGATCCGGAACCCATCGACCAGGCATCCGCCCGGGCCCCGGCGCTCGCACGTTCGAGCTCACCCCCGTCCACGCGTTCTCCTCCGACAACGGCTCCTTCGGCCAAGCGATCAACCGTTGCGTGGGCGTGGGCGCGTGCCGTTCGGACGCCGGCGCCATGTGCCCGTCCTTCCAGGCCACGCACGACGAAGTCCACTCAACCCGCGGCCGCATGCGCTCGCTCGCCGAAATGCTGCGCGGGGAAACCATCACGGACGGCTGGAAGTCCAAGGAAACCTACGAGGCCCTCGACCTGTGCCTCTCGTGCAAAGCGTGCGCGACCGAGTGCCCGGTCAACGTGGACATGGCCACCTACAAGGCCGAGTTCCTGCACCACCACTTCCGCCAGGGCCTCACCTCGTTCATCGGCAAGGACCGCCGCCCCATGGCGCACCTGACCATGGGGTGGATGCCGTGGCTCATGAAGCTCGTGACCAAGGTCCCCGGCTCGCTGCGCGCGGTCAACTTCCTGGAGCGGTTCCGCCCGGTCGAAGAACTCACCAAGAAGCTCGGCGGCATCGAGCCCAAGCGCCGCATGATTCGCTTCAACAACGCCCCGCTCACCTCCTGGTACAAGGCTCGCGCCAAGGGCGACGACGCCGCTCGCGACCTTGCGCGCGGCGGCAACCGAGCGTCGTCGTCGGCAGACGACAAGCCCTCGGTGGTGCTGTGGCCGGACACGTTCACCAACTTCTCCGCGGACGCCCCGGCAAGGCGGCAATCGAGGTGCTCGAGGCCATGGGCTACCGCGTGCTGATGCCCATGGGCAACGTGTGTTGCGGCCTGACCTGGCACTCCACCGGGCAGTTAGACATGACCCGCAAGACGCTGCGGCAGACCCTGGATGTGATGGAGCCGCTTCTCGAAGCGGGCTACCCGATCATCGGCCTGGAACCGTCCTGCACCGTGATGCTGCAGCACGACATCACCGAACTGCTGCCCGACGACCCCCGCGCCCACAAGGTGCAGGCTCTGACCGTGACGCTGGGCGAGTTTTCCGCCAAGCATGCGGAGGACGGCGGCCACTGGCCGTTCGGAACCTTGGAAACGCAAGCCGGCCCGGGCCAGGCGCTGTGCCAGGTGCACTGCCACGAGCAGTCGATGGGCAACTACTCCCCCGAGCTGAAGGTGCTGGAGAAACTGGGCGTCAACAGCAACGTGGTGGGTGGCGGTTGCTGCGGGCTGGCCGGAAACTGGGGCTTCGAACCCGGTCACTACGAGGTCTCACAGACCCTCGGCGAGCGCGAGCTCTTCCCAAGCATCCGCGCTGCTCAGCCCGGAACCATCGTGCTCGCGGACGGCTTTTCGTGTCGCACGCAGATCGCCCAGGGAACCGGCGCGGAAGGAGTTCACCTGGCACAGGTGATGCGTGCGGCTATTCGGCCGGAAAAGTAGCACACTGTTGCCATGAGGAGAATCACGCTCGCCCCCCAGAGCTCTCGCACCGGTACCCGTCCCGTCATGATTGCAACCGGCCTGGCCGCCGTGTTGTTGTTGTCCGCTTGTGGCGGTGGTGGGGACACCACCGCGACGAGCAATCAGCCACGCAGTCTCCGTCCACCTCGGTGAGCGCCACGCCGTCCGCATCGCCCTCGGAGACGGCCTCGGAATCAACCTCCGAGCTGCCGGCCCTGAGCCGACCGAGTCCGCCGCGGAGGCGTCCGAGACCTCGGACGCCGTAGGCCGCACCCGCCCCCGAGGAAACCGCAGCCGCACCGGAAGGCCCGGAGGCTCCGGAACCCGAGCGCACGGCGTCGGCCCCCGAACTGGGCATGCCGCCGGCGGTGCCGTTCACCCCGCCCGCCACGGACGGCCAGAG
>NZ_AJXN01000216.1 GCF_000286355.1 Kocuria atrinae C3-8 | reverse complement strand
GCCCGCCGGGCGACGCAACGCTCCCCCGCAGCAACCCCTGGTCCCGCTGCCCGAGCTGCGCAAGCGCGCCGGTGCGAGCCTGGTCGAGGCGGACAACGCCATTCAGCATTCCGAGCAGGAACTGCAGTTCGCGCAGTTGCAGTACGGCAACGAGCAGACCAAGCCGTTCGAGGCCGCCCTCGCGCAGGCCAAGGAGCACATGCGCGCGTCCTTCGAGCTGCAGCAAAAACTTGAGGATCACATCCCCGATACCGAGGCCGATCAGCGCGCGTGGCTCGGCGAGATCATCGACCGCACGCAGAAGGCCCGCGCGCCTGGTTGAGCAGGAGCGGAACTTCGCGGACCTGCGCCAGCTCGAAACTCGCGCGCCCGAGGCACTGCAGGCTGTGGAGACGGAGCTTCGGAACACCCAACCTCGCCTCTCCGAGGCCGAGCAGCTTCTTGTGTCCTTGGCCGCTCACTACGACGACGCCGCTCTCGCGCCCGTTCGTGACAACGGCGAGCAGGCGCGCGATCGCCTCGAATTCGCAGAGACCGCGATTCAGGAAGCACACACCGCGCTGAACGCGAACAACCTCTCCGAAGCCGTGCTGGACATTCGCGCCGCCGAGGAAGCGGTCGGTCAGGCACAGGGACTCGTGACGTCTGTGGAACACGCGCAACGGGACCTGAACCGCGCCGAAGAAACACTGAAGGACGCGGTCAGCATTGCCCAGCGTGACGTGGCCGAGGCCGAGGGCCTCGTGGAACAGGGGTCCCGCCCCGAACTGGCCGGTGCCGCCGCGGGCGTGCGCTCGGTGCTGCGCACCATCACCCAGAACATGGCGTCCGGCCGCTACGACCCCCTGGGTTCCACGCGCCGTTTGGCCGAGGCGAAAGACGAACTCGACAAGGGTCTGGCTGCGGTGCGTACCGAGAACGACCGCGCTCGCTCCGCTCGCGAAACCCTGGCGCACACTCTGGTCAGCGCTCAGGCCAGCCTCTCAACCGCTGGTGAATACATCTGGGCGCGCCGCGGCGGTGTGGGGTCGCAGGCCCGAACACAGCTTTCGGAAGCCGAGCGGCACCTGGACCTGGCCCAGCAGCTGCAGAACTCGGACCCCGTGCGCGCCTTGAACGAGGCCAATCAGGCCATCCGCCTGGCGGACTCCGCCCAGCGAGCGGCCCAGAGCGACGTCGACCAATTCAGCTACCCCGGCGGCTACGGCGGATACGGCGGCATGGGTCGGCGCAGCAACGGAATGGGCGGCGCCATGCTCGGCGGCATCCTGCTGGGCGGCATGCTCGGCGGCGGTGGATTCGGCGGCGGAGGTAGCGGCGGTTTCGGCGGCGGCAGCTTCGGTGGTGGCTTCGG
>NZ_AJXN01000215.1 GCF_000286355.1 Kocuria atrinae C3-8 | reverse complement strand
TCAGGATCGCGTCCACGCGCCGCGGATCTCATGGCCGGCGTCCCGGGCCGCCGGGCCCGTGATCCACTGGCTGGTTCCGTCCGGGGCGGCTACTCTGCCGTCCAGGGACTGGGCGATCTTGAGGGTCACGAACGGACGGTTCTGGGATTGGGCCGTGAACCACCGGTCGTTGAGATCCGCGGCCTGCTCGGCCATGAGTCCTTGCCGCACCTTCACACCGTGCTCCGCGAGGAACCGGCCTCCTCCGCGGGCAGCTTCCGTGCCGTCCTGGACGGCGAAGATGACGTTGTCGATTCCCGCGTCCAGGATCGCCCTGGTACACGGACCCGTGCGGCCCGTGTGGTTGCAGGGTTCCAGCGTGATGACCATGGTGACGCCGGTGAGATCAGTGCCCGCCTCACGGGCCTTTCGCAGTGCGTCCGCCTCGGCGTGGAGGGTGCCCGCGCCGCTGTGATGTCCGGAGTGCACGATCCGACCGTGGGTGTCCAGCAGGGCCGCACCCACCACGGGGTTGGCCCCGCGCACGCCCAACGCTGCGGCGTCGAGCGCGGCAACCATGGCCGTGTGTTCGGCGGGAGTGAAGTTCTCATCGGCCTGGACCTGCACGGACGGAGTCATTTGGAGTCGTCCCCCATTTTCAGGTGGAGGTCCGGGAAACCGGTTTCGATCGTGGCCTGTTTGCGCTGGTTGGAGTTCACGCGCCACCACACGAAGAAGCCCACGAGCGTGAATGCTCCGTAGAACACGTACATCAGACCCGAGGCGTAGTAGCCGGCGGAGAACAGCAGCGGCACACCCACCAGGTCAACGGCCACCCAGATGAGCCAGAACTCGACCCAGCCTTGGCCATGCCATACGTCGCGAGCAGCGAGCCCATGAAGATCCAGGCATCCGCCCAGACCGGTTCGTAGGAACCCAGGGCGCGGAAAATCGGGGTCAGCAGCGCGGTACCGAAAACGAGCGCGGCGATCAGGAGAAAGCGCTGTTTGCCGGAGGCCCAGCGCGGTGTCACGGCTTCTTGGTTGTCGCCCCTCGAACGGCGCCACTGCACCCAGCCATACACGGACACGGCAATGAACATGACTTGGCGGCCAGCTTGGCCGAGCAGGTTGACCGGATTGGGCGTATCGAACACGGCGCCCAGGAACACGGTCAGCAGGATCAGATTGCCCAGAATGCCCACGGGCCAGGCCCAGATCTTGCGGCGCATGCCGCCGAGTGCGGACAGCAATCCGAACACGTTACCCAGGACTTCACGCCACAGGATGAATCCGTTACCCACCTGCAGTTGCGCGTCGAACAGCCAGCGCAATACGTCCACGGAATATCCTCTCGCCCTCAAACCTTGCGGCTCCGGGGCGGAGATAACGGATCATGCTCATGGGTATGAGCATCGCAACGGCACCCCTGCCAAGGGGTGGCGAGCCGATATCACGTGTGCCTACCATCCAGACTGTGACTGTCGGTACCGGAATTTCACCGGTTCGGCCGTTCCCGCATCATCGCGTGACTCTGTGCGACGAGCGTTCACGGTTCGCGGACTGTAACCGCCGGTTCGGACTTACACCGACCCCGGAACACGTTGTGATGTGCATTATGCCACGGTGTGCGCGACTCGCACGAAAGTTCGTCCGCGCAACGGTACTCTCTCGCCACCATTCGTGGCGCTCGCACGCCGCTCATAGCGGGCGCTGACACCGCCGAACACGGGATTCGATCGCGGCGTGGAGCACTCGATTCAGCCGCCCTGATGCGCCCTCGCGGTTTCGCGCAGAGCGTCGATGGCCGCGGCAGGATCGTCCTTGCCGTAGACCGCCGATCCGGCCACGAACGAGTCCGCGCCCGCCTCCGCCGCGCGCACGATCGTCTCCTCCGTGATGCCGCCGTCCACCTGCACGGCCACCGTGC
>NZ_AJXN01000214.1 GCF_000286355.1 Kocuria atrinae C3-8 | reverse complement strand
GTCCCAGGCCACCGACCGACCGATACCTGCACGAGGGCATCGACTTAATACCTGAATATAGGCGGCGGTGGCCTCGGCCACGGTGTTGGCCACCGCGGTGGTGGTCTCCTCCCACCACGCGCTCACGACTTCCCCCACATGCTCGGGCACCTGGCCGTGGCCGTTGAGCACCTGGCGGGCGTGGCCGTTGAGCTCGGTGAAGATCGAGTCCAGGTCGTGGGCAGTGAAGCCGAGCAGACCGGTTTTCAGGCGGAACTCATCCGGGCTCACTTGACCGCCTCCTTCGCCTCGCCCACCTGCGCGGCCCAGGTGCGCAGGGTGTCCTCACCCCAGGCCTGAGCTGCGGGGGAGGCCATCAGCGCCTCCGGGGCCAACGGGTGGGCACGCAGGGCCTTGTCGAAGTCCCCCGGGGCCATGCCCAGCAGCTTCGCGGCCTCGGTGTGGGGGTAGAGCTGCACCGGGGTCGGCTTGCGGCGCTTGATCGGGGTCTCCGTGGCCTCCGCCCACCCATTGAGGCTGGCCGCGGTCCAGGCCCTCTCCGTGCTGGGGGTGATCAGCACCGCATCCGGGGCCAGGGGGTGCTCAGCCAGCAGCCGCTCGAACCCGGCGGCGGTCAGGTTCATCAACCCCGCCGCATCCCCCAGACCGTAGAGCCCAACCGGACGAGGAGTGTGGGGGGCAGCCACCTGCTCACGCATCGACGCCAGCCACGCCTTCAACGTCGCCGGCTTCCACACCGGCGACGGCTCCCCCTCCGGGGACCGTCTCACCCACGCATCCGCCGGGATCTCCCCCCGAGAGCGCCGGTAGACGTTGAACGTCGGGTACGGGATCCCCAGGTACTGCGCCGCCGCCTGAGGCGGGTAGTAGCTCTGCGGCTCCCCCACCTCAGTCTTGCCCCAGTTCTTCACGGTCTCCACCGTCCACACCGGCTGCGGTTTGCGATCCGCGCTGGCGGGCACGAGCACGGCGTCGGGGTCTTGCTGGCCCTTGGCCACCCAGATGTTGAAGTTCGCACGGGTGACCCCGAGCAGGGCCGCGGCGGCCCGGGGGAGTAGTAGGTCGGTGTGGTGGTCATGGTGTGCTCCCGTCTCCGTGTGGTGATGTGTCCATACAATACACTTTAGTGATACATTCATCTTTTACTACGTGTAATGTTGTTTTAGATGCATCTTGTCGACGCCGAGGAACACTCCTCGCCACCTAAATGTAGGAGGGCCCGGGCGGCCCGCAGGCCACTCCCCCCACCCCAGCACACCCCACCCCCGCACAACGCAC
>NZ_AJXN01000213.1 GCF_000286355.1 Kocuria atrinae C3-8 | reverse complement strand
CGTCCGCTCGGTGAGCCGACGGCTCGGCAGGGTGGCGATCCGGCACGCAACTGAGCCGGGGGCAGGTAGGGCTTGGAGCGGCGTCGTCATGAGATCTCAGCCTTGGACCAACTGACGGATGGCCACCTTGTCGAGCTTGCCGGAACCGTTGCGGGGCACCTCTTCCACGGTGACGAGATCCTTGGGGAGCTTGTAGCGCGCCAGGCGGTCGCTGCAGAACTGTCGCAGTTCCTCGATGGAAGGGACCTCGTGCCCGGGCTGCGGCTGCAGGACGGCCACGATGCGCTCGCCCCACTCCTCGTCCGGGGCGCCCACCACGGCGGCGTCGGAGATGTCCGGGTGTTCGGCCAGGACGCGTTCGATCTCTGCGGGATATACGTTCTCGCCGCCGGTGATGATCATGTCCTTGAGGCGATCGACCACGTAGTAGTAACCGTCCTCGTCGCGGTAACCGATGTCACCGGTGTGGAACCAGTCATCGGTGAAGGCTGCCGCAGTGCCCCTTCGTCTTCCCAATAGCCTCCGGTGACGTTAGGTCCGCTGACCCACAGCTCGCCGCGCTGATGGGGTTCTTCGATGGGCTCGCCGGTCGCCGGATCCACGACCCGAACCTGGGTGTGCGGCATGGGCAGTCCGGCGGAACCGGCCTTCTCGTAGGTGAGTTCGGTGGGCAGATAGGTGGCGAACGGCGCGGTCTCGGTCAGACCCCAGGCCTGCTGAACCGGAACGTTCTTGGACTCGAAGAGTGAGATCACCACGGGCGGTACGGGTGCTCCAGCGCAGATCAGGCGCGCAGGGAGTCGAGTTTGGACCCCTTGAACTCCGGATCGTGGGTCAGCGCGAGCAACATGGCCGGCACGAAGAAGGCGTTGTTCACGCCGTAGTTCTCGATGTCCGCGAGCACCTGGAGGGCACGAACCCGCGCCGGATCACCGTGGTGTTACCGCGCACCAGCGCACGCACCGTGAACGAGTTCAATGCACCGATATGGAAGAGGGGCGCAACCGCGTAATTGATGTCCCGGCGGCGAGTGTCCACCAGGGAATCCACGTTGAACGCGTTCCAGAAAATGTTGCCGTGGCTCAATCGGACACCCTTGGGCTTGCCCGTGGTGCCGGAGGTGAACATGAGGATGGCCAAGCTGTCGTCGGTGGTTTCCACCGGCTCACCGAGCTCCACGCCTTCCGCGCGCTGCACGAAGCCGCTCAGTGGGATCCAGTGCTCGGCAACTTCGAGGCCCTCGTTGAGCGGTGCCGCGGGATCATTGTCGATCAGGACGGTCTCGGTCTCGAAGGGCCACCCCGCGCCGGGCTGACCGGACGCATCCAAGCGCCCAGAGCGGCGTCGACAACCGGCACATGACCGGGCTCGACGATCATCACCCGAGGTGCGGAGCGCGCCAGAAGGTCGCCGACCTCGCGCGGGGCGAGCCGGAAGTTGAGCGGTTCGAACACGCCACCCAGCCACCACGTGGCGAACATGGTGCGCAGGAACATTTCCGAGTTCAGGCCCAGGTACATCACGCGATCGCCCTCGCCCACGCCCGACGCCGCCAAGCTCGCCGCGAGTTCGTGCACGTTGCCCGCGAACTCGTCGTAACTGAGAGTGCGGTCCTCGTAAATCACCGCCGGCAGGTCGCGACTGTAGCGCTGGTTGTAGAGCAAGCCGCGGACGGGGTTGATATTGACCGGGTGTGACACGGGTGAGCTCCTGAAATAGAGGACAATCTCTATCGTTGAGATTCTCAACGAGTGATGCAGCTCACGTTACCAATAGGCCAGCGCATTGGGAAGCCCGGCTTTGGTATCAGAAAGATACTGATTCGTCCCGTTACCGTGAGCATCCTCGATCGCTGGGGGGTGTTACCGGCCGGCCTGGAGACACAGGTTGACCGCCTCGAACCACGACCCGCGGCCGATGACCGCCCGGCGTCTCGCAGGCGCGGGCACGAGGTCTCTGAGCCGTTGCCGCGTATCCTTGGTGACATGCCCTCATCCTCGGGCCGCACGGATTCTGCCGACGCAGCCGCTCCACTCACGCACCGCAGCTTCACCGGTGCCTGGCAGTTGCTGGGCGTGGCCGCGACCGCGCTGGCCGTGGGGATCGCCGAATTCTTCGCGTGGGTGACCGGGCCCTTGGGGTCCCCACTGACCGCGGTGGGCGGAGTCGTAGTGGACTCTGTCCCCGCGCCCATCAAGGACACCGTGATCGCCGTGTTCGGCACCGGTGACAAGGTTTTCCTGTTTGTGATGATGGCCGTGGGGCTCGTGGTACTGGGATTGCTCATCGGCGTCGCGGAGCGGAGATGGCGCCGCACGGGTATCGCGGTTCTCGCCGCGCTGGGGCTGGTCGGACTGGTCGCCGTGATGACCCGAACGGGCACGGACGCGGTCAACGCCGTCCCCGTCGTTGTCGGCACCGGCGTCGGCCTCGCATTCCTCAACTACGCGGGTGGCCGTGCGGCAGCGCCCGCGGCCGATGGCCCGCTGGATCGCCGTAAATTCCTCCAGCTGTCCGCGGGAGCACTGACCCTGGGCCTGGTCGCGGGCGCAGTGGGGCGATGG
>NZ_AJXN01000212.1 GCF_000286355.1 Kocuria atrinae C3-8 | reverse complement strand
CACAGGTTGACACCCTGCGTACGCGTGCGAACCTCTACCTCAGATGCCGGGCGACCTACAAAGTGCGCGAACCTCTGCCCGAGATGTAGGTAGCCCAGCGAATGTGGCGAACCTCTACCTCAGATGTACGTCACCACGCCGGAAGCGGGTCTTTGAACTCAGCGCCCCTCGGCCAGCGCCTTCGCGACGTGCTCGAACTCGCCCTCGGTGGCCTTGCCCGTGAGGATCACGGTGGAGTCGTTGAGCTTTCCGACCCACGCGGTGAACTCTTCCTGCTTACCCGACGGGTCGCGGTGGTGAATGTCCCATGAGATGCCACCTACGTTCTTCTGCCCGGTCGCGGGAATCAGTTCTGTGCGCTGAGCCAACCATGTGGGGTTGGATTCGGCGGTCTGCACCATTTCGACCAACCGGTAATTGGGGGAGAGGTAACCAACGCTCCACAGGGGAACGCCTTCTTGGGAGTTGGCCTGCCAGCGAGCGTAATTGGCGGTCCAATCCTCGCCGAGTTCGGGGGCGGCGGGCTTGAAGTCTGCCTGCTCCGCGACGAAGCCGGCTTCCTCGGAGACGTTGACATCAGCGCGGTAGGGCTGAGCATCCGGCTTCGGCGCGAGCCACAAGAACGGCAGGATCAGCATGAGCAGCACCGCCATGGAGATGATCATGCCGCGGATCGGGGCGTTGATCTTGGCCGCCTGCTTGGTGGTGATCTGGGGCAGCGGGGCGCCTTCCTCCGGGGTCGCGGAGGTGACCTGAGGCTCGTCAGGTTTGCGGGGCGGCGTCGTAGCTGAATCACTCACCCCTCTATTGTGCCGTGCCGTGACATACCCGCCCAATCGGACAAGGCCGGGGATATGCTGGAAACGCACGCAAGGCTTGTGTGCTCGCCCACGAACACGTGCGTCGCGAGATACACGAGCGCAGCTGACTCGAAGGTGAGGAACATGGCGACTCAAACAACCGCAGGTAGCGCTTCAGGTAACGCGGCGGACCGAAATCTGGCCCTGGAACTGGTCCGCGTTACGGAGGCTGCCGCAATTGCCGGTGGTCACTGGGTTGGCGCGGGTGACAAGAACCGAGCGGACGGCGCGGCAGTGGACGCCATGCGTTCGTTCCTGTCCACGGTGAGCTTCAACGGAACCGTGGTGATTGGTGAGGGCGAGAAGGACGAAGCCCCATGCTCTACAACGGCGAACAGGTGGGCGACGGCAGCGGCCCCGCCTCGGACGTGGCCGTGGACCCCATTGACGGAACTCGACTGACCGCTCTGGGTATGAACAACGCCCTGGCCGTGATCGCCGTGGCCGATGGCGGTTCGATGTTCGACCCCTCCGCTGTGTTCTACATGGACAAGCTCGTGGTCGGCCCGGAAGCCGCTGACATGGTGGACCTGCGTCTGCCCGTCAAGCAGAACCTGCACCTCGTGGCCAAGCCCGCGGCGTGAAGACCAACCAGCTCACCGTCTGCGTGCTGGACCGTCCCCGTCACCAGGGTCTCGTGGAGGAAATCCGCGCGACCGGTGCCCGTACGCGCATGATTCTCGACGGCGACGTCGCCGGCGCCATCGCCGCGTGCCGCGAGGGAACCGGCGTTGACGTGATGATGGGCATCGGCGGAACCCCGGAAGGCATCGTGACCGCGTGCGCAGTGAAGGCCACCGGCGGCGTGATCCAGGGTCGCCTGGCTCCCACCGATGAGGCCGAAAGGGAGAAGGCAGCCGAGGCCGGTCTGGATGTAGATCGCATCCTGACCACCGACGAACTGGTGACCTCGGACAACTGCTTCTTCGCAGCGACCGGCATCACCGACGGCGACCTGCTGCGCGGTGTTCGTTACCGCGGGCCCAAGATCACCACTCAGTCCATCGTGATGCGTTCCAAGTCCGGCACCGTCCGTATGGTCGAGGCCGAGCACGTGGCCAAGAAGTGGGAGAAGTACGAGCGCGGCAACAACTGATCTACCACTGCACTACTGAACTCTTCGGAGTGAACCAGCACTCGCGCGTGATTGCCCCACGGGGTGGTCAGGCGCGAGTGCTGTCCGCAGCTAAGCTGTATGACGGTGTGCTGGGGACTAACGAAAGGACGCACCGTGTCATTGAGCGTGAACCCGTGTGACAACCGGAAAACGTGGGACGCCAGGGTTCGCGTAACCGGCGGAAATCCCCAGCTGCTGTGGGGTATTGGTGAGGCGGAAGCCCTCACGGATGAGCAGATCAGCGTGGAACGCGTGATGGTCAATCGCGCGAACCAGACGATCGGCTACGGCCAGCTGTTGATCTACCCCGAAGACAAGCACACGGTGTGGACGCGAAGTCCCTGCACGTAAAGAGTCCCCACGAACTCGTCAAAGTGCTCGGTGCGCTACAGGACTATGCCCGTGAGAAGCACAACGGCGCAGTACTGCGCTTGAGCCCCGATACCGCGGTCACCCCGCAGCTGCTCACCGATCTCGAAGAGGCGGGGTATCGCCGTCGTGACAAGATCCGCAAGGGCGAGGCCGGACCGCGCGAACTGATCGTGCGCCTGGCGAGACCGAGAGCGACCTGTCCAAGCGACTGTCCAGTGGCACCCTCGAGCGTTGCCGTGCCGGACTCAAGGTGGCCGGCGTGAAGGTGCGCCGCGTCTCCGCCAACACCCAGAGCCTGGCCAACGTGGGTCTGCGCACCGCGCACATCGACGATCTGCTCAAGGCCGTGGGCCAGGATTCCGTGTTCTTGGTTGCCACCGAACAGGCCGAGGGCGAGCAGGAGACCGCCTTGGGCTACTTGTGGTTCGTACACACGGGCGAATCGGCTTTGCTCTACCGCGTGGGATTCACCGACCGCGCTCGCCAACTGGGCGTGGACGACGCACTCCTGCTCACCGGATTGGTGCAGCTCCAACAGCGGCGAGTGCACAAGGTGGTCGCCGGCGACCCCGATGCCGAGAGCGCCTCCGTAGTGCTGCGTGAGCTCGCCGAAGAACAGCGCGAGATCCTGGGCGTCTGGGAGTATCCGCTGGTCAGCGCCTATCAGCTGGCTGGCCGCGCTGAGAAGACCCGCCACAAGATTTTCGGGCAGCGCCCGCCCAAGAAGAAGCGCCGCTCCAAGGTCCTTGCCGCCCAGCCCGCTCGTGACGGCGATCCTGCCGCACCCGAAACCGGATCCCTCGCCGCGCAAGAGGCCAACGACGCCGTCGACGCCGATCCGGACCTCGCTCGTCAGCCCGCCGCCCCGAAGCAGAAAAAGCAGCCGAAGTCGGCCAAGCCGGCGGCAGCGGTTTCCGAGAGTTCCTCTGGGGACACCAAGACAGCTGACACTTCCGAAGCGCCCTCCAACGCTAAGAAGTCTCGAAGCTTGCCCAAGGTCTCGGTCCCCAAAGTTTCCATGCCCACGCGCCCGTCGTTCATGAAAAAGGACGACGACGCCGCCTCGGGTGCCGACTCGAACGGCACCGCTCCTTCCGAGCGCGGCAAGGTCCGCGGCTTTGCGCGTCGAGTCGTGGATGAGGGCACCGCCGCCATCCGCGACGCAGCACGCTGGTAAGACTCACCCTCCTGGGGCGAGACACGTGAAGGGTCGTTAGGGCCATCGGGGACACCTCAGGCGCCGTTGGGACCCTTTTCATCAGCGTGGAAGGTTCTAACGACACTTCAGATGTGGTTGTGGGTTCTAACGCAACCCCACGCGTAGCGAGGCTCAGTGGGGCTCAGCGCGGCGCGGCGAGGCACAGTGCGGCTCAGTGCGGAACCGCAGCAGCCGCAACTACCGCCCCGAAATGAGCGACGTCGCCCGGGCCACCAAGGGCGCGGGCAGCACGCGGGTGAGGGCCTCCACCGCGTGGAAGGTGCGA
>NZ_AJXN01000211.1 GCF_000286355.1 Kocuria atrinae C3-8 | reverse complement strand
GCGACGGGCCGGTGCGGCGGGCACCTACCGGAAACCGGGGTGCCCGCCACTGAGCGTTACGTGACTCAGACGCGCGGCTTTTCGCGCATCTCCCACGTCTCGATCATGTCGCCTTCCTGGATGTCGTTGAAGGAACCGAGGCCGATACCGCACTCGAAGCCTTCGCGAACTTCCGTGGCGTCGTCCTTGAAACGACGCAGCGAATCGATGGTGAGGCTGTCCTTGACCACGTTGCCGTCGCGTACCAGGCGAGCCTTGGCGTTGCGCTTGACCACACCCTTGGTGATGTAAGCACCGGCGATGTTGCCCCACTTGGAGGAGCGGAATACCTCGCGGATCTCGGCGGTACCGAGCTCCACTTCCTCGTACTCCGGCTTCAACATGCCCTTCAGGCGCTCTCGACATCGTCGATGGCGTTGTAGATCACCGAGTAGAACTTCATGTCCACGCCCTCGCGGTCCGCGAGTTCGGTGACGCGCTCGGCCGGGCGGACGTTGAAGCCAATGATGACCGCGTTGTCCACCGTTGCCAGGTTGACGTCGTTCTGCGTAATGGCACCCACACCGCGGTGGATGACACGCAGCTGAACTTCGTCCCCGCCCACATCGATCTTGAGCAGCGAATCTTCCAGGGCCTCAACGGCACCGGACACGTCACCCTTGATGATGAGGTTGAGGGTGTCCATCTTGCCCTCTGCCACGGCCTCGTCGAAGGACTCGAGCGTGATGCGCTTGCGGCGCTTGGCCAGCTGAGCATTACGGTCTGCGGCCTGACGCTTCTCGGAGATCTGGCGAGCCGTACGCTCTTCCTGGGTAGCCAGGAACGTGTCACCGGCGCGGGGCACTGCGGACAGACCCAACACCTGGACCGGACGTGACGGGGTGGCAGCCTCGACTGCCTGACCGTTCTCGTCGAACATGGCGCGCACACGACCGTGAGCGGCACCGGCGACAATCGCGTCGCCGACCTTCAGCGTGCCGGACTGGACCAGCACGGTGCAGACTGCGCCGCGGCCCTTGTCCAAGTTGGCTTCGATGGCCACGCCACGAGCTTCCTTGTCCGGGTTGGCCTGCAACTCCAGGGCACCGTCAGCGGTCAGTACGACAGCGTCGAGCAGGTCTTCGATGTTCTGACCGGCACGAGCGGAGACATCCACGAACATGGTGTCGCCACCGTATTCTTCGGGGATCAATCCGTACTCGGTGAGCTGACCGCGGATCTTCTCCGGGTTGGCCTCGGGCTTGTCGATCTTGTTCACTGCAACCACGATCGGCACACCGGCCGCCTGGGCGTGGTTCAACGCCTCGACGGTCTGCGGCATCACGCCGTCGTCAGCGGCAACCACCAGCACGGCGATGTCCGTGACCTTGGCACCACGGCACGCATGGCGGTGAACGCCTCGTGACCCGGGGTGTCAATGAACGTGATCAGACGCTCTTTGCCGTCCACCTCGGTGGAGATCTGGTACGCACCGATGTGCTGGGTAATGCCGCCGGCCTCACCCTCGATCACCGTGGTGTTACGGATGGCGTCCAGCAGACGGGTCTTACCGTGGTCGACGTGACCCATGACGGTGACGACCGGAGGACGGGATTCGAGAACCTCGTCGCCCTCGGCCTCTGCCTCTGCCTCGAGGTCGATGTCGAAGGATTCGAGCAGCTCGCGCTCCTCGTCCTCCGGCGAGACGACCTGGATCTTGAAGCCCAGCTCGGCGCCCAACAGCTCGAACGTTTCTTCGTCCAGCGACTGGGTCTGCGTGGCCATTTCACCCAAATGGATGAGAACGGTCACGAGCGATGCGGGGTTGGCGTTGATCTTCTCGGCGAAGTCCATGAGCGATGCACCGCGACGCAGGCGGACCACCGTGTTGCCGTCACCGTGCGGAACGGAGACGCCACCCACGGCGGGTGCTGACATCTGCTCAAGCTCTTGACGCTTCGCGCGCTTCGACTTGCGCTGACGTCCGCGGCCACCGCCGCCACGACCGAACGCACCCTGGGTACCACCACGACCACCGCGACCGCGGAAACCGCCGCCGCCACCGGGGCCACCGGGACCGCCACCACCGCGGCGGGGTCCACCGCCACCGGCGTTACCGGGACGGCTTCCGATGGGAGCCACACCCGTGGTGTGACCCGGCATCATGTTGGGCGAAGGGCGA
>NZ_AJXN01000210.1 GCF_000286355.1 Kocuria atrinae C3-8 | reverse complement strand
ACGACGCCGCTCCCGGGCCTTCCGGGGGCGGCTCGCCCGCGTCCGGGGCCAGTGCAGGTGGGGAGATCGATGCCCGTGCACAAACCATGGTCGCGAGCTCCCGCGCCCCGGTGCAGGACGCCTTGCCCGGAACCGACCTGGACCTGCGGGAGAAAGCCAAGCGAGCGGCGTCGTCCGCCAAAGCCGAGGAGCACACCTCCGTGCTCTACATTTCCCCGCTCAAGGCGCTGGGTGTGGATGTGGAGCGCAATCTCCGTGCGCCGCTGATCGGCATCACCCAGGCCGCGAAGGCCGCCGGAATCGCCCCGCCGGACGTGTCCGTGGGCGTGCGCTCCGGTGACACTCCGCAGGCCACCCGGCGCGCGCTGCTGGCCCACCCGCCGGACATCCTGATCACCACGCCCGAGTCGCTGTACCTGATGCTCACGTCCAAGGCGCGGGAGACGTTACGAAACGTGAAGACCGTGATCATCGACGAGGTGCACGCGGTGGCCGGCACCAAACGCGGCGCGCACCTCGCGGTGAGCCTGGAGCGGCTCGATGACTTGCTGGACGAACCGGCCCAGCGCATCGGCCTGTCCGCGACCGTGGAACCGGTGGACACCGTGGCCGGTTTCCTGGGTGGCTCGCAACCGGTGACCGTGGTGCGGCCGCCGTCCGAGAAGGACTGGGATCTCACGGTGTCGGTGCCGATTCCGGATATGACCGCGTTGGGCGGGGCCTCGGCCTCGCGTCCTCGGTGGATTCCGCCAACATTGACGCGAACCTGGAGGCCTCCGACTACCAAGCGACCGCTTCGATCTGGCCGCACGTGAGGAACGGATCGTGGATCTGGTGGAGCAGCACCGCTCCACCATCGTGTTCGCCAACTCGCGCGGGCTGGCCGAGAAGCTCACCGCGCGGCTCAATGAGATCCACGAGTTCCGGATCAACAATGCCCCGTCTGGATCGGAAAGCGCGGACGAATCCGAATCGATTGCCACCTCTGATGCCGACACCACCGGCGAGTTCGCGGACATTTCCCGCCAGCACAATCGGTTCGAGGGCGCCACCTCAGTACTGGCTCGGGCACACCACGGATCGGTGTCCAAGGACCAGCGCAGTCTGATCGAGGAGGACCTCAAGACGGGTCGGCTGCGTTGCGTGGTGGCCACCTCATCCCTGGAACTCGGTATCGACATGGGGCACGTGGATCTGGTGGTGCAGGTGGAGTCGCCGCCGTCCACGTCCTCGGGTCTGCAGCGCGTGGGACGCGCCGGCCACCAGGTGGGCGAGGTGTCGATCGGGCGCATGTATCCCAAGCACCGCGGTGACGTGCGCGATGCCGCGGTGATTTCCGAGCAAATGCTGGCCGGGCGGCTGGAACCGCTCGCGATCCCCGCCAACCCGTTGGACATCCTCGCCCAGCACACGATCTCCGCCGCTGCCGCCGAGGACGTGGATGTCGAGGCTTGGTTCGACACCCTCCGCCGTTCGGCGCCGTTCCGGAATCTGCCGCGCTCCGCGTACGACGCCGTGCTGGACCTTCTCGCCGGGCGCTACCCGTCCGACGAGTTCGCCCACCTGCGTCCCCGCGTGGTGTGGGACCGCGAAACCGGCACGCTCCAGGCGCGCCCGGGGCGCTTCGGTTGGCCGTGACCTCCGGCGGCACCATCCCCGACCGGGGCCTGTTCCCCGTGTTCCTGGTGGGTGATCAAGACGGCAAGAACCCCAAGCGCGTGGGCGAACTCG
>NZ_AJXN01000209.1 GCF_000286355.1 Kocuria atrinae C3-8 | reverse complement strand
CGCCGTGCGGTCGCCCGCGCAGCAGGCCTTCGCGTGTCGGACCCGCGCGCGGTGCGTGATGGTGAAGATCCCGTCTTGATCGAAGTCGCCGACGAGGGCCAAGTGGTTGAGACCGTGTCGAACAGCTGCGTGCGGAATTGGAGCTGGTCGAGGGAGGGCTCATCGGCGTCGTCTGTCCGGGCGACTCGATCGCGTCCGTGGCCGTCGCACTCGACGAAGCATTCCCGGGGTTGGTGGCCGCGGGGATGCGGCGGCTGGATCGACAGATCATGCTGCTCACACCCTGGGACGCAAGGGGCTCGAATTCGACTCCGTGGTCGTGGTGGAGCCGGCCGACATTGCCAACGATCCCGCCGGGGGAGTGGGCAACCTGTACGTGGCCATGACACGACCCACCCAGCGTCTCTACATGGTGGCCGCGCACGGCCTGCCGGCAGGTTTGGAACAGTCCTGATCAGAGTCGCAGGACTGATAACTTAGTCTTCGTGTCAACCACCGATTTGAGCAAGCAGCACAACGACCCGACCTTTGATTCCTTGTGGGAGGAGTTGAATTGGCGCGGCCTCGTCCAGGTATCCACGGACCCGCAGTCCATTGAGGATGCCCTGGAAGCGGGACCCATTACGTATTACTGCGGATTCGATCCGACTGCTGCATCCTTGCACCTGGGCCACCTGGTTCAGTTGTTATTGCTCCGCCGCCTGCAGTTGGGCGGGCACAACCCCATTGGGTTGGTCGGTGGTTCCACCGGGTTGATCGGTGATCCCCGCCAGACGTCCGAGCGAGTGCTCAACTCTCGAGAGACCGTTGCCGAATGGGTTGAGCTGTTGCGCGAGCAGGTGCAGCGCTTCCTCTCCTTCGAAGGGGAGAACGCGGCACGCATGGTCAACAACCTGGACTGGACGTCGCAGATGTCCGCGATCGATTTCCTGCGTGATGTCGGCAAGAACTTCCGCGTGGGCACGATGATTAAGAAGGACATCGTGGCCAAGCGCCTGAACTCGGAGGAAGGTATTTCCTACACCGAGTTCAGCTACCAGATCCTGCAGGGTATGGACTTCCTGAACCTGTACCGCGAGTACAACTGCGTACTGGAGACCGGCGGTTCGGATCAGTGGGGCAACCTGACCTCGGGTACCGAACTGGTACGCAAGGTTGAAGGTGCCACCGTGCACGCGATCGGTACGCCCTTGATCACCAACTCGGACGGCACCAAGTTCGGTAAGTCCGAGGGCAACGCGATTTGGTTGAACCCGGAGCTCACCTCTCCGTACGCCTTCTACCAGTTCTGGCTCAACACCGCGGACGCAGATGTGGTGGACCGTCTGAAGGTCTTCACGTTCCGTACCCGCGAAGAGATCGAAGAGCTTGGCCGTCTCACGGAGACCGAACCGTACCGTCGCGAAGCCCAGAAGGCCCTGGCCTACGAGGTCAACACCTTGGTCCATGGTGAAGAGGCCACGCGTAAGGCGATCGCCGCTTCTGCCGCGGTCTTCGGTAAGGGTCAGTTCGCGGATCTCGACGAGGAAACCCTGGCCATGATTGCGGCCGAGCTGCCCCACGCAGAGGTCGGTGCAGATCAGACCTCAATCGTCGATCTGTTGGTTGCCACGGGCCTGTCCGAATCGAAGTCGGCTGCTCGCCGCATCCTCAAGGAGGGTGGCGTATCGGTCAACAACCACAAGGTCTCGGGGGAGGACGCAACCCTGGAACCCGAAGATCTGCTGCACGGTCGATTCGTGTTGCTCCGTCGCGGGAAGAAGAACCTCGCTGCGGTTACGGTCGTCTGAGCCCTGAGCCCTGAGC
>NZ_AJXN01000208.1 GCF_000286355.1 Kocuria atrinae C3-8 | reverse complement strand
GCCAAAATGTGTGTATGGCTCGGGTGTGTCATGGGTGGTTTCGGCCTGCCCAGCCGTGTTGGATGCCGTTGCCGTCTTCGGCACTGAAGGCGTTGTCATAGAGGGTCGGCCCGATCGGTTCGTCCTGGTGTTGGGGGCGTGTCGGTGGTGGGTTCCAGTGTTCTTCCGTGCGAGGTCCCAGGGGTTTCTGGGGTGTTCGGTGAGGGAGTTCAGTAACCAGTCCACGGCCCGTCGAGCGTGCTTGTCGGGCATTCCGCGGTGGGCTCGCAAGAGTTCTTTGATGGCCTTGTTTGGCCCGCCCTCCAACGGAGAGGTCGTGCGGTCGATCTTCACCCCGGTCTGTGATGCCAACTCGGGGTTGAGCCAGGTGAAGAGGTTGTGGTGGCGGATCAGGGTCCGGTAGAAGCCGCGGGCTCGGCGTAGGCGTTGATGGGTGTACCACCAGGCACGGTCCTCGTTCACCCCAGTGGGGCGTAGTACTCCTTTGCCCGGGCGGGAGCGTTGTTTCAAGAACGTCTCCCACTTCGCTTCCCAGGTGGCGTAGGCGCCCATCCAGACCGCGGCTTGGTCCAGGTCGGCCACTGCCATCAGCGCCCGGGTCAGACTCATCAGTTCTTGGCCGGCTTCCAGGCGTGGAGACAGGCTCAGGTGCCGGCGGATAGCGGTGTAGATGTGGAAGTAACAGCGCTGAACCGCGGTGTGGGGCCAGACCTGGCGCAGGGCCGCGTGCAGGCCGGTGCCACCGTCGACGATGGCCACGACCGGGGCCGGGATCCGGTTCAACAGCGCCACCCAGGCGGCTTTCTTCTCGTGGTCACACCATTGCCAGTCCACCACGTGGGTGCCGGTGTAGGCGATGAGCACGCACCAGCCGTTGAAGTAGGTGCCATCGAGCATGATCTGGTGGTGGATCACCCCGGTCGGCTCCGGGCGTGGGACAGGTACTCGCCAGCACCAGGCGGTAGCTCTCCTGAAGGTGCGGGGGCTACCGCTGAAATCGCTGCTCTTCGCTCCGTGCAGAAGCCAGGCGTGAAACCAGTCCAGTTGGGCTCGTCGGGTGAGCTGTTCGCGGTGGATGGTGGTTGAGGCCCCGCACCGCGGACATCGCCATCGAGTCCGATCAGCGCTGGTCCTCCCGTTCTTCACCAACGGTTGAGCACATACACCACAAGAGGGTCTGTTTCGTGGAAGGGGCACCAGACATGCTCCCAGAGCATGTCAAAGCCCCTAGAACGTTGCTATCGCAGGCAAGCAAGCCCCCGCCATACACATATTTTGGCCTATAACCCG
>NZ_AJXN01000207.1 GCF_000286355.1 Kocuria atrinae C3-8 | reverse complement strand
GGCCCATTCCTATGTTCAGATCTGCTGATCCCTGAGTGTCAGGAAATGACTTTCCTGGGGTTCAAGTTGTTTCCCGGGTCCGTGCTGGAGAACAGGGCGCGCATGATGTTGGCTCCCTCGGGGGAAATGTCCTGTTCCATCCAGGGCTGGTGCTCCAGTCCCACACCGTGGTGGTGGGACAGCGTGCCACCGTTGTCGATGAAGGCCTGCTGAATGGCGCTCTTGACGGTGTGGTACTCGTCGTAGGGGTTCTCGTGGTCGTAGACGTACCCGAACGTGAAGTACAGGCACGCGCCTGAGTGGTAGGAGTGGGACATGTGCGACATGATCCACCCCTTCTTGCCCAGGGACGCGTAGGCGCGTTCAGCGGCGTCGTAGACGGCCTTGTGCACCGTGGTGAGCTTGGACCAGGGTGCTGCGGTCTCGGAGACGTCACCCACGGTGTTCTGCTCGAGTAGGAAGTCTCGCAGGT
The DNA here is from genome assembly GCF_000286355.1 of Kocuria atrinae C3-8. Taxonomy (GTDB): domain Bacteria; phylum Actinomycetota; class Actinomycetes; order Actinomycetales; family Micrococcaceae; genus Kocuria; species Kocuria atrinae_A. Next base: position 3,215 of record NZ_AJXN01000207.1, on the reverse strand, counting down.
ACGGGGTGTCGAACTTCTTCTGGTCGTACAGCGCGCCGGGGCCCGAACCGAGCACGATGGCCCCGTTCTTCTTGGCGATGGCGGCCACTGCCTTCTTACGCGCCTCCACATCCTTGGGATTGCCCTCGAAGCACACGTAGGAGATGCACATGTCGTCGGTGTCCCAGCCGCGCTTGCGCATGACGGCCCAGAGAGCGTCCTGTCCCTTGGCAGCGAGCTTGCCCTTGGCCGACGTCGCGCCTTCTGCGTAGCGAGCGAGAACGCCGTTTCGTGTGCGTCGGAGACGCGGGCGAAGGCCAACGGGATCTCGGCCTCGGTGAACTGCCTGACTGCGGTCAAGGCCTGCTGCCACGTGGGGTACATGTACGCAATGACCTGGTGCTTCTCGGGCAGGCGATGCACGTGAACGGTCAGTTCCGTGATGATGCCCAGCCGGCCCTCGGAGCCGATGATCATTTCGCGCAGGCTCGGACCGGTGGACGTGGACGGCAAAGGTCGCAGTACACTGTGCCGGTGGCGCGGACCATGCGGAGCCCACGGATGATGTCAGCGATGTCCCCGTACTTGTCCGACTGCATGCCTGAGGAACGGGTTGCTGCCCAACCACCCAGGGTCGAGTAGGTGAACGAGTCGGGGAAGTGGCCCAGGGTCCAGCCGCGAGCGTTGAGCTGCTCTTCCATGTCTGGGCCGAGTACGCCGGCCTGGATGGTGGCAAGCCCGGATGTCTCGTCGATCTCGAGGACTTTGTTGAGTCGGCCGAGGTCCACGGAAACGATGCACCGTTCCTCGGACGGATCCGCCTGGAGGCTTCGCGAGATGCTGCTGCCGCCGCCAAAGGGGATGAGTACCAGATCGTGCTCGACCGCCGCGCGCATCAGCGCAGCCACTTCATCCTCGGTTCCGGGGTAGACCACGACATCCGGGATGCGGTGGAAGTCGTTGCGCAGGGTCTGGAGCAGTTCCAGAACCGACTTGCCGGCCCAGTGGACCACACGCAGTTCGTCGTCGGTGCTGACGTTGTCCGCCCCGTTGATGTCACGGAGCAGCTCGAGAACGTTGTCTGGAGCCTTGGAAGCGGGAACGTCAGCGGTCGAGAAATCCACAGTGTCCCGCTCACGCGGACGCAGCGTCACTCCGATGGCTTCCTTGACGAAGGGTGCGAACGCCGGCTTGTTCTCGTAATTGAAGAAAACGCCTTCTTCGCCCCAGCCCCACCATTTCTGGTGTTTCACGTGTGCCACTGCTGTGCGACCTCTTTCTTCGGGGGTATTCAGTCTTGAATCTTGCTTCGGTTCGAAGCGTACAGTGCGCGAACCGCCGCTTCGATGCGTTCGTTGAACCCCGTGACAGTTTCGTTCCCGCGTGTGCGCAAGGGTGCTCCCACCGCAACGACCACCGGAGGCCTACCGGGTCGTGGCCAGCTCGAGTCCTTGGGCATGGCCTCGTGAGCGCCGATCAGCGCGACGGGGACCACCGGGACTTCCAATGAATGGGCCAGGCTGGCCGCACCCACCTTGAAGGGGGCCATCTTGCCGGTCTTGGAACGTGTGCCTTCCGGGAAGATCAGAATGGGAATCCCCGCGGCCAGCAGCTTCTTGGACAGGCCGCGATTCGCACCGGTGCCGGTGCGGTCGATCGGGAAAGCATTGAAGATCAGCTGGGTGAACAGCTTCTTGTACCAGGCCGTGAAGAAGTAGTCGGCGGCCACACCCGTGGCCAGATCGCGTGAAATGTAGTGAGGCACCCCGCTCATCACGAGTGGCGCATCCAAATGGCTCGAGTGATTCGCCACGACCACGCAGCCGCCCTTGACGCCAAAGGCCGCGGGATCCACCACATTGGTGCGGGTGATCAGGCGATTGACCAAGCCTTTGAAGAAGATCGTCTGCGCGATCTTCCGGGCGATCCTCCGTCCGACATGCGTGTAGTAAGCGGTACCGACTTTCGCGGACTCGGCCGGCGGTGCCGGGGGAGCGGGATCGGCCTGAGCCACCGGCCCTTCCAACGACTCCATGATGTGGGGACGCTCCACGGGCTGACGAGCGTGCTTGCCGCGATGACGGCTGCTCTCATCATGAGCGGGTGCCGACGGGTTGTCGGTCGGGCGTGCGTGTTTGCCGCGACGGCGCCCCGTTCCATCCTGGGGCTGCTCTGAATGCTTGTCCTGCGGTGCCATGGCTCAGGCCTTCTGCTCGCGCTTGCGTGCCCCGGAGACCTGCCGCGAAATCCAACGGACGGCGGGGCGGGGAAGGTGGTGCAGGGTCGCGTAAACGGCCTTGTAACGCAGGGTGGGGATCGAAAGAACCTTGCCCCGAGCGACGTCGGCGAGGGCCTCGTCCGCGACCTGGTCCGCGTTGAGCCACATGAAGTTGGGGATCGAGGATCCAGCGATGCCCGCGCGACTGTGGAACTCGGTGCGAACCCAACCGGGCAGAACCGCGGTGGCTTGGACACCCGTACCGTGCAGCTCGACGGCCAAAGACTCCGTCATGGATGTGACGTAGGCCTTGATGGCCGAGTACTCGCCCATGGTGACGCACCCGGCGATCGATGCGATGTTGACGATCCACCCCGTGCCGCGTTGCGTCATGGAACGCCCTGCGGCGCCGGAGAGCAACGCAACGGTTCGGCACATGACGTCCGTGCCCATGTCGTGCGGGGAGAAGTCTTCGGTCAGGAAGGGCGTACCCACGGAGAATCCCGCGTTGTTGACGAGCAGGTCCACGGGTTGTGTCGGATCCGCCAGTCGCTGGGCAACACGATCCACGTGTTCACGGTCGGCCAGGTCGGCCGCCATGGTTTCCACGTGAATGCCGTGCTCACCGGCCAGCTGTTCGGCAACTTCACGGAGCCGATCTTCGTTGCGAGCCACCAGGATCAGGTTGAAGCCCTTGCGGGCTAACGAGCGTGCGAACGCGGCTCCCAGGCCTGACGTTCCACCGGTCACAAGAGCGGTAAGCATGCCACTAAGATACACTACGGTAGGCGTAGCGATTCGGGTTCATGGCCCGTGCGGGCACAGGTTTTCGCCCGGAGTCATCGAGGAGGGACAGTGACGGAGGAGTCCTACCTGGCCTTGCACCGACGGGGCAGATTGTACGGTCCCACGGACCAGGAACTTGTCCTGCGAACTCCCTTCGAGGTCCAACAATTCACCCGCGACGCCCAGGGAAGTCTGCGCGCTGACATTGACACAAACACTTTCCACGAAAACC
>NZ_AJXN01000206.1 GCF_000286355.1 Kocuria atrinae C3-8 | reverse complement strand
CGACGACGCCGCCGCGCCCAGTTGCTTGCCTCGCCGCGCCATGCGCGCTTCCTCCGAGGCGGTCAGCAGAATGCGCACGGTGGCATCCGGAGCGACCACGGTGGTGATGTCACGGCCCTCGGCCACCATCCGGTCGCCACTATCGGCAATGATCTGCCGCTGCATGGCCACCAGCACTTCACGAGCCGGGACGGTGGTTGCGATGGCAGAAACATTGTTGGTCACGTCATCCCCGCGGATCTCGGACCGGACGTCCTGACCGTCCACGGCGATGCGCTCACCGTTGGGATCGGTGCCCATGTCCAGGGGAACGGAGCGGGTGGCCTGCACAATGGCGTCCGCGTCCGTGAGGTCCACGTTCGTGTGCAGGCACCACCAGGTCACGGCGCGGTACATCGCACCGGTGTCCAGGTAGGCCAAGTTGAAGCGGCGCGCCACTTCCTTGGACACGGAGGACTTCCCGGAACCGGAAGGTCCGTCGATGGCGACCACCAAGCGGGCGTTCTCATCGCGTGCGTCCATTACTGCACCACCTTCCAGTTGCGTTCGTTCAAAGCGTTCACGAGATCGTCGCGGCGGTTGGGATCCACCGAGACCACCACGAGTCCCACCGGTTGGCCGGGTGAGTGCTCGAGGCGCATGTCCTCCAGGTTGATCCCGTCCTCCCCGATCTCGGTGAGCAGGCGGGCAATGGTGCCCGGGGTGTCGTCCACGGCCACGGTGAGTGTGGCGAACGCCTTGGGAGCGCCACCGTGCTTACCGGGAATCCGGGCTTGGCCTGAGTTGCCCTCGGCCATGAGCTGAGCGATGTCCAGTCGAGCACCACCGGCCATCGGGTTCTCCAGTGTGGAGATCAACCGATCCAGATCCGTGCGTACCTCGTGGAGGGATTCCACGATGGGACGTGCGTTGGCGGAGAGGATCTGCACCCACAGCGACGGATCGGAACCCGCAATGCGCGTGGTGTCCCGCAGCCCCTGTCCTGCCAAGGACAAGTGGTGCAACGGGGTGTCCTGCAGTCGAGAAGCCAACAACGAGGACATCACCTGCGGCAGGTGCGAAATCAACGCCACGGTCTCATCGTGCTCGGCCGCGTCCATCACGGTCACGGTCGCGCCCAGGTCAACGGCCAGGTTCTTGGCCGTAGTGATGGCCCGTGCGCTGGTCGTTTCGGTTGGGCAGATCACCCACGGCATGGAGGTGAACAGCTCACCGCGGGCCGCCACGGGACCGGACTTCTCGCGTCCGGCCATGGGATGCGTCCCCACGTAGCGGGACAGATCCGCCCCGGCCGCCGCGACGTCGTCGAGAATCGAAGACTTGACCGAGGCAATGTCGATGACCACGGCGTTCGGGAAATCCAACAGTGCCTCGACCACGAGCTCGGAGACCACGTCCGGCGGTGCCGCCACGACCACGAGGGCGGGGTCGGACAGCCTCTGACCCGCCTCGTGAACGGCACGCACCGACTGGCCAGCACCGATGTCCTGGGCCACGGCCTCCGTGGTGGGCGAGGCATCGCGCACGTAAACGCGCACACCCAGGTGCTGAAGCCCCAGGCCGATGCTCGCGCCCAGAAGCCCCGCACCGATCACCAGGACCGGTCCGGATGTGGAAGCAATTGCTGGGACCACCGTTACATCCCCACCGATGCGAGCAGGGTGCCCACCTCGGTGTGGGACAGCTTGCGCACCACACCCTGGCGCTGATCACCAATGGCGATCGGGCCCACCTGGTGCGTGCGAGCCGCTCGACCGGGTGGCCCACGGCATCGAACATGCGGCGGACGATGCGGTTGCGGCCGGTGTGAAGCACGACCTCGATCAGCACGTGTCCGGGCTTGGAGTCGATGAGCTTGAACGAATCGACCTTGGCGATGCCGTCCTCGAGCTTGATGCCTTCGCGCATCTGCTTGCCCACACCCTTTTCCACGGGGCCGTGCACCTGGACCAGGTAGGTCTTGGGCACCTCGTAGGAGGGGTGGGTCAGGCGGTTGGTGAGTTCGCCGTCGTTGGTGAGTAGCAGCAGGCCCTCGGTCTCAACGTCCAAGCGACCCACGTGGAACACGCGCTCGTGCTTGCGGACGTCCAAGAAGTCACTTACGCAACGGCGGCCGTCCGGGTCCTCCATGGTGGAGACCACGCCGGTCGGCTTGTTGAACGAGTAGTAGACGAGCTTCTCGTCGGTCTGGATGCGCATGCCATCCACATGGACGCTCTGCAGCGCGGGATCAACGCGCACGCCCAGTTCGTTGACGATCTGGCCGTCCACTTCCACGCGGCCGTCCAGGATCATTTCCTCGCACACGCGCCGCGAGGCCACACCGGCCTGGGCCATGAGCTTCTGCAGGCGCACGCCGTTCTCGTCGTGGGCTTCCAGACGATCGACGGGCGGGTTCTTGGGACGACGCCGCCGGTGCGGGCCGTGCTCCTTGATCGCCGAGGCGCGGCGCTCGTACTTGTCCACGCCGCCAAAGGCGCGAGGCTTCTGCGGACCCTTCTGACCCGCCGAAGCCTTGGGCTTACCGGGCCCGGACTTGGGTCCGGTTTTCGGACCGGACTTGAAGCCGCCCTTGGGGCCCGCTTTGGAGCCCTTGCCGCGACCCTGCGGACCGCGAGCGCCGCCGCCGGGCTTGCCGCCGCCGCGGGA
>NZ_AJXN01000205.1 GCF_000286355.1 Kocuria atrinae C3-8 | reverse complement strand
CCCCGGTTGAACAACCCACGTATCCTTCATGCCTGCGGTCATGGGACTGATCGGGCGTCCCGGTCCGGGAATGGGCAGTGGGTTGGGTGTCGACGCGTCGCGGGGTCAAAGCCGGGCAGTGCACCGCCCGGCCCCAGCGGCCATTGCCAACGATTGAGCATTTGGAACTCGGTCATGTGGATGTGCATCGGATGCGGAGGCCCGCCCAAGTGCACGATGTTCCACACGGCCCAGTCACCCTCGGAGAGCTTGATGGTGAGCGTGTCGTCGAAGAGCTTGGCCGCGGGCTTGAAAGTCATGACCTTACCGTCCGCGCGGGTCAACCTGATGACGTCCGTGGTTCCGGGATCATCCCCCTCCGCCAGCTCGTGCAGCTCCCACATCTCCGGGTGCACCGACCCTCGGATACCGGGAGGCACCACGGCCACCCAGGCGTGAGCGTGATGGTCGATCACGCGGTCACCGATGATCAACTTGCCGTCATCCGTGTGGCGGTAGTGCACGTACTCGCGGTTGAGAACGCTGGGCAGTTTGAACCGGTCGAGCACACGGCGATCGTCCACGCGGAACTGCATCACGCTGGCGTCGGCCTGTCCCAGTTGGGCATTCAGTGCGGTACCGTTCTCGTTGCGCAGTTCCAGGGTGCGCCCGCGGTACTTGGAGAAGTCCACGAGCACATCCACGCGCTCACCCGGGCCCATTTCGATGATCCCGTCAGCCGGGATGAAGGGTGCGGGCAGTAGGCCTCCGTCCGTTCCAATCACCACCAACGCGTCGGACTTGCGGCGCGCACCGAAGGCCGGATCCGTGCTGGGGATGTCCTTTCCGGGAGTGAACTTCTCATCCGTGGTGTCATGCATCGAGAAACGGTGGACCCGCGAGCTCGATCCGTTGAGCAACCGCAGCCGATACCAGCACGCGTCCACGTCCTTGGTGGGCCAAATCTTGCCGTTGACCATATTGAACGGCGCACTCACGGGAATCTCACCCTTGATCCCGGTCGATCCGGTGAAGCCTGCTTGCTTGTACAACGCACGCCCAGTGAACTTGATGGTTCCCGCGGGAGAGCCGGGTTCGGATTCCAGGTTGCGGTCCGCAATCCCCAGGAACAGCTCGCGCTCACCCGAAGGCAGTCTCAGCTTGGCTTCCTGCTCATCGCGGATGATGTAGAACCCGGACAGACCCGCGAACAGGTTGAACCGGGTCACGGCCATGGCGTGGTCGTGGTACCAGAGGGTGGTCGACTCCTGTCGGTTCGGGTACGTGCATCGAATCACGCCGCCCGGCATGGTCACGTTGTGTGCCCAGCCGTCGTTGTGACCGTCGGTCAACGCTCCGTGCAGGTGCACCACGGTGGCGGCGGTGAGCTCATCGGTGTGTTGCAACCGTGGGTAGGAATCCTCGCCGGGGCCCTTGTCCGTGGCGCGACCGCCTGGCGTCGCGGCGGCCCGGAAGTTCGCGTTCACGCCCGGCTGGCCGGGAGGTAACGGGGGCAGTTCGGGCACTCGAACGACGTCGTACGGCAAGTGCAGCGCCTCGCCGTCCTGCTCCAGCCCGTTCTCCCAATCGATCCGCACGGACCGATCCCGCTGCACTTCGATGGTCGGGCCGGGCAATCCACCCTCGTAGGTCCAGGCCTGGGCGGGCGGGATGTCCGCGTGGAACTGAACCTGCCCGAGTTCGGCTCGAACGCGGATGGGGCTGTCCTCCGGACGCCGCCACGCACGGATGATGGTGGGTTGAGGTAGCCGGTCACGGAATTTCTTGAGTCCCAGCCCTGAATCAATCCCGGGCAGCGGAACCGGCCGCGGCGGCCACCACGGAAAGCCCGAGGGAGGTCGCGAACTCGGCTTATTTGCCGACGGCGTTTGGCCATCCATGGGTTCGCGCGCCGGCTCCTCGGACGTGTCCGGTTCCACGGGAGCGAGCGTGACTCCGGGCTCCGACGGAAGCGGTGGCGCGCTTCCGGCATGGGCCAGGTTGGCGTATTCGACCGAGCCCGGCTCGGGGAGATTCTGTGGATTGGGGGTGGAAGTACTCATGATGAGCCCTCGCTTAGCGAGTAGTGCTGTGGCATGTGGGCCCTCCGCGACCTGCGTCGACCCTCAGTTGCCCTGATGAAAAATTAGCATATGCAAATACTGAGGAGTAGGGGGTCACGTTTTGGTTAAGCCTGTGGGGGGCATCATCAGCGGTGCTTTACTTCCATGCCCACAGCGTTCCATGACCCCAATAATTGGAGGAACCGTAGCCAGTAGAGAATCCGGCCGCAGTCAACAACTCTGTGGCTGCCTCCCGAGCGGGAAGGTAGGGCGCGTTTACTCGGTGATACTCCATGACGATCACGATGTCCCGAAGATTTTTCAGTCGAGGATCAGTCAAAATCGCCCACTCGCCACCCTCGATATCCATCTTCACGAAACTCGCTTCAAACAGATAGTCAAAAATATCAATAGTTGTAACGGACATGCCCTCGTCCTCATCAGATGATAAGCGTGAACCGCCACCTTGCCCAACAACGAATTTGGCAACGCCAGAACTAACTGAGACCGCCGCAGGCACCACTGTCATCTCGCCGGATACAGCACTTGCCCAGACCTGCAATCGCTCCAAGTTTTCCGGGTCTGGCTCGAACGCAGTGATCTTGCACCCCGGCCATCGAGCCAGGGCCCAGCCGCTGAACATGCCGACATTTGCACCGATATCGAGCACCCGCAGCGGTCCCGTCGAAGTCGACTTTCCAACTCCCACGGCGGTTCATACTCGCCTCGAAAGTGGATCTCATACAAGGCTTCCATGAACCGGCCCGGGTTTGAT
>NZ_AJXN01000204.1 GCF_000286355.1 Kocuria atrinae C3-8 | reverse complement strand
CGATCTCGACACCGCGCCTGCGGCCGGGCCCGCCGCGGGCCGCTTGTCTGCGCTGCAGACCGCCGCGTGGCTGGGCCCGCAAACCTCGAGCATCGCTGTCGTGCCCACCTGCGCACGACCCACACCGAGCCGTTCCTCATGGGCACCGAGAGCGCCTCATTGGACTGGGCCACTCACGGTCGCGCCGGGGTCTTGTTCGCGCCCTCGCTGGGGGCCGACGCCGCCGCCAACGTGGGTCGGCGTGCCGAACCTTCCGCGGACCCCGCCTGGGCGGAAACCGCTGATGTGATCGACGTGGTCCGCAGGTTGTGGGACTCGTGGGAGGCGGACGCGAGATCCGCGATCAGGCCACCGGCCGCTTCGTGGACCGCTCCAAACTGCATTACGTGGACTTCAGCGGCACCGATTCTGCGGGTGAAGAATTCACTGTGAAGGGGCCCTCGATCGTCCCCCGTCCCACGCAGGGACACCTACCGGTCTTCGTGGAACACACATCGGAGGTCCCTCTAGAAGCGTTGCGCGGTGCGGTGGAACAGGCCGATGTAGTACTGCTCCCGGCAGAGACCGTGGTCCCGAGGCCGTCAAGGTTCTCGACTGGAACCCAGCGGCACGTGTGCTCGCCGTGATCGATGCCGATGCCGACGCTCTGGACCCGGAAATCGTGGCGAGGTGGGTCCAGGTCGGAGTGAGCGGCGCGGTCCTGGAAACCGGCCCCTATGACGTGGAACTGGCTGTGCGCGCTGCCGCCGGAGCGCTCCCCGAACTGGTGGGCGCTGAGACGTCAGCAGACGAAGAATCTACGCTGCGCGAGCGCCTGGGCCTGCAACCGGCGGAGAACCGTTACGCGACCGACTGAGATCCCGAAAACCCCGCCGATTGGGGCCTGAGCGGGGTTGTCTGCTACTGTCTTGGGTGCATCTGAACCGTGCTCGGTTCTGCTGCGCCACCTTAGCTCAGTCGGTAGAGCAATTCCCTCGTAAAGAATAGGTCGCCGGTTCGATTCCGGCAGGTGGCTCCGAACGGAAGAAAACCCCGGGAAC
>NZ_AJXN01000203.1 GCF_000286355.1 Kocuria atrinae C3-8 | reverse complement strand
CCCGAGCGGCGTCGTGCGCCACGGGCGTGTCCTGCGAGGCGGGATCTTCGGGCCACCCAATCCCGGGAGGAACGGGCGACGGGAACAACTGGCCCGTGAGTGGATGCGGCAAGAGCGGAGTGTCCGAATCAGGTGCAGCCACGGCTCACTTCCCTTCGCGTGTGGACTCGATCAGTGATTGCGGAGGTTCACCCGAGACCCTAGCGTGGTGACCAGCCCGTCCCGCTCACTCAGGAGAACTCGTGAATCGCATCGTAGAACTGTCCGACGGCACGCAACTGACCGCGATCGGGCAGGGCACGTGGAACATTGGCGACTCTACCGCCACTCGCGAGGCTGAGATCAGCACGCTGCGGCGCGGTGTGGAACTGGGCCTCACGATGGTCGACACCGCTGAGATGTACGGCAACGGGCGGTCCGAGCAGCTCGTGGGTGAGGCGATCGCCCCCATTCGCGATGACGTGTACCTGGTGGACAAGGTGCTGCCGTCCAATGCGTCCGCCAAGGGAACCGAGGAAGCCTGCGAGCGCAGCCTGCGCCACCTGGGACTAGAACATATCGACCTGTACCTGCTGCACTGGTCGGGCTCACATCCGGTCGAGGAAACCCTCATGGCATTCGAACGGCTCGTGGACCGCGGACTGATCGGCGACTGGGGCGTATCCAACATCGACCTGCCCGAGCTGGAGACCTATCCGGAGAACCCGCTGGTCAATCAGGTGCTCTACAACCCTTCCAGCCGCGGTCCCGAACTGGAGTTGTTCCCGGCCATGAAGGAACGCGAGATCGTGGCGATGGCCTATTCTCCGGTGGGACAGGGTGAGCTGCTCGGTGATTCTTCGCTTCAGGACATTGCCGACAAGCACGGATCGACCGTCGCGCAGGTGCTTCTGGCGTGGGCCATCCGGGACGGCAACACCATCGCGATTCCCAAGGCGTCCACGGTGGAGCATGTGGAGGACAACGCCCGCGCGCTCGAGCTGCGGCTGAGCACGGAAGACCTCCGGGCCATCGACGTGGCATTCCCCGCGCCGGATCAGCCGGTGCCGCTGGAGTTGATCTGATCAGTGCCGCGGCGGGCCGAGCTACCGCACGCCGATCGTGACGCGCTGAATGTCTACGAGGGCCGATTTAGGACCTCACCTAATATCAGACGCTTTCGCCCAAGCGGCGCCGCAGTTGCTTGCGCCAGCGTTCGGGAAACTCTGGAGCGTTGAGCAGCTCGCGCATGGCAGTCAGATCGCCGCGCTCCACGTTCATGATGCGACTCACGAACGCTGAGGACACCGCCTCGGGCTGGCGGGACACGAACTCAAAACGGTCCCCGACCGACACTTTCCCTTCCTCGAGCACACGCAGATAGTACCCGCAGCGTTGGTGCTCATCATGAGCTTAGGAAGGTCTTTGTTGGCCCACTTCTTGGAGATGGTGGCACAGGGCTGGCAGGGCTGGGTCACCTGGACCACCGCTGTTCCCACGCGGTAGACATCCCCCAGGTAAACCTTCTCCTCGGTGGCTCCGCGAATGGTGAGGTTCTCGAAGAACGCTCCGTCCGGGAGGTCGAGTCCTTCAGCGCGCCACTGGTCGTAGTGCTCCGCCGGATAACAGCACACGGCCTTCTCGGTGCCGCCGTGATGTTTCAGGTCGCCCTGTTCGTCGCCCACGAACCCCGTGAACGTCAATCGGAGCGGTTCATCGTGCGGGGTTTTGACGGCCGCAGTTTGGAACGGACGATTTCCCCAGTCCTGGGTCTTCACCGCGCCGGTGCGCAGCAGAGTGATCGAGGCGTCCGTGACCTGTGGTTCTTCCTGGTTCATGTCTCCAGGGTACGAGAGCCCGCAGACCCCCGCGCCACATGAGCGGTAGTGATCCCTCAGGCCGCCACCGGCACACAGTCCGGGCAATGATCTCGCGCCCCGGATTCGGTGCAGGACTCACAGCACAGGAATAACTGACGGCACGTCTGTTCGGCGCAATTGACGTAGCGGGGCGTGGGCTCACCGCACTCGACACACGTGCCCAGCGACTGAGCGCCGGGCTCGAACTCCATGTGCATCCGCTTGTCGAAGACGTAGAGCGAACCGTCCCACAGTCCCTTGTTTCCGTAGGCCTCGCCGTAGCGGACGATGCCGCCGTCCAGTTGGTAGACGTCCTGGAAACCACGGTTCTTCATGAGCACGGACAGAACTTCGCAGCGGATGCCACCGGTGCAGTAAGTGACCACGGGCTTGTCCTTGTACGCGTCGTACTTGCCCGATTCGATCTCGTCGATGAAATCGCGGGTGGTATCCGTCTCTGGGACCAGCGCATCCTTGAACTTGCCGATCTGGGCCTCCATCGCGTTGCGGCCGTCGAAGAACACGACTTCGTCCCCGCGCTGGTCCATGAGTTCGTGCAACTCGTGCGGCTTCAAGTGCGTGCCACCGCCCTGCACGCCATCCTCCGTTACGGTGATCGGATCGGGAGCGTGGAAAGTCACCAATTCCGGGCGGACCTTCACGCTCAACCGAGGAAAGTCATCCCCCACGCCGTCCGACCATTTGATGTCCGCGTCCTTGAACGGTGCGTACTCCTTGAGGCCCTTCACATAGCGCTTGACGTCGTGGATGTCCCCGCCCACGGTGGCGTTGATGCCCTGCTCGGAGACGATGATGCGCCCCTTCACATTGCTGCGTTCGGCAAGGTTCTGCTGCCACAGCTTGATCGCCTCGGGGTCAGCCAGCGGGGTGAAGACATAGAACAGCACAATTTTCGGCAGGGACATACCCACCAGTTTAAGTGAGTCCGGAGCCGCCCACGCACGGTGAGCGGCCCCGGGGAGGTGAGCTTGGCGACGTCGTCAATGCCGACCACGGGACCACGCCGCCAGCTCGACTTAGGAAATCTCGTACCCCGTGACGGGGCCTTCGGTGTTCGGTTGCCAGCCGAGCTCGGGTGCAACGTACTTAGCGAAGTTCTCCAGGATCCGCAGGTTCAGTTCCGGCCCCAGCTGGCTCGGAATCGTGAGCATGAGTGTGTCGGACTCCATGACGGCCTGATCCTGCTTCAGCTGCTCCACCAAGGTGTCCGGCGAACCCGCGTAGGTGCGCCCAAAGACAGAGGTAAACCCGTCAATCACTCCCACCTGATCACGGGATTCCCGGGCACCCATGTAGGAGAAGATCTCGTCTTCGGGACCCACGATCGGGAAGATGCTGCGGCTCACCGACGTGCGCGGGGTGCGGGTGTGGCCCGCGGCGCGGAAGGCTTCGTGGTAGCGGCGCAGTTGCTCGGCCTGCTGTTCGGCGAAGGAGCCCTCGTTGGCCTCGGTGAGCAGCGTGGAGCTCATGAGGTTCACACCCTGCTCCCCCGCCCACTCGGCCGTCTTGGCCGAACCTGCGCCCCACCAGATCCGCTCGGCCAGACCGGGTGACTGCGGCTCGATGGCCAGCTTGGCACCGGCACCGTACTGAGCGGGATCCGCGTAGGACATGGGCTCGCCCTTGATGGCGCGCATGAACTTCTCGAAGTGATCGCGTGCGATATCCGCACCGCGAGGATCCTCGGAGCCGGTGTAGCCAAAAGATTCCCAGCCGCGCAGGGCCGGTTCGGGGGATCCCCGACTCACGCCGAGGGCAACGCGACCATCCGCAATGAGGTCCAGCTGAGCGGCTTCTTCCGCGAAGTACAACGGGTTCTCGTAGCGCATGTCGATCACGCCGGTGCCCACCTCGATGTGGCGAGTGCGCGCGGCGATCGCGCTCAACAGCGGCATGGGGGAAGCCGACTGGCGTGCGTAGTGGTGCACACGGAAGTACGCACCGTTGACGCCCAGCTCATCGGCGCCTTCCGCGATCTCAATGGCATCCTTCAGGGACTGCCGTGCATCAGGATCGCCAGGGCCGCGACCGGAGCCGTAGTGACCGAAACTCAAGAATCCAAAAGCCTTCATGACCCGTACAACATACTTGATCCAGAGATTATTTCCGAATCAAGGACCGCTGTAATGGTTCGGGAACCTGGGGTCATTCGGCCTTAAGGGGGTGATTTTTGGATACTGTCGAGAGACCCAAGCCACGTGAGTCCCCGTTCGCATCGCGGGTCTTTGCTCGTTGTACCTAAGCCTCGATCCACCGACT
>NZ_AJXN01000202.1 GCF_000286355.1 Kocuria atrinae C3-8 | reverse complement strand
GCGGTCGGGGCGATCACCGCAGGCTGCGTCACGCCCGAGTACCTCGCACTGCCGACGGCGGGCTCACGGCCGAGGCGCTCGCGGGCCCGTCAGCGAGGCCGTGACGTGGGCGGCCGAGGGCCGACACCCACTGGCCGTGGTCACGTGGGTCAAGGATGGTCACCCGGACCACGAGGTCCTCGCGGCCCAGGTGCAGCAGACCGCGGGCGCCGCGGCCGTTCGCTGCGTTCAGTACCCCATCTGGTGGTGGCACTGGGGTAGCCCCGCCAAACTTCCGCGCGGGTTGGTCCACGTGCCGCTCTCCGCCGAAGACCGGGACGCCAAACAGCAGGCCCTGGAGCATCACGCGTCCCAGGTGCGTCCGCTTTCGGATCAACCCGGGGACGAGGTGCTGCTCGGGCCGCACATCCTGGAGCATTTCGAGCGGGACCGCGAATACTTCGTCCTGGCCGCACCCCATCAGACCCCGGTCTTCAATCGCGTCCACACGGAATCCGAGGACCCGTGGAACGTGGACAGCTCCCGCTACGAGCACCGCAAACGCGACGTGCTCACGGCCAGCCTGCCGCGTGAGCTGTACCCCCGCGCCCTGGACATCGGCTGCTCCACGGGTGCGCTCACCGCGCAGTTGGCCGCGCACGTGGGCGTCATGACGGCGGTGGACGCGAGCGACGTCGCCTGGGCAAGGCCCGCGCGCGTCTCACCGAACGGGGCCTCAAGAACGTGCAATTGCGCAACGCGGTGCTACCCGAGCAGTGGGACCCCGAGTGGACCGAGCTGGATCTGATCGTGGTGAGCGAGGTGGGCTACTTCTGTTCTCCCGAGCAATGGAAAAAGCTGCTGTCGCTGTGCACCAAGGCGCTGTCCGCCGACGGGCACCTGGTGCTGTGTCACTGGCGCCACCCCATCAAGGACTGGCCGTTGGACGGGGACGATGTGCACCGTGAGGCGCGGCGTCGGCGTAACCTGACCCGGTTGGTGGAACACCGTGAACAGGATTTTGAGATCGACATCTACACGCGCACCCGGCGGGGGCGCGTATGAGTCCACGGGTCGCGGTGGTGATTCCCGCGTGCAATGAAGAAGAACGCGTGGCCAGGTGCATCGACTCGGTGGCGCAGGCCGTTCGAGCGCTCGTGGGAGCCGAACCCATGGCGACCGTCGAGGTGATCCTGGCCGCTGACAGCTGCACCGACCGCACGGTACCGGCCGCGCGGGAAGCCTGGGCGGCGGCGTC
>NZ_AJXN01000201.1 GCF_000286355.1 Kocuria atrinae C3-8 | reverse complement strand
TGCGCTGCGCAGCCGCTCCGCCGTTCCGAGTAGCCGAGCCGGCGCCGGAACCAAGGCCCGGCCCCGGCGAGTAACGCCGCACCGCCACAGTGGTCAGCTCGGTGCCGGATGCCAGCAGCGCGCGCTCCAACATCGCCAGGTCGGTGAGCCCACCGGTACCCATGATGAGTCGGGAGCCGAACGTGACGCCGTCGATGATCAATTGGTCGGTGGTCATCTCAGCCTCCCTGCACTGCGGTGACGATTTCCACGGTCTGGTTGGCCTCGAGCAACGTGTCGGCCCAGCGAGAGCGGGGAATCACGGCGTGATCCAACGCCACGGCAATGCCCAGCGGTTTGCCGTCCGCAGCGCGGCCCGCGGCGGTGATTTCACGCCCGGTCAGATCGGCCACGGCATCGGCCACGGACAGGCCTTCGGTGAGGGGTACGTGATTGCCGTTCACCAGAATGGTGTCGTGAGGGGCGGTATTCATGATGTTCACCTGCTACATCTCGGGGTGCGCGGGAGAATGCCGCGCGGGGTCGATCGAGGTCAAGAAGTCGTGGTCGTGGTCGTGGCTCACGGCCGGGTCCGTGGCGCCGGTTGCCAGTTCGGCGGCCAGCCGGGCGGCCAAGGGAGTCAGCAGAATGCCGTGCCTGAAGTGCCCGGTGCTGATGACCAGGCCGGTCACGGAGCACAGCCCCATGTAGGCAGATCGTCCGGGGTTCCGGGGCGGGCGCGGGCCAGCATCTCCAGCACATCGCAGTCGTCCACGGCGGCAGAATCGCCCGCGCATCCCGCAACAGCTGGTGCACGCCGCCGGCCAGTACAGAGTCTCGGCCGTCCTCGCGGCTCGTCGCGCCGAGCACCAGGGTGCGATCGGCGCGAGGTACCAAATACACGGCCCGCCCGTTGACCTGCCCGCGCACGGTTCGCGTGATGAGGTGTTCCTCGCCCGGCAGCAACAGTGAATCGGGCACGCGCAACCGCAAAATATCGCCGTACACGGGGCGCAACCGCAGATTCAGGTCCGCGGGTAGCTGTCCGGTATCGCCGGCATTGAGCCCGGTCGCCAGGACGACGACGTCGCTCTCGACCTTCTCGCCGCCTTCCAGGAGCACCCCGGTCACCTGGGGTTCGGAACCGCGCGTGGAGAGAACTCGCTCGACCTTCGCGTGGAACCAGTGCACGGGGCCGGGATCGATGGCGCCGTCAAGAGTGTCCACGGCGGGTGCATCGAGCGCCTGGATCAGGGATGCGGCGAGTAGCCGGGGATCCACCTGATGATCCGTGGGAACCTGATGGCCCCGGCGAAATGGGGAGCCAGGGCGGGTTCGAGTTTCCGGGCCTCGCGCGAGGTGATGTTGTCCACGTGCATGCCCGCGGCCCGCTGATGAGCGGCGAGATCCTGGAGACTGTGCGCGTCCGCGGAGTCCACTCCCACCACCAGGGTCTCTTCCGTGCGGTATCCGCTGGGGAGTCCGGAGGCCGCGGAGACACGCTCGATGAACGCGGGGTACTCCACGGCGGAGGCAGCCATGAGCGGGTACAGGCTTTCCTGGCCGTACTGGGTTTCGGCGATCGGTGCGAGCATGCCCGCGGCAGCGTGGGTGGCTCCCGAAGCGGGCCGTGGGTCTGCGAGCGTGACGGCTACGCCGCGGCGTCGTAATTCGAAAGCGGTCGCCAGACCAATCAAGCCGGCGCCCGCGACCACTGCGTGCCGTGGCGCACTGTGGTGATGGACGGGTGGCATGGGTGCCACAACACTCCCTCCGGCGGCATGATCCGCATCAGGTTTCCGGTCGGCGGCTCACGCCCTCTCAGCCCGCTGCGGTGGTTGCCGGGGCAACAGTCGCGGACTCCCGTGGAACTACCGGTCATGTGACCGGTACCTCTCAGTGTAACCGTGACCCGTGGCACCATGGCCACATGAGTGAGCAACAGAGTCAGGGAACCCGCAGGCGTGATGCGTTCGCGAATGCCAAGTTGTACGTGTGTGTCACGGCCCGAAAAGAGCGCGGTGACCTGCGGGAATTCCTGCATGCCGCGTACGAGGGCGGTGTGGACATCATTCAGCTGCGTGACAAGAAACTCGAAGCCGCGGCAGAGATCGAGGCCATCGAGGTGCTCGGCGAGGTTGCACGGGAACACGGCAAGCTGTTCGCGGTCAATGATCGAGCGGACGTCGCGATGCTCACCGGCGCGGACGTTTTCCACGTGGGGCAGGGCGATCTCACCACCCCGCAGGCGCGCCAGTTGCTGGGTGATGACGTGATCATCGGCCGCTCATGCCTGTCCCGTGAGCAAGTGGACGGAGCCATCGCGGACGAGGGCCTGGACTACTTCTGCACCGGGCCCGTGTGGGAAACGCCCACCAAACCCGGACGTGCCGCCGTGGGACTGAAACTGCCGAAGTACGCCGCGGAGCACGCGGGGGACAAGCCGTTCTTCGCGATTGGCGGGATCGACGCCGAGCGATTGCCGTCCGTGCTCGAAACGGCGCGTCACGGATCGTTGTGGTCCGGGCAGTCACGGACGCGGCCGACCCTGAGGCTGCCGCTCGCGAGCTGCGGAAATTCTTGTAATTACGTAGTTCTGGGCTCGCAGTTCTCCGGGTGACGTTCGCACCACGACGTGACACCGGGGAATATCCCGCGATGATCAGCGACCCATTGATACACACGATCCTGGACCATTCGTACTGGTGGGATGCGGTAGAGCTTGCCGAAAATGCGGGTACCGAGGGCGGCGTCCAGGGTCTTGGCTACGGCGGCTGCGCCGGCCGATCGTGTCCCGCCAACCACGGCCCAGACCGCAGTGTGAGCTTGTGATTCGGTGAGACCGAAGCGCTCCAGGACGTCAGGTTCCTGATACGCGTGGGTGCTGATGCGACGGTGCCGGTCGAGTCTGTGGACCCACCCCACGGCGCGGGTGCAGAAACCGCACCGGCCGTCGAAGATCAGGTCCAGGTGCGCCTCGGCCGGTGTGTCTTGTCGGTCGGTCACAGAAGCACCGACC
>NZ_AJXN01000200.1 GCF_000286355.1 Kocuria atrinae C3-8 | reverse complement strand
TTCGCCGGCTGCCGCGCGCTCGGCGGCACGGCGTTTGGCCCGCTTGGTGCCCGGGTCCATGACGTAGCTCAGGATGACCAGGCCGATGCCCAGCGCCAATTGGGTGATGTACGCGGTGCGGGATTCCAGGGCTTCGCCGAAGGCGTCGAGGAAGGCCGTGGCGCCCAGCATGATGAGCACGCCGATCACGAAGTACGCGGCGACAACGGTGGCCAAGTACACGAGTAGGCGGCCGAGCTTCAGTCGACCGGGCGCATCAGCAGCCAGATGGGGATGAGTAGGGTTCCGAAGCTGGTGGAATCCACTAGCGCGAGAGCCGTGAGTATCCCGATGGTCTCCATGGTGCAAGCCTTTCCGCTTGAACTAGCACGCCTGTGCTAAATCAAACTAGCACAACCGTGCTAATTTGGGAGCATGCCCTCCAGAATTAATCGCGAAGCACGCAAAGCCGAACTTGCCGAGGCTGCATGGCGCGTCATCCTCAGGTCGGGTGTCTCCGCGGTCTCCGTGCGAACCGTCGCTGATGAGGCCGGTCTGGCCGTTGGGTCCCTGCGGCACGTGTTCCCTACGCGGACTGAGCTCCTCGTGTTCTCCGCGGAACTCATGATGGAGCGCGCGAACGAACGGATCAGGAACCTTCCCCAACAAGGCAGCGCCGAAGAGTATGTCCTGGCCGTGGTCAAGAACCTGGTGCCCTTCACCGAACAGACTCGGGCGGAAATGGACGTCAACATCGCGCTGGTGGCTGAGGCGACCGCGGTGCCGGAGCTCAAGGCCTTGCGAGACTCCGCCCATGAACAGATTGCGGTCGCGTGTATCCGGCTGGCGGCCATGCTGCGGGAGGAACATTCCGAGACTCCGAGCGAGGATGCCATAAGACATGGTCGGCGACTTCACGCTCTCGCGGACGGACTGGCCCTGCACCTGATGCATCGGGCGGAATCGGAGGACCTGGAGCGCGCTGTTGAGCTGCTCCGGGAGGAGATTCGAAGCATCGCCGCAGGTCGGGCCTGAGGCTGTCATTTCTGGGGTGAGATTAAGAGACTCTCACCCATTCCACATCGTCATCTCATGAGCGCAATTCATCATCGAGGTGTAGGTATAAGTGGGAAGTAACAAGTGTGTGGGGGTCGAGCCGCCCCGCGCTGGCACCGTACGCGCCGGTAGAATGACAGTTGCTTTCCAGTGAAAACTTCATGACGATCCGGGGGCACTCATGAGCCGATCCACCACTCTTCGCCGCGAGAGACCATTCTGGGTGAGTGCTCTCGTGGCTTCCGTGATCGTGTCTCTGATCATCACACTGCTTAGTCTGTTTGCCGTGTGGTGGGCTCCGAATATGGGGATCTACCACTACCTCGAGGTCACGTCGGAAATTAATCTGCCCATGTGGTGGAACGTGCTCCTGCTGATCGTGGGCGCAACGCTGATGTTCTTGGTAGCGGCCAATACCCCCAGTCGCAGTGCCCGATTGGCCTGGCGACTGATCGCGGTCATTGCCCTGCTGATGTCCTTGGATGACGCCACCATGCTCCACGAGAAGCTCGGCATGGTGGTGGAGCGATTCGCCCCGGCCACGGGCTTCACGTTCACCTGGGTCATCCTGGGAGCTCCGATCGCCATAGCGGTCATTCTCTTGGCGTTCTTCGCCTCCCGCCGGTTTCACAAGACACCCCGCCGACTGCTGGTCAGCGGGTTCGTGGTGTTCCTGGGCGCGGCCGTGGGATTCGAGTTCATCGCCGACTACCTGATCCGCATTGAGGCCCACTGGTTCCTCTACCGCGTGACCTACCACTTGGAAGAGGGCCTGGAGATGGTGGGCGCCGCCCTGATTGCGGTTGCCCCGCTCGCGGACATTCAGCGCGTGTACCTGCGCGGCCAGGTGGTCAACCCGACCAACCCGGAGCCCATCACGGACTGATGTCGCCCGTTGATCCGGCTTGCGAGTCAGCGGTCGTTCGCGGACCCGTTGAGCTTGCTCTTCCACCGGGTCATGGCGTAGCCCAGCAACGACGGCGCTTCCTCCGGCTTCTTGGCGTTCGCGTTGCGTAGGCGGTCTTGACGCATGCGTTGGTGCTCGTCCAGGTACTGCTCGTAGCGGCGCTGCTGCTGACGTTGCTGTTCCTGTTCTGCCCCGCCGCCCTGATCCTCGCTGTCCGGGTGACGCTCCATGGACGTAATGGTGTGGGGCGGCTGATCATCCGGGGCACGACGATTGCGCTGGCGCCGCTCCATGACCAGCCGTTCACGCTCTGCGCGTTCGGCCAGCCTGCGCTGAGAGGCGCTCATCTTCTTGGGCTCCGAGTAGTTGTCCCGGATCCGCTCGATGACCGGTAGCTCGTCCGTGTTCTCATAGGAGACGTGGTCGTCATCGGTGCGATGCTCGGTGCGGTGCGTCGTGTAGGTGGGCGGAGCGTCGTCGTACGCGGCGCGTTGCCGGGGGATCGGCTGGGTGGTTTCGGTCTCGTGCACCACGGTGACCGCGGGAATGGGGCCGGTGTCCGCGTCGTCGACGCGCGTGGGTGCCCAGTCGGCCTCGGAAAATGCCTGATAACTGATGAAGCCGCGCCACAGTTTCCAGCCGAGGTAGGCGACGCCCAACAGGATGACCGTGGACGGGGCACCGTAGCCGGTCGCGTAGTAGATGGTGGCGACAACTAGAAGGATCAGGCCCAGGCCCACCGGCGCGAGCGCCATGGGCGTGTGCACCGGTAGCGCGCCGAGCAGGGTGCGGGTGTAACGGCTGGTCGCGTCAGAACCGTGGAGGGCGTGGGCGCGGATTTTCACGCCGGGCGGGGTGGTTTCGGCCAGTTTGTGGGCGACCACCGGGGGCTCGTCCGGCTGGGATGCATTGAGGACGACGTCGCGCGCTCGCCCCGCCGCCAATGCCGCTCGGTTTCGCGCGGAGATACCCGCGATCAGAAGGTACACGCCCATGGACAGCAAGATTCCGGGGAGTAAAACGGCGATGGCCAGGGCCAGAACGCGCCAGACCCAGGGGACCTCCGCCGCGGGGAAGTTCTCGAATTGCAGCACCACGTGGGTGAACCACAGGATCAGGCCGCCGATCAGCAGACCCGTGATGCCGTTGATGATGGCGAACACGCGCAATCGAGGCCAGCCGCGCGCCGAGCGGGCGGCCCAGCGTTGTTCGCGTGTGCGCATGAGAACTCCTGATGTCCCGGGGAAGTGGGCTCCCTTCAGGGTAAATGGTTCCGGGCGATCTGGCTGCTCTCGTTGTCCGAGCGCGTGGGCCTAGGATCGACCAGTGCCCCGTTTGCTGCTCGACCTCACCCCGCTGCGTGAGTCCCCGGCGTTCCGACGCCTGTGGATCGGCTCCACCATGTCCATGTTGGGGAACCAGTTCACGGTGGTGGCGATCAGCCTGGAGGTCTTCGAGCTCACTCGCTCCACGTTTGCCGTGGGCATGGTGGGTGTTGCCGCGTTGCTGCCGCTAATCGTGTCCGGGTTGTACGGCGGATCGATGGGGGATGCCCACAACCGCCGAACCGTGGGTCTGTGGACGACGTTCGGTTTATTCGCAGTCACGGTCGCGCTAGCCGCGCACTCGTGGGCGCAGATTTCGTCACTAGTGGTGCTGTACACGCTGGTGGCGCTGCATTCGTTTGCCCAAGGGCTCAATCAGCCGGTGCGCGGGGCAATCGTGCCGCGGCTGGTGCCCATGAAACAGTTGCCCGCGGCCAATGCCTTGTATCAACTCACCATGGGATCCACGTTGATGGTTGGGCCGTTGTTGGGCGCTTTGACCGTGGCCGGGCTGGGTTTCCAATGGGCCTACACCGTGGATGCCGTGGCCTTCATGGGCAGTCTGTGGGCGATGTACAAGTTGCCGTCCCTGCCGCCCGACGGTGTGGCCTCCCGCGCCGGTTTCCGTTCCGTGGTCGAGGGCTTCCGGTTCCTGGCCACCCGGCCCAATCTGCGCATGACGTTCCTGCTGGACATGGCGGCGATGTTCTTCGCGATGCCTCGCGCGCTGTTCCCGGTGCTCGGTGCCACGGTCCTGGGCGGAGACCAGTTCACCGTGGGTCTGTTGACCGCAGCGCTCGCGGCGGGTTCCGTTCTGGCGGGGTTGCTGTCCGGGCCGTTGGTGCGGCTCAACCGCCACGGCAAGGCCTGCGCGATGGCCGTGGCCGGGTGGGCCGTGTGCATCATGGCGTTTGGTGGCGTGGTGCTGCTG
>NZ_AJXN01000199.1 GCF_000286355.1 Kocuria atrinae C3-8 | reverse complement strand
CGCCACGTCGGCTGGCCGCGCGTGACCGCGCCGGTCGTTTGGGCGTCTTGTGCGAGGAATGCCCGCCCGCCATCAGCGCGCGCACCGGCGCGTACGTGTCATTGGTGATGAGCCCCGCCCACAGCAGGTTCCACAGCGCGGTGCGCAGCTCAGGCATTCCCGCGGTGAAACCGGCCTGGGACAGGGGCTCGATCAGCTGCCACGCGAAGTACGCGCCACCGCTCTGCAGCACAGAAAGAACGTGCTTTTCCAGCTCGGATTCCAGTTCCGATGCCGCAACCTGCAGCTTCTCGACCGGCGGCAAGGACAACTCCGCGGACTCCGCCAAGTGGAACGCCACCCAACCGTCCTCGCCACCCAGCGAACCGGCTCCGGAGAACAACACCTCACCCGTGGCCATGAGCTCATCAAGCATCCCAGGTCGGTAATCCACGACCCGCTGGGCCAGCACGAGCGGCTCCCACGCGGAAGCCGGAATCGGCACACCCGCCAGCTGATCGATCACGGTCAGCACGCCGTCCAGCCCGCGCAACTGATGCCCCTTGACCGCGTGCTGCCAGGCGGGCAGGAACTTGGCGTAAATACTGGGTGCCACCGGTTCCACGTCTTCGCGCAGGGCCGCGAGCGAGCGGCGTCGTAGCGTGCGCAGCACCTCGATATCGCACCATTCCGAGTCCGACGCCGCCGGGTCGCCACTCGGACGGAACGCGCCTTCGCTGACGCGGCGCTGTTTGCCCAGGGCTCGTAACGCGGACTCCACCACGGCCGGGCCCAGGTGCAATGCCGTGGCGGCCTCGGCCACGCTGAACGGGCCGTGCGTGCGGGCATAGCGGGAGACCAGGTCGCCCACGGGATCGGCCACCGGTTCCAGGAAGGTGAGCGGAACGCCCATGGGCAGCGGAATGCCCAGGGCATCGCGCATGCGGGCGGCGTCCTCCACCGCGCAGTACACCTCGGTGCCGGCCACGCGCATGGTGATCGCGCGGTTGGTGCTGAGCAGCTGATCGAGCAGCGCCTTGGCGTTGGACTCGCTCAGGTGCAGGTCGTCGGTCTCCAGCGATTCCTGTGGCCGCAAACGCAGGGCGGCCTGGGCGGGTGTCATCGGACCGAGCAGCCGCAGCAGGTCGGCAGCGCCCTCCACTCCGCGCAGTCGGCGATCCGGGGCCAGCCGCTGCAACTGGGCCACGGCCTGCTCAATGACCTCTTGGTCCAGCAGCTCCCGCAACTCGGCTCGACCCAACAGCTCGTTGAGCAATGCGGGATCCAGGGACAGTGCGGCGGCCTTGCGCTCGGCCAGTGGGGAATCGCCCTCGTAGAGGAACTGCGCCACGTAGCCGAACAGCAACGTGCGCGCGAACGGGGAAGGAGTGTCCGTGGTGGTCTCGACCAGGCGCAACTTCCGCCCGGCCAACTCGCGCTGCAACCGCAACAGCGCGGGTAGGTCGTAGACGTCCTGCAGGCACTCGCGCACCGTTTCCAGGATCACCGGGAACTGCGGATACTTCCGCGCCACGTCCAACAACTGCGCCGACCGCTGGCGTTGCTGCCACAGCGGCGTGCGCTTGCCGGGATCGCTACGGGGCAGCAGCAGAGCGCGGGCGGCGTTTTCCCTGAACCGAGACGCGAAGAGCGCGGAACCGCCCACTTCCTCGGTCACGGTGTG
>NZ_AJXN01000198.1 GCF_000286355.1 Kocuria atrinae C3-8 | reverse complement strand
CGCGAGGACCGCGAGCGCGCGGCGTCGTCGGCGGCGCTTGTCGGCGAGCTGCCGCCAGACGGGATGGGGGACGGGAGCGGGCGCGGGTGTCCCCATCACGGTCCCGTGGGTGTCGGTGGGTCGCTGGCACCGCGCGTCCAACCAGTGCAGCACTCCCCCGGCCGACACGCTGATGACGGCGAGCAGGACAATGCCCCAGATTCCCGGTGGCCAGGGAGTGAGCGATCCGGGCAGCCCGGCGAAGAAGTCCGCAATCCACGTAACGCCGCGAGCGGGCACCGCGGCAACCGTGATCGGAACCTGCGCGGCTCGCTCCCACGCGCCCGTGACGGGATCGGCTTCCAACCCGGGAATCAGCAGGAGCGCGGGCAGCAGGACTTTGGGCACGACCAGAACGCAGACGGCGATGAGCCCGGCCACGGTCGCGACGGGCACCAGAAGGGTTGCCGCCATATTGGCCGGCAGCGAGTACGTGGGTAGCTCCGGGTTGAGCAGCAGGAGCACGGGGCCGCACCAC
The DNA here is from genome assembly GCF_000286355.1 of Kocuria atrinae C3-8. Classification (GTDB taxonomy): domain Bacteria; phylum Actinomycetota; class Actinomycetes; order Actinomycetales; family Micrococcaceae; genus Kocuria; species Kocuria atrinae_A. The sequence continues at coordinate 2,822 of NZ_AJXN01000198.1, read as the reverse complement.
AGCTGGGCCACGAACGGGATGGCGATGCACAGTGCCACGGGCACCGGGAGTTTCAAGGCCAGTAGACGAGCAACGGCGCGGCCGCTCACCACAATCCCCGCGGTCGCGAGTACCGACAGGATGAACCCGAAGTCGATCGACAGCCCCGGAGACACGAGTACCAGACCGATGACCGCCGCACCCAGTGCGTTGAGGCTTACCCCGTTGCGGCCGCTAAGCATGCTCAGGGCACCAAGGGTCCCCATCACGGAGGCTCGAAGGACGGACGGGTCTGGTCCCACGAGCAGCACGAAGCACCCCAGGGCCAGCATTCCCGCCAGGAGGCAGATTCTCCGCCCCGCGCCCATGGTCAACGCGACATACCCGGTCAGCGTCATGACCAGCGCGCAATTGGACCCCGATACAGCCGTGAGGTGCGTGAGCCCGGTGGTGCGCATGTCCTCGGTCAGCGACGCCGAGATCTGCGAAGTATCCCCCACCGTCATGCCGGGCACCAGTCCCGCCGCGGCCGCTCCGTGGGAGAGACTCAGCCGCGCAAGATCTGAACGTGCCCCGTCGAGCAGCCCCGGTTCTCGGTCCGTTTCCTTCGGGCTCGCTTTCACCACGGGCGCGACGACGCTCGCGCCGTCAGCTTTGCAGGGCTCGCGGTATCGGTGAGGGTCAGGGTGGCGGTGACCTGATCGCCATCGTCGAGCTCTCGCCACGCTGGGTGTGTCGCGAAGACGGTGACCTCGGTAGCCTCTGGAACGTTGCCAATGTGCTCGGTGTGTAGCGAGACGGCTGTGCCTTCTCCCGACTCTCCTCGGCTCGCAAAGGACTGGCTCGAGTACGCCGTGGGTTTGCCAGTCACCGTGGCGCTTACCCGGACGGTGGCCCCGGGCGGATGATCGGCCAACGCTGATCGCGCGGGCTGGGTCGCGTTCCATGCCGTCAGAGCCGCAGCGGCGGCGCACAGGAGCACGACCGCGAGCGCCCCCACCAGCTCGGTGGGACTCCCGGGTGGTTCGCGCGGGTGCGTGTGGCCGCCGCTGTGTCGTCTCCGGTACCGGTAGCGTCGACGCAGCAACAGGATCGCGCCGGTAACACCCACGCATGCCAGGCCGGTCCAGACAGCCGGCATGATCCCACTCGTGAGAAAGACGATCGAGCACAGCCAAGCCGTGACGGCCGACGGGACCAGACGGAGGTCCCACCGACGATTCATACCGAGACCAGTGGCAACAACGCATCCAACATGGCGGGTCCGATACCGCTCACATCGTCAAGTTGCTCCGGAGCGGTGAAAGGTCCGTGTTCGGTTCTGAAATCGACAATGCGTTGGGCGAGCACCGGGCCACTCGTGGGAGTTCTTCCAGGTCGGCCGCAGTGGCGGTGTTGAGGTTGATCAGCCCGCCCGACGGCGCGCCGCTGGTCGTACTGGCGCCGCCAGTGTCGTGTTGATTCGCTTCGGTCCCTGATGTCCCGGCGGAGTCATCTCCCGCCTGCGCTCCTGGTGCGGCAGGACCCTGTTGGGCTGAAGCATCCAGATCCGCCGCAGTTTTCTCATTGGGAATCAGGACTTGCTGCCCGTCGGTGACGGGTTGAGCCAAGTTGATGCGTTCAGTGACGGCGGCGTCTGTGAGTCCTCCGGCGGCTTCGACGGCATCGATCACCCGCGCCCCCGGGGACAGCTGAACCACGGCGGGTTTCTTGACCTCCCCAACACGTGCACGGTCATGGGCGAACTCGAATCGCCTGCGGGTCCCGCGGGGCCAGAGGCATTCGAAGTCGGCCCGGTCCCACCAGTCGCCGTGCCAGCCTGCGGCTCGGCGGACGACACATCCGAATCGCGCGCTGAGTCGGTGGCGTCCGCCGCAGCCACCACGGCGGAATCCGGCTCCGAACCTCCCGGCAGCAAGGACAGCGCTGAAATCCCACACACCACCAACAGCACGGCGATGAGCACCACGATCGCCGGCCGGGAGAAAAACGTCCTCACGGCAACCGGTTCACGGTGCTGCGGTCCGCCCGTCTCGGCCGTGGGAATTGAGGCAGTATCAGTGCCCTCCGGCTCCTGCGGTTCCTCGGCGCGCTCCGCCACCCCGTCCAAGAGCGCCGATAACCGCTCCGTGGCCTGTTGATCCCGCAGCCGTGCTCGTCCCCGATAATTGACCCCGCTCATGAACACCAGCCAACCGGCCGGAGCGGGACCAACAAACCGTCAGATCGCGGTCAGGGGATCACCGTGGCAGAAAAAGAGTCAAGACTCCGCCGGTGCAGCGCGATTGCCGTGCGCGATGGGGCGGGTCGTCGGCCCTTCCACGATCGCCGCTTTGGTCCCCAACCCCACGTGTGCGCTCAGCACGGCGGGCAAATCGCTCAGGATCAACTGGGCATCCGGCCGGTACCGGTCCACCAAGGTTTCCCCGATCTCCCGAGCGCCATGGGGATCGGACACGTGGTGGATACACAGCACGGGAGAGGAAGCCTCCGAGTGGGCCAACGCCTCCCCCACGAGCGTCATGAAGCGGCCACGCGCCTTGATCGCAGACACCGGCCGCTCCACGGTCACGATTTTGCCCTCATCAAGGGACAGCAGCGGCTTGATCTGCAGCATGGTCCCGAGCATGGCCGAGGTCGGATTGATCCGCCCACCCCGGCGCAACGTCTCCAGCGAGCTCACCTGGATCAGCACTTGAGCGTCAGAGGCCGCTGCGGAGGCGGCCGCAGCGACGTCGTCGATCCCCTGCCCCGCCAAGGCGGCCTGGACCGCCGCCCGCACGCCCAGGCCCTGCCTAGCGCGGCGCTGTGGGTGTCCACGAGACGAACGGGGAATGTCGATG
>NZ_AJXN01000197.1 GCF_000286355.1 Kocuria atrinae C3-8 | reverse complement strand
TGTGGCGCAGCTTGGTAGCGCACTTGACTGGGGGTCAAGGGGTCGCAGGTTCAAATCCTGTCAGCCCGACCAGAGTTTCCCATCAGGGAAGCAGTTAGGCCCCGGAACCAGCACTGGTTCCGGGGCCTTTTTGCTATCCCGAGAAACTCAGCACCGATTTGCAGGCCCCTGTGGCGGGAACTCTATTCGGAAACCCTGGCCTCAGCACGCCGCGCGAGGTAGACCCCCGTGCGGCTGTCCTCGCGAGTCGCCAGTTCGGCTGGGGTCCCGGAGGCCACCACGGATCCACCGGCCGAGCCCGCACCTGGGCCCATATCGACGATCCAGTCGACGACGCTTAGGGTCCGCAGATCGTGGTCAGCGATGACCACGGTGTTCCCCGCATCCGCGAGCAGTTGGAGTTGGGCGATCAGGAGATCGGCATCGGCGGGATGGAGCCCGGTCGTGGGCTCATCGAGGATGTAGAGGCTGTGGCCACGCGATGATCGGTGCAGTTCGGAGACGAGTTTGATGCGCTGGGCTTCACCGCCGGACAGAGTGGGTGCGCTTTGACCCAAACTGACATAGCCCAGGCCGATGTTCTGCAGCAGCGTGAGGATTGCTGACGCCTTGGGCACGTCACTGAGGAAGTCGGCTGCTTCGTCTACGGTCATGGCGAGCACATCCGCGATCGAATGGTCGCGGTAGGTGACTTCGAGGGTCTCAGGGTTGTACCGCTTGCCGTGGCAATCCGGACACGGGGCGGTCTCCGTGGGCATGAACAGCAATTCGATGCTGACCTCGCCATCGCCCAGGCACGTTGGGCACCGCCCCTCGGGCTGGTTGAAGGAGAAGCGACCCACGCCGAAGCCACGTTCCTTGGCCCCAGGCTGCGCGGCGAAAAGTTTACGAACGCCGTCGAAAAGGCCGGTGTAGGTCGCGAGGGTCGAGCGGGACGTCCGCCCAATCGGACGTTGGTCGACCTCGATCACGCGGTCGACGGCGTCCAATCCAGTTGTGGACGCGGTCTCCAGTTGCTCGCTGCCCAGATCCCAGACGGGAGCGCCGTTGACGAGCTCTTCGGCGATCTCGACAGAATCAGGATTGTGCTCTTCATCCGCTTTGACGTCAGTGGCATTGAGCTGGGCGCGAGCGGCGTCGGCGAGTGCCGTGAGAACGGTGGTCTTACCCGAACCGGAGACTCCGCTGATCGCGGTGAACGCGTGCTGTGGGAAGCGGATGTCAACGCCGGAGAGGTTGTGCCCCGTGACGCCGTGCAGTTCGATCCAGTCGTTGAGCTCGCGCGAGGTGTTCGGTCCCGGTGGCTGTGGAGCCGAGGGACCGAGATAGCGTGCGGTGGCCGATTCCTCGACATCGGCAAGTCCATCTGACGGGCCGTTGTAGAGCACGCGTCCGCCGTAGCGGCCCGCACCCGGACCGAGGTCCACGATCCAGTCCGCGGTGCGAATGATCTGTGCGTTGTGCTCGACCACGAAAACCGTGTTGCCGTCGTCCTTGAGTCGCTTCAGCGCGCCGAGGAGCAGTTCGAGATCGGAGGGATGGAGTCCGGCAGAGGGCTCGTCGAGCACGTAGAGGACCCCGAAGAGGCCGCTGCGCAACTGGGTGGCCAGGTGGAGTCGCTTGAGTTCACCGCTTGAGAGCGTCGACGTCGGTCGCGCGGTTTCGAGGTAGCCGAGCCCGATGTCGACCATGGTCGCGATGTGGTCCTGGAGGACATCGATAAGCGCAAGAGCAGCTTGTCTGCGCTCAACAGAGAGCTCGTCGGTAGCCGAGTGCGTGCGAGCGGCGTCGAGGAACGAGGCGAGGTCGGCGAGGGGGAGGCGAGCGGCGTCGGCGATGTCCATGCCGGCGATCGTGACCGCCAGAGCTTCCGGATTGAGGCGCTTGCCGTGACACGTGGGGCAGAGCTGGTCGGTCATGAACGATGCGGCCTTCGCGCGCATCCGGGCCGACGGCGAATCCGCGAAGGTGTGCTCGACCCACCGCTTGGGGCTCATGTACGTGCCGTTGTAGCGATCGCCGATGCGGACGGTGGGTTGCTCGTCGGTGGTGAGCACCCACTCGCGCGTGTCGGCGGGAAGTGACTCGAAGGGGACGTCGATGTCGATGCCGAGGACACGGAGGATGCGGCGGTTGTTCTTGCCACCGAAGGCGCCCGGCCAAGCGACGATTGCGCCGTCGTCGATGCTCAGCGAGGGGTTGCCCACGAGCTTGTCGATGTCCACCAGCAGGAGACGTCCCATGCCCGAGCAGGTGCGGCAGGCGCCGACTGCGGTGTTGGGGGAGAAGCTGTCCGAGTCCAGGGGAGCGGCGTCGCGCGGGAAGGTGCCCGCGAGATCGGCGGGGCGGTAGCCTCGGGGTAGGTACCCGACCGCGAGAAGAGCATGCGCAGGACGTTCGAAATCCGGGACACGGTGCCGACCGACGATCGCGTGCTCCCCGCGTGCTGCTGGCGCAGGGCCACAGCCGGCGGGAGCCGCTGATGAGCCGGACGTGCGGCGCGGAACCTTGGTCGATGAGCCTGCGCGCGTAGGGCGAGACCGACTCGAGGTAGCGCTGGCGGGAGTGTGAGTAAATCGTGCCGAACGCGAGCGAGGATTTTCCCGACCCGGAGATTCCGGTGAAGGCGACCACGGTGTCGCGGGGGATGTCGACGTCGAGCGCTCGCAGGTTGTGTTCGCGGGCGCCGCGGACGGCGATGTGTCCGGGAACTGCGTCGCTCGACTCCAACTGTCCTCCTAGACATGCTCATGACTTTGGCCGCTGCGATCGAGGTGTCAAAGGCCGGTACGGGACTTCGGATCTGGTCCCGGTGGATTCAGCCTGGCGATTGGTCCGGACGTCGCTTACTCCACTAACTACCTTACGAGGCAAGGCGTGTAGGCGCCGGTTCTACCGATTGGTGTTCTTCTGCGCCGCGTACCTTTGCGCCTCCAGCCGTGAATTCTGATACCCGGGGATGCGTTCGGTGCGCGCCGTGAAGTCGTCATGGAACACAGCCACAAAGCTACCTCGTGTGAAGTCCCATACTCGCCGTAGTCTCCCTTGGTGCGTAGGTCGCTGGAGGGTGGATTTTGCGGGCGTAGGCAAGTTGCCCCGGGCTGTCCGTGGTGAGAGGTGCCCGTTGAGATCTTTGCGTTTCCAGGAGCCACCCATGGAAAGTGGGGTTTGAAGTCCTGATGCACGTGCCATGGGATGTTCCCTGCGGATCTTTAGCCTCGATCCACCGACT
>NZ_AJXN01000196.1 GCF_000286355.1 Kocuria atrinae C3-8 | reverse complement strand
GTCCCGCACGGGAACGGCAATGGCGTTGATGCCGATCTCGAGTTCCTCCAGGACAGTGGCGTAATCCTGCGCGGCGACGTCGATCAGTTGCTGTTCGAGCTGACGGCGAGAGGTGATGGTGCGCGCCGTGTAGGACTTGAGGCGGGCCTTCTTGATCAGCTCCGCGCGCTCTGCGGACGTCAGCGCCGCGAGCAGCACCTTGCCGCTCGAGGTGGCGTGCAGGGGCGTGAGGCTACCGATCCAGTCGTGGGTGCCGAGCGACGTCGGCCCAATTTCCTGGGCGACATTGACCGCTACGCCCTCCCGCAGGACGGCGAGATTGACGGTCTCGCGGTATTCGTCGGCGAGCCGCCGGACCTCGTTCTGGGCCTCGGCAACCAGGCTCAACCGAGCGGGGATGGCGTGGGCCAGACGCAGGATTCCGAAACCGAGTTCGTACTTGCCCCACTCGTGATTGGCCATCACCAGGTCGCGCGATTCCAGCGCGCTGATCAGCCGGGACGCGGTGGATTTATGGACCCCGAGCTCCTCGGCCACCTGGCCGACACTCGCGTTGCCCAACCGCCCCAGGAGTTCCAGGACGGTAATGGCCCGGTCCACGGATTGGACGCCGCCCGGAGTCACGCCGTCGCTGGCTGCCGCATCCCCCGGTGTGGAGGACGGCTGAGACGACGATTTTTCGGGGGAGGCCATGCCTGCCATCTTAGTCAGCGCGCCTTTGCGTGCCGTGAGAGGTAGCGGGCCACGCCGACCGGCTGCGGGCGACGAAGGAGCGCAGGGCGAAGCCCAGCCGGGGGACCACCCGGCCTACGCGTCCTGAGTTTCGTGGCCGCTCACGGTGAGACCGGGCGGCAGGTTGGGGCGTTCGTTGGACTCCTCGACCATGATGACGCCGTCGACGACCTCCACGCGGTGTGCCCGCACGGGCAACTTGGCCGGGGGTGCATCGACCTGTCCCGTGCGTAGGTCGAACTTGGACGCGTGCAGGGGGCATTCCACTTCGCACCCTTCGACCCAGCCGTCGGCCAGGGAGGCGTCCTGGTGGGTGCAGGTGTCGTCGAGGGCGTACAACTCGCCCTCTTCGGTGTGGAACACGGCGATGGGCGGGGACGTCTCGACTCGGATGGCGTCACCGGGTTCGAGTTCGGAGAGGGGGCAGACCTTGTGCATGGGCGCGGTTCTTTCACTGGGTCCTGGATGAGGGGCCTCGAAAAAGCGGTGAGCAAAATCGCGAGTGGCGCAACTCATGTCGTAATACGCAACATTCTCCGAGCCGGTTTCAGGCAGTGTCAAGGGGTTGAGCCATCGGAAATTCGGCCTGGGCGTTAGGGAACAGCCGTGTTGTGAACAGCGTGTAACCGATCCTCCACACCCCTTGACACCCCTCCGTGACCCGCTTCACACTTAAGCGCATTACGAAGTGTGTTGCGTAATGCGCGTCGTGAGGAACATGGGTCTCGGGCGACTCCCTGGTGCAGTTCCGAGGTCCCGACCAGCTATTCGAAAGGGGTCCATCATGGAGTCCCTCGTGATTGTCGGTGCCTCGCTCGCCGGCCTCTCCGCAGCCCGAGCCGCCCGCCGCCAAGGATTCACCGGCCGCCTGGTCATCGTTGGTGATGATCCGGAACGCCCCTACGACCGCCCGCCGCTCTCCAAGGAATTCCTCAGCGGCCAGTTCCAGGCGGCGGACCTGACGTTGGAAATCGACGGGGAGCAGCTCGACGCCGAATGGCTGCTCGGCGTGCGCGCCGTCTCGTTCGACCCCGTCAGCCGCGAGGTCGCACTCGCGGACGGGCGCACGGTCCGCGCGGATCTCCTGGTCATCGCCACCGGCGCTCCGCACGACAGTTGCCGGAGCTCACGGGCCTCGACAACGTGCTGACCCTGCGCACGCTCGAGGACGCCCGCAAATTGCGGGCCCTCGTGGAACGCGGTGGGCAGCTGGTGGTTCTGGGCGCCGGATTCATTGGCGCGGAGGTCGCGTCCACGGCGCACTCCCTGGGCCTGCAGGTCACCGTGCTGGAGAAGTCGACCACCCCGCTGCGCGGACCACTCGGCGCCGAAATGGGTTCCGTGGTGGCACGGCTGCACGAGCAGGCCGGCGTGGAACTGCTGTGTGGGATCGACATTGAAGGCTTCAACACGGAGGACAATTCTGTGACTCACGTGCGCCTGGCCGACGGCCGCGTACTTCCGGCGGACATCGTGGTGGTCGGCATCGGAGCCCAGCCCAACGTGGCCTGGCTGGAAGGCTCGGGGATCGACGTCGGCAATGGCGTGGTCTGCGACGCCGCCGGGCGCACCACCGTGCCCGGGGTCGTGGCCGTGGGCGATTGCGCGGCGTGGCTGGACACCCGCACCGG
>NZ_AJXN01000195.1 GCF_000286355.1 Kocuria atrinae C3-8 | reverse complement strand
CATCACGCACCGCGCGCGGGTCCGACACGCGAAGGCCTGCTGCGCGGGCGACCCGCACGGCGGCGTCGGCGATGGGCTGGGGCGTGCGGTAGTTGACCGTGAGTTCTTCCAGGGAGAAGCGATCCCCCACGAACGGTTCCAACGCGCCCTCCCACGTGGTCGCTGCCGCGGCGTTGCCGGCCTGGGCAATATCGCCCACCACCGTGAACGACTTCATGGGGCAGCGACGCATCAGCGTGCGCCACTGCATGGCCGAGAGTTCCTGCGCCTCGTCGACCACCACGTGCCCGTAGGCCCACGTGCGGTCAGCCGACGCCGCCTCAGCAGCGGTCATGCGCCGCACCGGTTCCTCGTTGAGAGTGGTCAACTGGTCGACGGTGATGATGCCCTGGGCGCCGATGTCCTCGAAACCCTCGGCCATCGTGGCGAGCACCTTCTCCGCAGACTCCGCCGCCTTGCGTTGTTCGGCCGCCTGACCGCGCAGCTTGATGCCCGCGGAATCGAAGTCGCCGAGCAGCTCTGCCGCTTCGTCGAGCAGGGGCACGTCCGCCACGGTGAGCGGTGCGTCAGGAGCGCGAAGTAGCTGGGCGATCTGCGCGTCGCTCAGACTGGGGGCCGCCGAACGCAGGTAGTGCTCCTTGGAGAACAACTGACTCACCAGCTGTTGCGGCGTCAACGGCAACCACAACAGGTTGAGGGCGACTCGCACTTCACGAGATTGGCGCAAGTCCTCCTTGAGGTAAGAACGGTCCATGGTGGAGCCGGCCTTGTCGTTGAGCTGCTGCCCCAGAGTTTCGGCGAGCTGCTTGATGATGACCTTCACGAAGGTTGCTCGGGCCTCGTTGTGCGGCTTGCCCGTGGCACGGGCGCGCTCACGAGCGTGCCGGACCAACGACCGCTTGAGTTTGACGGAGTGGCCGACCACGGTCAGCCAGAGGTTCTTCTCCGGAACCTTTTCGCGGTCCGCGACCGCTTGCTTGATCACGTCGACCATGTGCAGTCCGGACTTCCATCGAGCCACCCACGGATCGCGCTCCACGGTGCCGTGCACGCCCGGGTAGAGATCGGCCAGGGAGGACATGACCACGCCGGTTTCGCCGAGTGCGGGCAGCACTCGTTCGATGTACCAGAGGAATGAAGATGACGGCCCAACGATCAGCACACCCGACTTGGCCAGGCGTTCGCGGTGTTCGTAGAGCAAATACGCCGCACGGTGCAGAGCCACTGCGGTTTTACCCGTACCTGGCCCGCCCTGGATTACTCGCACGCCCTTGAGTGGAGCACGGATAATGCGGTCCTGTTCAGCCTGAATGGTCGCGACAATGTCGTTCATGCGACCGGTGCGCGTCTTGTTGAGCGCGGCCATGAGGGCGCCCTCGCCGCGCACGATCTCGTGCTGGTCCACCGCGTCCGCGTCGAAGACATCGTCCTCGATGGCGGTCACATCGCGCTTCTCCATGATCAGGTGCCTACGCCGTGCGAGGCCCTGGGTGTTGCGAGCGGTCGCCTGGTAGAACGCGCCGGCTTCCGGAGCGCGCCAGTCCAGCACCAGTCGCTGGTGGTCCTCGGTAGCCAGGCCGAGCCGGCCCACGTAATACCGCTCGTCATCCTCTGTGTCGAGACGACCGAAGACGAGGCGCTCATCCACCGATTCGAGTTGCGTCAGGCGATCCTCGTAATGGGACGCGAAGGCGTCACGCTCGGACTTCGCCTGGTGTCCTCCGCCGTAGTCACTGCGGCGGACCTTGGCGAGTTCTTGGCCATTGATCTCACGCAACTCGTCCAAGCGTTCATAGGCCTGGGCAACGTAGTCCCGTTCCAGCTCGAGCTGCTGGGCGGTTCTTTCAGACGCGGACTCGGTCACGCAATTCACCTCACGGGGACGGAAAACGACCGCCGGTTCGATAACCAGCGGTCGTCAATCCTATCGCGCTCCCGTGACCGAACATGTCACGGGGAGAAACTCAGACGCGCAACAGGGCGCGAACCCGGTGCCCGCCCAGCTGGGCGCGGCCGCGCAGGGCGGTCAGTTCCATGATCACGCCGAAACCCGCCACGTTGAAACCGGCGCGGGTCAGCAATGACGCAGACGCACCGAGCGTGCACCGGTGGCCAGAACGTCGTCGAGCACCAGAACACGCGAACCGCGCGGGACATCGTCCGTGTGGATTTCGAGCGTTTCGGTGCCGTATTCCAGGTTGTACTGCTGCGAGATAGTCTCGCGCGGCAGTTTGCCCTTCTTCCGGACGGGGACGATGCCCACGCCGGAGGCATAGGCCACGGCGGCGGCAATCATGAATCCGCGCGCCTCGACGCCGGCCACACAGTCGTACTGACCACGGAATGCATCGGTCAGGGCGTCCACGGTGCGCTTGAATCCGTCCCCGTCGGCGAACAGCGGGGTGAGGTCACGGAACAACACCCCCGGCTCCGGGTGGTCCGGGATCTTGGCGCACAACCGGTCAATCATCTGCTCTACGGATTCAGTCACCGGTCCATCGTATCCGCCGTTTGCCCCACACGAGCAGTTCGCGCGGATGCTACGGCCGGGTTCTGCGTTTCTTGACGGTGGCTTTCCGGTACGGCGACACCGTGGGGTCGTTCCTGAGCGCGAAGCGCCACGGGAAAGCATCCGTTCCGCCCTCACCGGAGACACCGGTTCGAGCGGTCGTCACAATCTCCGCCGTTGTCGGGTGATCGGGCAGTAAAAGTCCCGTCCACGGCTGCTGGTAGCCGGGGTGCTCGGCCACGAGTCGCTGGGCGGCGAGCACTGGATCCGGTGCGCTGCCCAGATAGCGCAACGCGGCGCCGTCGTCGGTCCGATCCAGGGCGAGCGCCTGCGCCAC
>NZ_AJXN01000194.1 GCF_000286355.1 Kocuria atrinae C3-8 | reverse complement strand
CACGTGTTCTGCTTCAGTTGAATCCACAGGCCAAGGATAGGGGTAATCGCAAATCGTAACTGCACACCGTCCAGTTTTACGATTTGCAGTTACGATTTACGATTACACTACTTCCCATGGCCTGGACTGCAAGCGAGCTACAGGAAGCACTAGCACTCCTCCGTGTGCGACGAGGTGACAGCACCTCCATCGAGGTCAAACGTGCGGCGCAAGGACTTCCAAAAAACTGCCCCGAAACGATATGCGCCTTTGCCAATATGCCGTCGGGCGGGACACTCATCCTTGGAGTGGATGAAGCGCATGATTTTCGCGTAACCGGCGTTCCGAACCCCGCAGCTTACGAAGCAGGGCTGGTTTCCCAGGCACGGAACGCGATCACCCCGGCCCCGCAGCTGACCACGTCAACCATGACGTTGGATGGCAAACATGTGGTCGTCGCGGAAGTCTTGCCGCTACCGGTTCAAGAGCGGCCCGCCCGGTACCAGGGCAGGGCATACCTGCGGCAGTCCGACGGCGATTACGTCATGCACGCCCATGAGCTGCGGATGGTCGAAGTCGAGAAACTGCACATGACCCAGTTGGTCCAGAACGATAAAGAAGCCATCCCCGGCCTGACCATTGAGGACCTGATCCCAGACCTCGTGGAAACGTACCTGACGAATTACCGCCGAGCCGACCCTAGGCTGCGCGACCGGACGGATGCCGAACTTCTCCGACGGACCGGTGTAACTCTGGGAGACGACCAACTCACGCTTGCTGGCCTGTACGCATGGGGGATTACCCACAGGGGGAATTCCCCGCATTAGGCGTCACAGCAGCGGTCCGAGTTCCAGCCGATCAGGGCGGACACCGCACTCGTGACCTGCAAGATTTCACGGGGCCGATCCCGATCCTTTTGGAAAACGTGATGGATTGGGTCGAGTCGAACCTTTCCGAGGTGAGGGACTACTCCGCAGATGGACACATTCGCCCCCGGCCCGAAATCCCACTGAGCGCAGTTCGCGAACTTGTCGCGAATGCCCTGGTTCACCGAGACCTCGGCCCCAACACCCTGGGGGTGGGCAAGAGCATCCAGGTCCGCCTCACCCCAAACGAGCTGTTCATCATCAGCCCGGGAGGACTCCGCGGCGTTTCGATCCAACAATTGGAGAGCATGGATCACGCGCAGGCCGCGGTGAACCAACGGCTCTACAACATCTCCAAAAGACTTCGGACACCGGACGGTGCAGCCATCATTGAGGGCGAAGGGGGCGGAATCCAAGAAGTGTTCCGTGCGTGCAGCACAGCGGACCTGCCCCGGCCCGCGCTGACGGACACCGGCGTGCAGTTCAAAGCAACGTTGTGGCGGCGCCCCAATCCGACAGCAGCACTCGAGACTCCGCGGGCTCCTGCCTCACCTTCGAAACAACCTCAGTCCAGATCACGGAATGAAGACCGCGTTATCTCGGCCCTCCGACAGGAAAAATCGCTGACCATGCAGGCCCTGCAGGAGAAGACCGGCCTCAGCAATGGGCAAGTGCGCTACGCACTCAAGCAGCCCCTGGAGTCAGGAACTGTCCTACAACTGGGCGGTCGAGGGCACAAGGGGACCGTTTACCAGCTATCCGACAGCGCCAACGAGAACGACCTCGCGCGCTAGGAACG
>NZ_AJXN01000193.1 GCF_000286355.1 Kocuria atrinae C3-8 | reverse complement strand
TCGGAACTCGCCACGATCACCGCCTCGTCGGTCCCGTCCACGTTGGCCGCCCGCGCGCGCCGCGAGCGCGTCGTTCGTCGACGACGACGCCGCCGGGACGTGCTCGCGCAACTCACCTAAACTCCCGGTGGGCTGCGTCTGCTCACCCGACGGGAACTCCGCAGACACCTGACGAGCTAGGTCGTGACATCCGAGGCACGGTAAGCGTCCATCGCGATCACCAGATCCGCGACATCCAGGAACGCCCCGGAACCGCCCGTCACGAGCACCGTGGACACGCCCTTGTCCCGGTACAACGCTTGAACCTGTCGACGAACGGCGTGATGGGCTCCCGTTCGCCGGGCACCAGGGAGCGCATGCGCTGATCGCGGACCATGAGGTTGGTGGCGCACGTGTCCTCGTCCATGAGCAACACCTTCGCTCCGGATTCCACGGCCTCCGTGATCGATGCCGCCTGCGATGTGGAGCCCGAAGCGTTCGTGGTGCTGAACCGCTTGGTGTCCGCGCCGGTGGGGAGGTTGTTGATGAACGGGGAAACGTCCGTGTCGGTGACAGCGCGGCCATCCTCCGCGCGCACGGCCATCGCATCCGCTCGGGTGATCACCAGCTCGCGACCGTCGGCGGGGACGTGGTCGTACACCCCTCGCTCGAGCGCCTGCAGCAGCGTGGACTTGCCGTGATAGCCACCACCCACGATGACCGTTACGCCTCCGGGATGCCCATGCCCGAGACCTCGGAGCCATCGCTGAGCGACAGCGTGACCCGCAGATTCTCCGGCGATTCGAACGGCACGGCGTGGCTGGTGAGCGGCTCGTCACGGTGCCCGGACGCGCGCGGGAGCACGGCGCCGTCGGCGACGAAAGCGACCAGACCGTGCGGGGTGAGCTGCGAGCGCACGTGCTCGGCATCCAGTAGGTGCGTACGTGGAGTTCGAATGCCGCGGCGTCCAGGTTGCGGAAGAGCAGGGAGCGGTCGATGACGCTCGGCAGTACCTCGGTCAGCAACCGTTCCGCGGCGCGCCCCTTGATCCGGCGGCCGCGGCGGGAAGGGCGATTTCGCAGCGAACCTCGACGGCGGCGGCGTCGATGAGAACCGACGAGCGCTGCAGGATCTCCTGGCCCACGCGCACCATGAAGATACCGCCGGAGCCTTGCCCCCGTCGGGGCTGAGGGTACGGGCGGCCCGGCCGAAAGCGCGCGTGAGGAAGTCGCCGGCGGCAATGCGCTTGGCTACCGAATCCATGAGGTGGTCCGGAATGCCCGCGACCTTCCGCGGCACACGAAGCCGCACCATGGACGGCGGCGCGTACGGGTCCGACTGCACGCGATCGACCAGCAACTCGAAGTCGCCAATCCGCCAGTCACCCTTGAGCTGTTTATAGGCGCCGTAACTGTTGCCATCCAGGCGCTTGAGGACGTGTGCGAGGTCGGTTCGTGGGGTGCCCATACCTCCATGGGACCACACGCGGCAGGCTCATTCCGAACGCTTTTGCAGCCTGCTCAGGATGATCGCGACCACCACGCTGGCTACGTAAGTGACGCCCACAGCGATCCAGCCCGCGGTAAAGCCCCCGGTGAGGTCCACCAGCTGCCCCACGATCAGCGGTCCCGCGCCGAAGCCCAGATACATACCGGTGGCCACCAGGCCCGACGCCGCTCCCACCTTGCTGCCGGCGCCGTCGCACCGTGCCCGAATTGATGATCACGTTGGCGGCCAGTGGGAGGGTCGCGTGGAACGCGATGCCCGCCCACAACAACCAGCTCTGTTGGAACGCCTCGGCCGCAATCAGGAACACCAACCCGACCACACCGCCCAGGCTCATGATCTGGATCAGTGCGGAGGGTCGCGCCATGCGACCCGCCACGCGGCCCCACCCGATGCGACTCAGGATGCCCAGCACACCGATCACGCCAATGATCAGGCCCGCCACGGTCAGCGGGAAGTCCAGCGCCCGCACCGCGAACAGCGAGGAGTACACGGTGACGCCCTGGGTTCCCACGGCGTTGAGGAAAGCGACGAGGGAGAACAGCCAGACCGCCGTCGGCAATTTTTCGCGACCCGGCGTCGCGGACTTGGCGGGGGCGGGAGGAAGAGGCCGGGAGGCGACGTCGCGCTCGACCTTGGTGATGATCAGCCACGCGATCACCAACGCGGGAACGCAGGCGGCCGCACCGATCAGGGCGGAGGTCTGCCAACCGAGCGCGGCGCCCAGGAATGGGAAGGTGACACCCGAGATCAACAGACCCATTTGCACGCCGGACTGTTTCCAGCCCATCCAGCGGCCGCGTTGGGTGAAGCTCGTGCGCTGGGCGATCAGGCGGTTGGTCGCGGGGTTCGAGAACGCTTGGGTGACGCCGGCAATCAGTGCTGCGGCGAGCAGGACCACAAAGGACTGCCACGCCGCACTCACCAGGAACGCGACCACAATGCCCGAGAAGATCAACGCGATCTGGAAGCGCGGAGTCAGCTTGTCCGCGAGCACCCCCAGGAACGTGGCCGTGACGCCGGCGGAGATGTAGACCGCCGCCAGAATGAACCCGTACTGACCCTCGGTGATGCCGTACTCGTCCACGATCAGCGCACTCAACGACCCCAGCGCGTAGTTGAACACCGGCCCAATGGCCATGGCCCCCATCAACACGAAGAGCAGCACTCCGGGTGCGCGGTTCGAGGCATCAGATGTGGGACGTGTCACCCACAGCACATTAGCGGGCCTAACTGATTCACGACAGTGGTGGTCCGGAGTGCGAGACGGGGCGGGGGTTCGGTGTCGGGTTCAGCGGCCCGCGGAGTCACGGCCTGACCCCGCGCGCTACTGCACGGCGCGGGCATCCTCACGTAGGCTCGTAGAACGGACTACGGAGGCGATCGACATGAGTGAAGAGCTTGACCCGGACCTTGCCCGCGCCTTGAACGAGCCCGCCCGGCTCGTGCGTGCGGACCCCGCCTTGCTGGACGTTGTGCGCGATGCCGGAGCACCGGCCCAGCGGCAATTGCACACACAGAGTTCCGAAGCTTCTTCGCCCGAAGACCGATACGCATCAGCCGCCATGCTCGCCGCGCTGTTCAACGACCGCGGCCCGCTGGATCAAGCCGCTCGCGGCTACGGCTCCACTCCTCCGCGCGAGCTGGTGGCACTGTCAGAGGTGGAGGCGCTGCGACCGGCGCTCAAGAAGTCACTGTCCAGCCCGGTGCTGACCGGTCTGCTGGAATGGGCCACCAAGCCCGACCCCGCCGATCCGCCTCTCGAGCTCGCCATGGCCGCCCGCGATCTGGAGCTCGACAACGCCTCGGTGCTGCGCTCCGTGGCCAGCCGTGCCGAACAGGTCGCCCAGCAGACCACCAAGCGCAACCAGCGGGGCCCGCTCGAACGGGTGACCGAGGTGCTGCGGCAGGCAGCCGACCGTGGCCACGAAACGGGTGGAGCGACGTCGGCGGCGGTGGATGAACCCGCCTCGAGGCCCTCGCCCCAGGACCCCGTGAATTCCTCGGGCAGTTCGGGTCCGGCCGTAACCACGAGCGGCATCCCGGAGTCCGAGCTGGTCGACGAGAACGAACCGGATCCGTTCACCAACGACACCTCGCCGAAGAACCCTGGCAGCACCGAGTACCCCGGCACCGGTGTGCCCGTGCGCGATTCGCTCAACGGCCCGCGCCCAGACGCACAGGATCAGCCCAAGCGGGACAAGATTTTCGACGCCGATCGCTTCTGGCCCATGGCCCCCGCAAGACCGACGACGCCGCCGGCGCACCTCCCTCGGATCAGCCGCCTGTGGAGCCGGGACCGCCGCGCGAGCCCTCGACCTCGGAGCTGTACTACGGGGTGGGCAGTGACCGCTACGCGGACCGGGACCCCAACAGCCCGGAAACCCGGGACAGCGACAAACACGTGCTACGCAACTGGGGCATCGTGTTCCTGGTGATCATCGCGATCATCTTTGTGCTGACGCTCGTGCTGTAGGGCCGTCTGCGCCGCATAAACATGTGAGTCCGTAAAAGTGCCATTCGTTGAGTCGAAACGCAGGGTGTCAACCTG
>NZ_AJXN01000192.1 GCF_000286355.1 Kocuria atrinae C3-8 | reverse complement strand
GACGACGCCGCCGCGGCCGCAAGAATTCGCCGCTCACCCAGACCGGCCGCATCCTGGCGGCCCTGCCCGTGGACCCACGGCTGGGGCGCATGATCGTGGAGGCCCAGCGCCGCGGCTGCACACGGGAGGTCATGGTGTTGGCCGCGGCCCTGACCGTGCAGGATCCGCGTGAACGGCCGCTGGAACATCGCCAGGCCGCGGACGAGTTCCACAAGCGCTTCAAGGACAAGACGTCCGATTTCATGTCCTACGGGCTGCTGTGGCAATACATCCAGGAGCAGCAGCACGAGCTGTCGTCCTCGCAGTTCCGCAAACTGTGCAAGCGCGAGTACCTCAACTTCCTGCGCATCCGCGAGTGGCAGGATCTCTACGCGCAGCTGCGTCAGATCGGCCGCGAGGTGGGGATCGATCCCGGCAAGTCACGCGAGATCGACGTGGCCGGCAATCAAGATGCCATTCACCAGAGCCTGCTGTCCGGTCTGCTGAGCCACATTGGCGTGCGCGATGAACGCACCCGTGATTATCGCGGCGCGCGCGGCACCAAGTTCGCGATCTTCCCCGGCTCGGCGCTGTTCAAGACCTCCCCGGACTGGGTCGTGTCGGCCGAGCTCGTGGAGACCTCTCGGCTGTGGGCCCGCACCAACGCGAGCATCAACCCGGAGTGGGTCGAAGAACTGGCCCCGGATCTGGTCAAGCGCAACTACTCGGAGCCGCACTGGTCACGCTCCCGCGGAGCGGTCATGGCCTACGAGAGGGTCACGTTGTACGGCTTGCCGCTCGTGACCGAGCGCTCCGTACAGTTCTCCAAGGTGGACCCCGAACTCTCCCGTGAGCTCTTCATCCGCCACGCGTTGGTCGAGGGTGACTGGCAGACCCGGCACCGGTTCTACAAACGCAATCAGCAGCGCCTGGAACGCGTGGAAGAACTCGAGAATCGCATGCGCCGCAAGGACCTGCGCGTGGACGATCAGGTGCTGTTCGACTTCTACGATGCGCGCATTCCCGCGGACGTGGTGTCCCAGCGGCACTTCGACGCGTGGTGGAAGAAGGCTCGCGGCAGCAACGAGCACCTGCTGGACCTGGATCCGGACGCGCTGATCGCCCCGGAGGTCGCCGAGCTCGACACTCAGTCCTTCCCGCGGACCTGGAACGTGGCCTCACCGGACGGCATCCTGTCGCTGGACCTGGATTACGAGTTCTCCCCCGGTTCGGAGACCGCGGACGGTGTGACCGTGCGCGTGCCGTGCTGTTCCTGGACCGTCTGGCTCCGGAGCAGTTCGAGTGGCACATCCCCGGTCTGCGCACCGAGTTGGTCACCGCCCTCATCAAGTCCCTGCCCAAGGCCGTGCGGCGCAATTTCGTACCGGCCCCGGACATGGCCGCCACCGCGGTGGACGTGCTTTCCGCGGAGTTCTCCCCCGAGACCGATTCCTTGCTGGAATCCTTGGCCACCGTGCTGCGCAGGCTGCGCGGTCACCAGGTGCACGCCACGGACTTCCAGCCCGGGGTGCTCCCGGCTCACCTGCGCATGAACTTCGAGGTGCGCGACGCCCGGAACAAGGTGTTGGGAACCGGTGAGGACCTCACAGACCTCAAGGAACGACTCCGGCCCCAGATCCGCCGCGCCCTGGCCGACTCCCTGGGCAGCGCGGCCTCCCAGCTCGCGGACTTCGCCAATGCCGCCGACGCCGCCGGGGGCACCTCCGGTGCGCAGCAGTC
>NZ_AJXN01000191.1 GCF_000286355.1 Kocuria atrinae C3-8 | reverse complement strand
AGGCGGGGTCGCCTCCCGTCCCGCGACCGACAGCGCCGCGGGGCCGGCCGGGGGTGCCGATCAAGAAAATCTCGGGGCGGCCCCGACCTTGTCGACGCATCCACTGACGCAAGAGCTGAGTCGGGCCATGGCCGGCCACAAGCAGCGGTCGCACGTGGTGGACCTTTCGGCCAACCGGACCACCCTGGAACTGTCCGGCCCCTCAGCCCGTGCCGTGCTCGAAAAGGGGTGCCCGTTGGATCTGCACCCGCGGGTCTTCGGGCCGGGCACCGCGGTCTCCACCACGCTGGGACTCGTGCAGGTCTTGCTGTGGCAGACCGATGAACAGACCTGGCGGATCATGCCCCGCTCGTCCTTCGCCGTGTACATCGCCCAATGGCTGATGGACGCCATGACCGAATTCGCATCCCAGGAGGTGGCGTGATGACCGCGCCAACAGAAATCGTAGAAACCAACGTGCCCGGAGCGGCGTCGTCGGAATTGGTGCTCACGCTGGACTGCCCCGAAACCCTGGGAATCGTGCACGCGGTGAGCGGGGTACTCCTGGATCACGGGTGCAACATTGTGGAGCTCACGCAGTTCGATGACCGGCGGCGGGGACATTTCTTCATGCGCGTCCACGTGGCGCCGATGGCCGGGGGCACCCTGGATCGCGACGCGCTGTATAAAGACCTGGAACCGGTGGCGGAACGCTTCGAGATGAACTGGCAACTCAATGTGCACGGGGCCAAGCGGCGGGTGCTGGTGATGGTCTCGAAGTTCGGTCACTGCCTCAATGACCTGCTCTATCGCAGCCGCACGGGTGAGTTGCCCGTGGACATCGTGGCCGTGGTGTCCAACCACCTGGACCACCAGCGACTGGTCGAGTGGCACGGCATCCCGTTCTACCACGTGCCCGTCACCCCGGACACGAAACCCGAGGCCGAGGCTCACCTGCTGGAACTCGTGGATCGTTTCGAAGTGGATCTGGTGGTCCTGGCCCGTTACATGCAGGTGCTCAGCGATTCACTGGCCACGCGGATGTCCGGGCGGGTGATCAACATTCACCACTCGTTCCTGCCCAGCTTCAAGGGTGCCAAGCCCTATCACCAGGCGTACGAACGCGGGGTCAAAACCGTGGGAGCTACCGCGCACTACGTCAATGCCGAACTCGACGAGGGCCCGATCATTGCCCAGCAAACCGTGCAGGTGGATCACACGTTCGGACCCGAGGATCTGGTGGCCGCCGGCCGGGATACCGAATGCAAGGCGCTGTCCGATGCCGTGAAATGGCACTGCGAAGGACGGGTGATTCTGCAGGGCCTCAGTACCGTGGTGCTGCGCTGAGCGGAGTGGAAGAAGAATCGGCCGGCGTGAGTGGGAGCCGGGACGAGCGTGAGACGGGATAAGCTCCGGAGACCAGCGAGCCGGATCAGC
>NZ_AJXN01000190.1 GCF_000286355.1 Kocuria atrinae C3-8 | reverse complement strand
GGGTTCTGTGCAATGAAACTTAGTGGTTGACCTGCGCCTGGTTGGGCGTATTGGGGCGCTGAGCCATCTCGTGCGGACCAGCGGGCAGATCCAGCGTGAGCTCGGTGCCGCCGGTGGAGTGCTTGGCCGTGGCGCCGGAGGTGATCGTGGTGGGCACGAACAGCGCCAATCCGTAAGCCAGGATGCCGAGCAGGAAGATCCACCAGCTGTCCGGGTAGCTGGCGAACATCCAGAAGCTGGCCACAATGGTGATCATGCCGCCGAGCAGCAGGAACAAGCTCTTGAGCGTCTCGCCCTCACCGGAGAAGGTGCGGGGCTTGACGGTGTGGCTTCCGCGCTCGGCCGAGCGACGAGTAGTCTCCTGCTCGTTGACGGAGGCTTCATCTCTTCTGACCATGAGTGGACCCTTTCAGACTGCAACCGCGAGGGGTAAATAAATTCTTTGTCCAGTCTAGACGCTTGGCCGCCCCGTTGCTGACATTCCGTCAGTTACGAAGCGGGTGCGCCCACCAGAATTTTGCCATGGTGACCAGCACGGGACTTTCCCCGGATTCGGACGTGGCAAACTCCCGTGCGGTGGCGCGTTTCGGGGGAGCGGCGGCGTCGACGAGCGTGTTGCGTTAGAGCTTGGCCACGATGTCCGCGAGCAGACGCGAGATGCGGGGACCCGCGGCTGCGCCGGCCTCGATGACTTCCTCGTGGGAAAGTGCGGTCTCGCTGATGCCGGCGGCGAGGTTGGTCACCAGAGACATGCCGAAGACCTCCATGCCGGCGTGACGCGCGGCGATGGCTTCGAGGGCCGTGGACATGCCCACCAGGTCTGCACCCAGGACCTTGGCCATCTGCACCTCGGCCGGGGTCTCGTAGTGCGGGCCGGGGAACTGGGCGTAGACGCCCTCGTCCAGGCTGGGATCCACTTGATGCGCGATCTCGCGGAGGCGGGAGGAGTAGAGGTCGGTGAGGTCCACGAACGTGGCACCCTCCAGCGGGGAGGTAGCCGTGAGGTTGAGGTGGTCACTGATCAGCACCGGGGTGCCGGGCTGCCATGCGGGGTTCAGACCGCCGCAACCGTTGGTCAGGATCATGATCTCAGCGCCCGCAGCGGCCGCGGTGCGCACACCGTGGGCCACGGCGCGCACGCCCTTGCCCTCGTAGAAGTGGGTTCGCGCACCAATCACCAGGGCGTGGTCACCGTTGGCGAGCTTGATCGAGCGCAGGGTGCCCACATGGCCCTCCAGCGCGGGGCGTGAGAATCCGGGGATCTCGGTTGCGGGAATCTCGTGCTCGGTCTCACCGATGAGCTCGGCGGCCTCACCCCACCCGGAACCCAGGGTCAGGGTGATGCGGTGGTTCTCCACACCCGTGCGCTCGCGGATGGCGTCAGCGGCACGGCGGGCAATGTCATAGGGATCGGCGGTAGCCGTTGCATTCTCAGTCACCCGCACCACTCTAGAACAGGGGGAGGCAAGAGTGCGCGTACACCCCGGAGCCGGACTGCGCCGCGTGCGCCCGGTGAGCCGGGAACACGTGAGGCAGAGATCCGCGGGTCCGTGGTGTCCGTGAACATCTGGGGCGGGGGTTCGCAGCGACTGGCGCGGCGGGGAACATTTCGGGCCGAGATCCGCAGGCAGCGTGGCGGTGGTGAAGATCTGAGGAAGAGGTCCGCGGAAAATCGGCCCGTATTCTGCGATCTCGCGCCTTAAATGTTCACCGCGCGAACCTCCGCCTCAGATGTCAGGTTTCACCGGGTCTTTTACCGTGTCAGGACCCGGCGTGCCGGTGTGTAGCCTGTCGGCACCGGCTTCACCGGCGGATCGAACGCTCACGGGGATCGATCAGTCTCATCGGCTAGGTCTTTTTCGGCGAGGTCCTTGAAGTATCGGGCTACTGGCCAGCGTGTGAATCCGAGGCGCTCATAAGTGGACCGTGCACTGGAGTGGCCCGGGTCGTCTCCGGTTTCGACTAGGGCCATGCTCATTCCCGCGTTCTTGATCCGGCGCATCGAACGATCCATGAGAGCGGAGGCGATCCCCCGACGTTGATGATCAGGATCAACCACCAGGACGTAGACCTCACCCATGTTGTCCTCGGGATGTATCCGGGTGCAGATCCAGCCGACTACCTGGTCATCCTCAAGGGCGACGTCTACGTTCTGCGGCTCTTGATCAAGGACTTCGGACAGATCCGCCCGCTGTCTGACTTCCCACCCGTCCGGATAGAAGTTGTCGTAGACGAAGCGCGGCACCGTGGCTCGCACCTGGGGGAAGACCGGAGCCCACGCACGTATGGCCAGGTCAAGAGCTTCGTCCCGATGCGAAGCGTCAAAGCGAATGATCATCACCATGCTGGATCACTGTACTCATGGTCGGTCTCCCCGCTGGCAACGTCCGAGGCTGAGATTCGCGGGCCGCATGGCTGTGGTGAACATCTGGGGCAGAGATGCGCGGGTTCGAGGTGCCGGTGAACATTTGAGGTTGAGATCGGCGGGTACGGGGGCGGTGGTGAACATCTGAGGCAGAGGTTCGGGGGTTAATGATGTCCGTCAACATCTGAGGCAGCGATCCGCGGAAAATCGGCCCATATTCTGCGATCTCGCGCAGGGTGTCAACCTGTG
>NZ_AJXN01000189.1 GCF_000286355.1 Kocuria atrinae C3-8 | reverse complement strand
TCGGTGGATCAAGGCTAAGTTCCGGCGGTGCCGGTCTCATCGCGTGACCGGTTGGTCTTGATAAGAACAATAGGGAGCACAGCATGGATACCACCACGGAAACAGCCACCAGACCACCTCAAGGGATGACACCACGCCACTGGATGGTCGCGGCCGGTGGCTTCATGATCATGATTGCGGCATCCGTGGTGCTGTCCGGTTTGTCTTTGCTGCACCCGTTCATCGTGGGTGACATGTTCACGGACGAAACCGGCAACCCCGCCAACGGCGGCCAGCCGGCGTTCCTCATCTACTTCACGGTTCTGACCATCACCATTGTGGTGACCATGATGTTCGCTGCCGGCCCTTTGATCGCCAAGTTCGGTCCCCGCGTGATGCTGGGCGTGGGCTCGTGCATCATGGGCCTGGGTGTACTGCTGTTCTCCTTCGCGCCCAACCCGTTCATGTTCTATGTGGCCGGCGCAGTGATCGGCATGGGCTACGGACTCTCCCAGGCACCCATTCCTCCGGTCATCACCACGTCCTGGTTCGAGGCCAAGCGCGGTCTGGTCCTGGGCATCGTGCTTTCCGGTTCCGGCGTGGGCGGTCTGCTGTGGTCCATCCTGAGCCCGCGCATGGCAGAGTCCCTGGCTGGCGCCCCACCATCATGACCATGGCCATCGTTCTGGTTACGCTCTCCTTGATCGCCACCGTGTTCCTGGTGCGCAATACTCCCGCCGACGTGGGCCTACTCCCCTACGGCGCGGTGCCCGGCGAGAATGAAGAAGCCCGCAGCCAGGACCCCACCAAGCTCCCCGGTTTCGTGCTCCGCGACGCCCTGCGCAGCCCCTGGTTCTGGCTCCTGGCCTTGGCGTTCGTGTTGATCGGCATGATCGTGTCCGTGACGCAGGTGCTGGCCATTCTGCTGAAGGTCTACACCGGCGAGAACATCTCCGCGTTCAGCTTGTTGCTGGCCACGTGGACGTTCACCCTGATCCTGTGGAAGCCGTTGCTGGGCATCATCAACGACAAGATCGGTGTGATCTGGATGATGACCATCACGCTGGGTCTGATGGCGGTGGGCTTCCTGTACCTGCCGCAGATGTCCACGGCCGCCACCGGTTTCGGTGCGATGGCCATGGCTTTGCCGCTGATGGCCATGGTGTGCATGTCCGCCGGTGTCTCCAACGCCACGGTGGCCCCGCCGTTGGTGCTGCGCCAGTCGGTGGGTGCTCGCGACTACAGCAAGCTGCTCTCCCTGGGCCTGTCCTTCTACTACATCGGCAATGCCTTGGGCGCTCCCCTGTGGGGCACCATCCAGACGGTCACCGGCAACTACAACCTGGGCCTCTACGCCGCCCCGATCATCCTGGCGGTCATCGTGATCTTCGCCTTGCTCGCGGCCAAGAACGGCCCCAAGCAGTGGACCAATCCGGCGCCCACTACTGGCAAGACCCTCTAGGACTCCACCATTGCCGACGGCGCCCGGTCGCCTCCCACGCGGAGGTGACCGG
>NZ_AJXN01000188.1 GCF_000286355.1 Kocuria atrinae C3-8 | reverse complement strand
CGCCCGTGGCGGTCGATAACTACGGTTGCTTGGCGATTGGGATTTTCAGCTTCTTGGCTGCGGCCAGATGTATGGCCTCGTTTTCGACCAGGTGCGGATGCCGAGGCGGATTCAACTTCAGGATTAGCCGGTTTCCCTGGGTGGCTAAAGGAGCGGTGAGCATAGAGGCGCTGGCTTTGTCCTGCACCCCCGGCAAAGCGTGTAGATCCACCGCTTCGGCTAGTGCAGTGAAGTCCAGCTCCTGCGGCTTCGCGGAGTCGACCAGGGCCTCCGGCTCGACCGGCGCGTCTCCTGTGGGAACGACCTGGACGTCTCCTGGAGCGTCAGCGCCGACAGCCAGCAGTAGCGAGAGTTCGTCGTCCAGGCTGGTCTTGATCGCGTCCTTCAGGACGGTCAAGCGGTGGCCTTCGGGCAGCAACCCCGCAAAAAATGGTGGAACCCCACCCGAGGATGCGGTGACGGGCTCTCCGGTTAGGGGAAGAGTCAAAGCCACCGGAGGGTGACCGGCATTCAGGTAGGCCGGGTCATAGGTGAATGCTGTGCCCGCGTCTTCGGCGCGTTCTAGTCGGCCGGCCAACCGGCCAGCCTTGTAGACGTCGGCCACGTCCACGAACCGCAGTCGGTGTAGGTCGGCCATTACTCGGCCACCAACCGCAGGCCGAGCACGTTGGCCGCGGCGGCCACGGCCGCCAGTGCGGGATTGCCAGTACCGGTTTCGATAGCGCGGACCGTCCGCTCGGAGATGCCGGCCAGATCGGCCAGGTCTCTTTGAGTCAGTCCAGCCTCCTTGCGGGCGGCGCGAATTGCCCTACCCACAGCTTCGACTTCACCCATGACCATCTCCTTCCGGCAGAATCCTGCCGATATCGCCTAGTTCAACGTCATTGTGTCGAAGAAGGGCGTCAATCGGCAACATCTTGCTGGTTCAGTTCTTATTGGGCGCTAGAGGTGCTGCTATCAGGAAGAGCGGCAGGATACTGCCGGTACATGCAGACCGGTCCGATGGACCTAGCAGCGTTCTGTGTCCCTGAGGGAACAAAACCAACTGGAGATGGACCTGGCGTAGACGGGTCAATCAAACAGCCCTTCAGGCGGAGGATCCATCGGCAGCGGTATCCCCTTCGGGTGGTGTGCTCGAGGGGTGCAACCGTGGAAGGGTCCCTTCTCGTCGAAGAGTGTCCGCATGGTGGGGTCGGTGTAGTCGCGCCACCATACTGCCAGTCCCGTTGTAGTCGGTGCGGAGGTTTTCCCAGGCGCGCCAGAGG
>NZ_AJXN01000187.1 GCF_000286355.1 Kocuria atrinae C3-8 | reverse complement strand
GGCCGCCGGGCAGCTCGCGCAGGGTGCTGACGTCCAGGTCGCCGAAGACCGTCATGGCCACCGTGCGCGGGATGGGGGTCGCGGTCATGACCAGGGTGTGCGGTGTATGCCCGGCCTTATCGCGCAGGGCATCGCGCTGTTCCACGCCAAAACGGTGCTGTTCGTCCACGACCGCCAGGCCGAGATCGGCGAACTGGACCTTCTCCTGGATGAGCGCGTGGGTGCCCACCACAATGCCCGCCGCGCCGCTCGCGATGTCCAACAACGCGGCGCGTTTGGCCGCGGTGGGCAGCGAACCGGTCAGCAACACGACCTTGGTGCCGTCCGGATCACCGTCCAGCTGATCGGGGCGGGCGAGGGGTCCGAGCGAGGCCACGATCTTGTCGTAGTGCTGTTGGGCGAGCACTTCGGTGGGAGCCAGCATGGCCGCTTGGCCACCGGTGTCCACGATTTGCAGCATTGCGCGCAGGCCACCACGGTCTTACCGGAGCCCACGTCGCCCTGGAGCAGCCGGTTCATGGGGGCGGTGCCTGCCAGCTCGGACTGGATCTGCTCGCCCACCGATCGCTGGCCGTCCGTCAGGGTGAACGGCAGGGCGGCGTCGTAGCGGGACAGCAGACCGTCCGCGCGGGCGGGGCGCTCCTCGACGGGTTGGGACGCATGGTCATAACGACGCCGCGCGAGTTCCGTTTGCAGCACAAAGGCCTCTTGGTAGCGGAAACGCTCCTGCGCCTTTTGGAACGCGTCCACGGATTCCGGGCGGTGCAGGTCCCGGTAGGCCTGCGCAAGACCGACCAGTTTCTCGCGCTCCAGAATGTTTTGCGGTATCGGGTCCGTCAGAGAGTCAAGGTCTGCGGTGAGCAGCAGTTGCTGGACGGCGCGCGTGATGCGCGGGGTGGTGAGCTTGCCACTCTCCGGATACACCGGGATCGGATAGACCTCGCCGGACTGGGACGTGAAATCCGTGACGGAGTCCGGGGTGTCCACCACGGCGTAGTCCGCGCCGGTCATGGACAGATTGCCGCGGTAGAGCTCGGGCTTTCCGGTGAACAGGGCGTGCGTCCCTACCGGCAGTTCCTTCTGGGCGGTGTACGCATTGAAAAAGGTGATCTTGAGGCTGGCTCCGGTGCCGTCCGAAACGATCACGTCCGTCAGGCTGCGGCGCGGGTCCCGCTGCATGCGCCGTGTGGAGGATGACTCCACGCGGGCCACGAACGAGGTTCGCTCCCCCGCGACCAGGTCGCTGAGCAATTGCAGGTGGCCGCGGCGGATGTAGCGGCGCGGCGCGTAGTCCAACAACTCGCCCACCGTGGTGACGCCCAGATCCTTCTCGAGCAGCTTGACCGTGCTGGTGGGCGAAGTACCCGGGATGTAACGGGTCAGTGGCTGGTCCAGGAGCCGGCGAATGCCGGGACCAGCTGAGCCGCGGTGGTCACGGAGAAACCTGGGGCTCGCCGGAAGCTTGAGACTCGTCAGAACCGAGTGACGTCACGCTCACGTTGACCGCCTGGCCGCGGCGCGCATGAGTTCCAGTGCTTCCTCGGGGTCCTCCACGTGCACGTGCACGCGCCACGTGTACCCGTTGTCTGTCTCGTTCACGGCGCTGACCAGCACGCTGTCTCCGGCGCTGTCCAGTTCGTGGCGCAGTTCGGCGGCGTCCAGGGCGGAGAGTTCCACGGTGCACATGACCTCGAAGCCCACTGAGGCGTGGTTCTCGCTGTGCCCGGAATGCTCGGAGTAGTCGCGGATGATGTCCGGGACCGGATTGTGTCGGGTCAGGTCGCCGGTCAGAGCCGACCTGAGCTCGACCAGAACGATCAACATGCCGAGCGCACCCGAATCCACGGTGCCGCGCTCGTGTAGGACCGGGAGCTGGTCCACGGTGTCGATCACGGCGTGGCTGCCGCGAGCGATGACCAGGTCCATCCAGTCGGAGAGTTGTTGGTTGGAGCCGTCCTGGGAATTTTCCGGAAGGGACACTTTGCTCACGGCTTCGAGCACGGAAATCAACGTGCCCTCCACAGGATCGGTGAGCGCAGACCAGCAGCGCACCTGAGCGGCGGAGAACGCGTCTCGCAGTTCGCCCGCGGTCACGCGTGTGGAACCCTCGAGCGACGTTCCCATGGCGGTGAGCGTCAGCGCCACGAGCACACCGGAGTTACCACGAGCCTGTTCAAGGGCCGCACGGCCGGCGTGCTGCAGCAGCTCGCCGATGTCATTGCCCTCGATCAGCTGGGCCGCCTCGGTCGCGTAGCCCACCGTGGTACTGAGGTTGACGCCGGTATCGGAATCGGCCACGGGAAAGACATTGAGATCATTGAGTACGTCCGTGTGCTCCACCAGAGCATGGTGCGCGGAGTCCAACCATTCGCGCACGGCCGATACCGTAGAGCCTCCCTTATGGCTCAAAATGATCCCATCCTTCACCCACGTCGTAGCCGAGCCATTCGCCCGGCTCCTGCCCGGCAATGGTGACGGCGGTGTCCCCGACAACCGCCGGTCGGCGGTCTGCGGGCGCACATGAGCCTATCGCACGCATCCCCGGGGGAACCTGGACGCCCGGTGGAACCACCGCGAGCAAGCCGTGATCTTCTCCCCCGGTCAACACCCAGCGCCACGGATCCACACCGGCGGCTTCACCGGCGTTTGCGAGCTCGGCCACGGATTCTTCCAGGGCCACAGGGTCCAGATCGATGACGACGCCGCTCGCTCGCGCCACACGGCCCGCATCACGTAACAGTCCGTCCGAGATGTCGATCATGGCGCTCACGCCGGCGCGGGCAGCTTTCGGCCCAGTAAGAATCGGTGCAAGGGGACGCAACTGTGCGCGCTCGAGTTCTCGTCGATTGTGCTCGGGTACCCGGTCCCAGCCGCTGCCGGGCGGGGCCTCCAGAGCGCTGAGCCCCGCGGCAGCAAGTCCGAGAGCGCCGACGTGCACCAACGTCCCACCGGCACCGGCCCCCGACCGCAGCACTGGGTTTCCATCCTCCATGACGCCCAGCACCGTTGCGGTCACGGACAACTCACGGCCGCGACCCAAATCACCGCCCACCAGGCACAATCGGTGCACCGAGTCTGTCGAACGCTTCTGCCAGCCCGGTGGCGAAATCCTGAACCCACTGCACCGGAGTGTCACCGGGCAGGGTCATCGACACGACCATGGAGGTGGGAACCGCGCCCATCGAGGCGATGTCCGCAAGGTTTTGCGCCGCGCATTTGTGGGCGGTGTCCGCTCCCGTGGTTTCGTAGCCGTTGGGCCAGCGCGTCCGGAAATCTTGATCGACCACTTGGGTGTCCGTGGTGATGACCACCCGCCCCTGTGGAACTGCCACCACAGCGCAGTCGTCCCCCGGGCCCACTTCGACATACGAGGACGCGGTTTTGGACAGCGGCAGGAACGCTGACAGCAGCTCGGATTCGGAGACCTGCTCCACCGTGGTTGCGGGGGTCGGCGTGGGTGAATCGGTCATGGGTTCAGCGTAACGAGCGGCACACCCCGGCACGCAGATGCCACCCCGTCAGCGCGTCTACAGTGGAGGTCATGATGTTTTCCCGCGCGCGCTCCCAGGACGGATCTCACGGACCCCGCTTCTCATCCCGCCGCGCGGCACTGGCAACCATGGCGCTGGGCGGTCTGCTGCTCGCCGGTTGCGGTTCGCCCGTCTCGGTCGACGGCGCACCGCATAATACGGATCCCGCGTGCGCGTCCGCGATGCTGGCCATGCCCGAGACCATGGGCGATCTGGATCAGCGGGCCACCACGAGTCAGGGCACCACGGCCTACGGCGATCCTTCAGGAGTCATCGTGCGCTGTGGTGTGGAACCGCCCGCCCCCACCACCGACCCGTGCACCAACGTCAACGGCGTCGACTGGCTCATTTCCGAGGTCGAGGGTCAGGATAACCAGTGGCGGGCCGTCAGTTACGGTCGCTCCCCCGCCGTGGAGATGCTTTTCGACACCAGCCGTGTCCCCTCATCCACCGCGATCGTGGAAGCCGGAAGTGCCGTGGCACAGATCCCGCAGGAGAGCACGTGCCTGTCCGTCTCCGACACCCTGGACCTGCAGAACACCCCCTGACCCGAAACGGGCCAAGGGGTGTGCGAATCGACGACTAGTTAGCGCAGTCCCACGGGACGTTCGAGCGCGAGGGAAATCAGCTCGTCGATCAGATCCGGGTACTCCAAGCCGGACGCCGCCCACATACGCGGGTACATGGAAATGGGCGTGAAACCGGGCATCGTGTTGATCTCGTTGATGATCACCCGGTGATCGGGAGTCACGAAGAAATCGCAGCGTGACAAACCTTCACCGTCAACGGCGTCGAAAGCCTGAACAGCCTTGTCGCGCAGGGTCTCGATCACGTCATCGGGCAGGTTCGCGGGGCAGGACAGCCGAGCGCCGTCGTCCTCGACGTACTTGGCCTCGAAGTCGTAGAAGTCGTGACCCTGGACCTCGATCTCGCCGGGAAGGGATGCGCGCGGCGCGGCCCATTCATGACCGCCCAGGACGGCACATTCAATTTCGCGCCCTTCGATCCCCGCCTCGATGACGAGCTTGAGGTCGTGCTTGCGCGCGGTCTCGATCGCGCCGTCCAAATCTTCAGCCCGGTCGACCGGTGATCCCGAACGACGACCCCGCGCGAGCGGGCTTGACGAACACCGGGAACCAAGTGCGGCAACGTCCTCTCGCACCTTCTCCGGGTTGTTCAACCAATCGCGATTGTGGACACCGTGTACGGGCCCACCTCCAGGCCGGCCGATTCGAAGGCGACCTTCATGAAGTGCTTGTCCATGCCGATAGCGGACGCGGACACACCGCAGCCCACGTAGCGGAGATCCGCCAGTTCCAACAGTCCCTGCAGGTGCCGTCCTCGCCGAACGGGCCGTGCAGCAAGGGGAACACGGCATCGATGTGACGACCCCGGGTGATCGTGCCGCCCTCGGAATTGAGGTCGTGAACGAGTAGCTCGTTCTCCCCCACCTGCAACGGCAGCGTCACGCGCTGTTCGCCCACGGGCAACGTGGCCATGGGCTGGTTGTCCAGGAGGGCTTCCAGCTCCTCTTGCGAGTACAGGAACCAGGCGCCGTCGGTGGAAATGCCGACGCTCACCACGTCCCAGCGGTCACGGTTGATCGCGTGCAACACCGAACGGGCGGTGATCAAGGACACCGAGTGCTCGGAGGAACGACCCCCGAACACCACGGCGACGCAGGGTTTGGTGGCCGTACCGGCCCCCTCCGCGGTCGCCTGAGTGTTCTCCGCAGTGTTGGTCATGCGCTGTTCCCTTCGGATTTGAGATCGCGGCCGAGCAGCTTGGGTGCCAGCTGATCCACCGGAATGTCGCCGCGCAACACACCCACACAGCCTCCGTGATAGGCATTTCCACGTCGTGTTCTTGGGCCAGAGCCAGCACTGCGGGGGCCGATCGGATGGCCTCCGCGGTCTGGGTCATGGCGTCTTGGACCTGAGCGATAGTCAGCCCCGAACCCAGCAGCTTACCGGCCGTGTGGTTCCTGGACAGCGAGGACGAGCACGTGGCGACCAGGTCCCCCATGCCGGACAGCCCGGAGAGCGTGGTCAGGTCACCACCCAGCGCCAGCGCCAGCCGCGTGGTCTCGGCCAGCCCTCGGGTCATCACCGAGGCCTTGGAGTTGTCGCCGTAGCCGCGTCCGTCACAAATACCGACGCACAGGGCGATCACGTTCTTCACCAGGCCGCCGATCTCCGTGCCGGTGACGTCCGTGTTCGTGTACGGCCGGAAATACGGCGCGGCACAGCAGCGGGCCACCCACGCTGCAGTGGTCAGTTCCGGAGCGGCCACTACGGATGCAGTGGGTTCTTCCCGGGCAATCTCCATGGCCAGGTTCGGCCCGGAGAGCACGCACGATCGACGCACCCAGTCCTCGTGGTCACTTCCGGTGTGCTCGGCCAGGGCCTGGGCGATCACCTCGGTCATGCGCAGCCCGGTTGCCGATTCAAGCCCCTTGGCCAGCGACAGCACCACGGCATCCGCGTCGATGAATTCCGCAACTGTGGCGAGCTGGGCCCGCAGCGACTGCGCGGGGATAGCGGCCACGACCAAGCGCGCCCCACTCAGGTTTCGCGCAGATCGGAACTGAATCGGATGTCAGGCGGCAGGTCGATATCCGGGACATAGCGGTCGTTGTGGCCGGTCGCGCGAATGCGATCCATCGACTCAGGGTTGCGGCCCCATAAGTACACGGTCCGTTCGGCACCGGAGTCGCGAGCGGCGTCGGCGAGGACCTTGGCGAACGTGGTGCCCCACGAGCCCGCGCCAGCACGGCAACCTTGCTGGGCCCGTTGGGTTCGTCGGCCAGGGCCGTCAACGACGACGCGCGGCGGCTTCCGGGGG
>NZ_AJXN01000186.1 GCF_000286355.1 Kocuria atrinae C3-8 | reverse complement strand
CCCGCGCGGCCCGCCGCTTGTCGGAGGGCGAACCCGTGATCCCCACGGTCATTGAGCCCGGAACCGCACACTGATCAAGGAGGCCCCGTGCGCACAGCACTCATCATCGTTGACGTACAGAACGACTTCTGCGAGGGCGGCAGCCTGGCCGTGACAGGCGGTGCCGCGGTGGCCGCGCAGATCTCGGAATACCTGGACGACCATCACGCGGACTATCAGGTGGTGGCGGCAACGCAGGATTGGCACATCGATCCCGGGACGCACTTCAGTGACGAACCGGACTTCGTGTCCAGCTGGCCGGTGCACTGCGTGGCCGAGACGGACGGTGCGGAGACCCACAAGGACTTCGACACCGACTACGTCACGGAATTCTTCCGCAAGGGCGCTTACGACGCCGCCTACTCGGGTTTCGAGGGCCTTTCCGCGCCGGACGTGGACGTGCCCATGGGTGAAGACCCCGAGGACGCGGACGAGGAACGCATCAGCCTGGACGACTGGCTCCAAGAGAACGAGATCGAAGCCGTGGACGTCGTGGGGCTCGCCCTCGACTACTGCGTGCTCGCCACCGCCAAGGACGCCGTGGACGCCGGCTACGAGACCCGCGTGTTGCTCCCCTTGACCGCCCCCGTGGCCAAGGAGTCCGGCGAACGCGCCGCCGTGGAACTCACGGACTCGGGTGTCGCGGTAGTCGAGGACCTCGACTGATCCACGCTGAACTCCGCTGAGCGTTTCGCACCCTCAGTGATCACATGACAACGGCTCCGAACACACGTGTTGGGAGCCGTTGTCGTGCGGGGATGGTTCGTTGCAGGAACGACTATTTCCGCCCGATGAACCACCGCTGCAGCAAAGCCAGCCGCGCGGTGATCTGATCCTCGCTGGCCTGGGCGACCGCCGGGCCACCACACTTCTCTCGTAGTTGATTGTGGATGATGCCGTGCGGGGTACCCGTTCGGGCGGACCACGCGGACACGTTCTTGGACAACTGGGATCGAAGTTCCTTCAGACGTCGGTGATCGGGCACCGCGGGCGCAGCCGGTTCCTCGTGTGCGGGTCCCGAACGCCGCTGGGCGTGCCGGGTCTGCCGTTCGCGCAGCAACGTGGATACCTGTTCGGCGTCGAGCAGTCCGGGGATACCCAAGAAGTCCGCTTCTTCTTCGGAACCCACGGCCACGCCCCCGCCGAAGGCGCCGCCGTCGAAGAGCACCCCGTGGAACGACGCGTCCGAGTCCAGGGCCTCGAAGTTGCCCTGCGCGAGCGCCCCGGAGGCCTTGTCCTCTCGGTTGGCTTCCTCAAGCAGGTCGTCGTCCCAGCCGCTCTCCATGGGCTGGTCGAAATCCACCACCCCGGGCATGTTCTTGGGCTTGTCGAGCGCGTGATCGCGCTCCTCTTCCATGGAGTTGGCGAGCGCCATGAGGGCGGGAACCGAAGGCAGGAACACCGACGCCGTCTCGCCGCGTTTTCTCGCGCGCACGAAGCGGCCGACCGCCTGCGCGAAGAACAGCGGGGTGGAGGTTGAGGTCGCGTACACGCCGACCGCCAGGCGGGGAACGTCCACGCCCTCGGACACCATGCGTACGGCGACCATCCAGCGTTCTTCGGACTCCGAGAACTCGTCGATCTTGTTCGAGGCCGTCTTGTCATCGGAGAGCACCACGGTGGGCCGCCGACCCGTGATCAACTTGAGCTGTTCGGCGTAGGCCTTGGCGTCCTGGTGGTCGGTTGCAATCACCAGGCCACCGGCGTCCGGCACGGTGCGCCGAACCTGCGTTAGGCGTTGATCCGCAGCGTGCAGAACGGACGGAATCCACTGACCATTGGGATCCAGCGCCGTGCGCCACGCCTGGGAGGTGATGTCCTTGGTGAAGCCCTCCCCCAGTTGAGCCGCCATTTCCTCGCCCGCGGAGGTGCGCCACCGCATCTGACCCGTGTAGGCCATGAAGATGACCGGCCGCACACGTGGTCCTTGAGCGCGTCCCCGTAGCCGTAGGTGTAGTCCGCAGTGGAACGGCGGATGCCCTCTCGATCCTCCGCGTAGGTCACGAACGGAATGGGTGAGGTGTCCGAACGGAACGGGGTACCCGTGAGCGCCAATCGACGCGCGGCCGGCTCGAAGGCCTCGCGCAGGCCATCACCCCAGGACAGGGCGTCACCGGCGTGGTGGATCTCGTCCATGATCACCAGGGTGCGCCCGGCCTCGGTGCGCGCCCGGTGCAACAGCGGTTTGTTGGCCACCTGCGCGTACGTCACGGCGGCCCCCATGTAGGCGGAGCCGTGGCTGCCGTCCGCGTTCTTGAAATTGGGGTCCAGCGCGAGTCCCACGCGGGCGGCGGCATCCGCCCATTGCCGCTTGAGGTGTTCGGTGGGGGTCACCACGGTGATCCGCTGAATCTTCCCGGAATCGTGGAGCTTCTTGGCCACGGTCAACGCGAAGGTGGTCTTACCTGCACCGGGCGTTGCCACGGCCATGAAATCCCGGGGTTGAGTTTCCTCGTAGCGGCGGATGGCCTCTGCCTGCCACGCACGCAGCTTGGGTGC
>NZ_AJXN01000185.1 GCF_000286355.1 Kocuria atrinae C3-8 | reverse complement strand
GATCAGTCCTTCCCCACGTACCCGGACTTCCAGCTCTTCCAGTCCGATCTCCAG
Organism: Kocuria atrinae C3-8; assembly: GCF_000286355.1. Classification (GTDB taxonomy): domain Bacteria; phylum Actinomycetota; class Actinomycetes; order Actinomycetales; family Micrococcaceae; genus Kocuria; species Kocuria atrinae_A. The sequence continues at coordinate 1,855 of NZ_AJXN01000185.1, read as the reverse complement.
GGCGTGCTCGACAGGGCGACGACGACGGCGCTGACGCGGCGGCGTCGTCGAACGTCCCGGCCGTGGCGTGGCAGGTGCGCCGGGTGGTGTGGGCGTGGGCATGTCGGTGCCCGTGCCGGCCTCGCCCGCGATGGTGACCACTGCCGAGGAACTCTCTCCCAACGGCACCTGCTCCGTTCCGTAACCGAATCCGCGCTGCGCGTTCTGACCTGAGCCGCAGGTCGGTACAGTGGACGCGTGGCAAATATCCTGCAGTCCCAGGAATGGGCAGAGTTTCAGCGAAGCATCGGACACCAGGTCGTTCAGGCATCCGGCGACGGATGGCGCTACCTGGCCACGGTCGAGGGCGGACGCACGGGCCGGTACCTGTACTGCCCGTACGGTCCCGAGGCGGATTCCCCGCAGGCTTTCGACGCCGCTCTGGCGGACCTCACGCGCGTGGCCAAGGAGCACAAGTGCTGGTTCGTGCGTGTGGAACCCGCCAACGCGAACTTCGTGGACGGTCTGGAGACCGAAAAGTCTTCGTTACGCCGCCGCGGCATGAAGGTGGCCCCGCGTCAGGTGCAGCCCTCGCACACGCAGCTCATCGACCTCAGCAAGGAAGAGAAAGCGCTGCTCAAGGACATGAAGTCCACCAACCGGAACCTCTACCGGAACATCCACAAGAAGGGTGTGACGATTGAGCGCTCGTCCAACCCGGAGGACGTCAACTACCTCCTCAAGTTCCTGGACGACACCGCCAAGCGCAAGGACTTCAACCGCCAGCACGACGACTACCTGCGCGCGGTGGCTCGGTCACTCATGCCGGCCGGTGCCGCCGCGATTTACCTCGCGAAGCTCGAAGACGAGCCCATCGCGGCGTCGCTCGTGTACGACTCCGCCGATACTCGCACGTACGCCCACGCGGCCATGGATCAGCGCCACCGCAAACTCTCGGCGGGCATTCCCCTGGTGGTCACATGATCATGGACGCCAAGGAGAAGGGCCTCGCCTGGTTCGACCTCTTCGGTACCGCCCCCGAGGGCGCAGGTCCCGAGCACGAATGGTACGGATTCACGTCCTTCAAGAAGTCATTCGGTGGCTCACCGGTATCGTTTGCGGGCACATGGGATCTGCCGTGTCCAAGGGTGGTTACGCTGCCTACACCGGTGTGCGCCACGCCCGGGAAGCTGTCACTGCGGCGCGGAAGAAAATCCGCGAGCGTAGCATCGAGGCATGACTAAAACTGCTCTGATCACCGGTGCCACCGGAGGACTTGGCCGCGCTTTCACCGCCGAATTGCACCGGCGCGGCTACCAGGTGATCATCACCGGTCGGAGCACGGAGAAGTTGACCGAACTGTCCCAAACCGTGACCGACGGTACGGCGCAGATCGTCGCGGCAGACCTGGGCACTCAGGAGGGGATCGCCACCCTGGTGGACGTGATCCGCTCCAACCCCCTGGACATTCTGATCAACAACGCCGGGTTCGGCACGCACGGGACGTTTGCCGAACTGGACATCGACCGCGAGCTCGAAGAAGCCACGGTCAACATGACCGCCCTGATGGCCACCACTCACGAGGCCCTGCAGTCCATGACCGCGCGGCGGACGGGCGCCATCGTGAACATCGCCTCCGTGGCCGGATTCCAGCCCATCCCCTACATGGCCACCTACGGCGCCAGCAAGGCGTTCGTGGAACGGTTCACTCTTGCCGTTGGCGTTGAGGCTAAGAAGTCCGGCGTGCTCGTGACCTGTGTGAATCCAGGTCCGGTGGACACCGAGTTCTTCGACGTGGTCGGTTCCAGTGCCGTGAAGATCGGCCGTGCACTGCCTCCGGAGCAGGTCGTCGCGTCCGCCATGGCCGCCGTGGACA
>NZ_AJXN01000184.1 GCF_000286355.1 Kocuria atrinae C3-8 | reverse complement strand
TGCCGCCGCAGGATTTGGAGATCACCTACATCTAGGGAACCGCCCCTCTTGAGGGGCGCCACCCGCCGTCGGGCACCAGACCCTACGACGCCGCCGCGGCTGCGTTCAGAACGCAAGGCCCGCGGCGTCGTTGATAGCTCCGATGGGGAGCTCAGCGAATGATTACTCGGACATGCTCCGGATAATCGCGATGACGCGGAGGATCTCCACGTAGGCCCAGATCAGGGTCACGGTCAAGCCGAATGCAGCGGACCATGCGGCCTTCTCCGGGATACCGCGGCGGACGCCGTCGGTGATGTTCTCGAAGTCCAGCACAAAGCTGTAGGCGGCCAACAGGATGGCCAGGGCGCCCACGATCAAGCCCAGCGGGATGCCGAACAGGGTGACGTCGTAGCGCATGTTGAAACCACCGAGCAGCGAGGTGCCCAGATTGATCAGCGCGAACAGGGCGTAGGCCATGATGGCGACCATGAAGATCTTGGTCACGCGCGGCGAGGAACGCAGCACACCCACCTTGTAGAGGACCAGCACGGACACGAAGACCGCGACGGTACCCATGACTGCCTGGATCACGATGCCCGGGTACATGTTCTCGAACATGCCGGAAATGCCGCCCAGGAACAGGCCTTCGGCCAGGGCGTAAGCCATGATCAGCACCGGGCTGGGCTCGCGCTTGAACGCGTTGACCAGACCGAGGACCAAGCCGATCAGGCGCCGGGCAGGGCGAGGATCGGCATCATCCAGCCGAGCACGCCGGTGACGACGATGCAGACCAGCAGGATGCCAGTGCGCATCACGACATCGTCGTAGCTCATGCGTCCGGTCTGGGCGGGGCCAGCTGCCGGGGCGTTGTACATCTGCTCGAGTTGTTCGGGCGAGTAACGCGGATCCTGGTAGGAACCGGGCGCGCCTTGTTGCGCGTTTTTCTTGTTGAAGTCGCGCAGGAGCGGGTTTCCACCGGCCATGTGTGCGTCCTTTCATGACGTATACGGGCTGTCCGTCAAGGGTAGCAGTGACGTGTCATGCGGAGCTGGGAGTTTGTGCACAGCGAACAGTGAATTTGAGCGTCCCCTCGCACCCCGCCGCAGTCACCGCCCAGCGGGTTTTGTGGATCCTCGACAGTGTGACCTGGACAACAGTTAAATAGTTGGGCATCCTACTAAAGCACCCCATCGAGAGGAATATTCCATGGACGTCTCCAATACTTCTGCCCTCGTCACCGGAGCGGCTTCTGGTCTGGGCGCGGCAACCGCCGCAGCTCTGGCAGATCGCGGCGTACGCGTGATCGGCGTGGACCTCCCCGCCGGCATCGAGAAGGCCCCCGAAGTTGCGGGCGTGACTTACCACGCCGCGGACGTCACCCAGCCCGAGGACGTGCGCGCCGCCGTGGCCGCCGCCGCTGAGGTCGGCCCCTTGCGCACC
>NZ_AJXN01000183.1 GCF_000286355.1 Kocuria atrinae C3-8 | reverse complement strand
CTCATCTGTGAAGGGCCGCTATGTGCCAGACAGCAATGGAAAATCGTTGGTGACTCTACTGCGAGAAGAATGGCGCTTATTCGATCATCCTGTGATGGATGATGCTCACGCTAAGGAGCTGTTGGCGGACATCCTTGATGACGGCGAGATTGTGCGTCAACCGTTCGCACCAATTGACCTGCTTGTCAACGAGACACCCCAACGTTGGGATGATCTCCGAGACGAGATGATGCACCGGAACCGGTGGTTCCTCGATGAACCAATCGATTTGGAGCATTTGGGTGAGTTGCTGCAGTATCTCATCGCGCCTAATGATGAGCTCGCGAAGATGTGGTATCGCGCACGCCACATGCCGAACGATACCTCGTACAGTCTCCAAGACATGGGAGCGCCTCCGACCCACCTCGCCGGGCACGGGCGGGCAAACCCTGCTGGCATTCGCTACCTGTACCTAGGGTCAGAGCCCCGAACCGCCGTGGCAGAGATCCGCCCCCACACTGGAGAAACTGCGTGCTTGGCAACCTTTGTAGTTCCGCCCGTTCGTGTGGTGGATCTGCGTGACCCCAGAGCCAACGTGTCACCGTTTATTCTCGATAGCGCGGAACAGATAGCCAGAGTACGAGGCGGGCTCCCCCTCTTGGAGCGATTAGGTGTAGAACTGACCAAGCCCGTGCAACCCCGAAGCGCAGCGTTTGAGTACATACCGAGCCAGTATTTATGTGAGTTCATCAAGAAGCGCGGCTATGAAGGCGTGGTTTATGGCAGTTCCGTAAGCGACGGGATCAACCTAGCTCTCTTCAATCCGGATCTTGCGATCGGCATGAAAGTCACGGTTTCTCATGTCGATCGAGTGTCGGTCGACATCAGTGACGTTGCCTAATGCCTCCGCCTATCGGAACGGGACCGCCTCTCGAGCAGGTGATCTCCGAGCGTGCTTCAATTCTCATCCGCTTTACATATGGCCGGTTCTCGGACATCCACCAACAGGTGCTCTCGCATCTGTTTGAACTCCCGTCCGACCTAGGTACCGCTGTCGCACCATCGAGGGATCGTCGATTATCCTGCCTCACGCACGCGGGACACACTTGACCCCGATCGCATGCTGTGGAGCTAGCCATTTGATGCTCCAGCGGGTCGGACATGTTGATGCTCAGATGTCTGTACTGCACCAATACATCTGATAGATCATCGGAGAATGAGTTCACTACCCGGAGAGGCTGAAGCTGGTGAGCGCCTGAAAAGGACAGCGTTGCGCCACTTTGGCCCGTTTCCTGACAACGATGCCCCTCTAGGAAAATCCTAGAAGCTGAACCTACGCCAAGGCGACGCGCCGTTTCCGTCGCTCCTGAAGGATGCCTTGACCCTTATTGGCCCTGAGACGTAAGGGTCAAGTGAAAAAGTGGCCTTAGCCGCTTGACGAATGCATAGGGACACACCCCGGTGCGGGAGGCCCAGTCTCAACGGTGTGGCTCGAGGTGATGGGGCGTTTCCAATCACAAGCGATGGGCACGCCGCTATCGAGGGCGGTCGCGACAATCTCCAGGGCCAGTGGTTTCGGAGTGATGCTAATTGTTCTTTATCCCCGATGTCCCGTGTGCTGTGAGTCACCACAGGGCTACGGGCTCCGGTGCACCTTAGGCGGAAACTCATGGCCCGAGTTCCGGTCTCGGCGCGATCCGCAGCGGCCCGTGCGCCTGAGTGGGATCCACTCGTGTGCCGCGTTGCTGCACCTCCACCACGCCGTCGCGGTGCAGGCATGCGGCGACATCGCGTGTCCGGTCCATGAGCTCGCGCCAGTCTGCGCCGCCCACGACCTTCGCCGCGTCGCTCGGACAGATCGTGGCGCCGTCCCGATGGCGCAGCAGCGCCTTGATGGCCGCCACTATGCGCTGTGAACGACCCTGGTCTGTGTGCTCCCACCAGGCCTCGCCCCGTTCCCCGAGCGCGACCTTCGCGTCTTGCACACGTGGCCGCGCGTGCTCAGGGTCGGTGCGCACGAGCCGACGCGCGGCCATCAGCTCGGCGACGAGTTCGGCGCGCAACTTTTCCGGGATGGACGGGTCCGAAGCCCGCCACTTGCGCCCATGGACAATGATGTGGTGGCCATCGGGGGTGCGCTCAGGTCCCGATGTCGATGGGCTCTGGCCGGGTGCGGAATCAATGTTCGGCGGGGGTGTTGACTCGTGGGTCATGGTTCACTTCATCACACGAGAGCGAGCAAGGGCAGTTCCTGTACGTCTTCGTTGGCACCACTCGCTCACCCCACCTACACCGAACATGTGTAAATTGAGCGAAAGTCAAGAGATGGGTGACGAACCGAGATGACGACCATAGTGTGGTTCCGCGATGACCTGCGGGTCACCGATCATCCAGCCCTGCACCACGCCGTGGAACGCGGCGAGCCCGTGGTGTGTCTCTACGTCCTGGACGAGGAGTCCGAGGGCGTCCGCCCGCTGGGCGGTGCCGCCAAGTGGTGGCTGCACCACTCCCTGACCTCGCTGGCCGCGGACCTCTCGAATTTGGGGGCGCCCTGACGCTGCGGCGGGGCCCGGCGCAGGAGGTGGTGAGCGACGTCGTTCGCGCGACCGGTGCCGACACCCTGCTGTGGAACCGCCGCTACGGCGGTCCCGAGCGCGCCGTGGACGCCGCGCTGAAGGAGTGGGCGGGGGAGAACGGCGTGGAGGCGCACTCCTACGCGGGCTCCCTGCTGTTCGAGCCGTGGACCATCACCACCCAGAGCGGGACCCCGTTCAAGGTGTTCACCCCGTTCTGCGCGCGTGCACGAGCGGGACGTCACCGCGGGAGCCGTATCCGGCGCCGTCGGCCCTCACCCCCGCCGAGCCGGCCCCGGACTCGGAGAACCTGGCCGACTGGCACCTGCTGCCCACCCGCCCGGATTGGTCCGCCGGACTTGCCGAAACCTGGGAGGTGGGAGAGCAGGCCGCGCACGAGCGGCTGGAGGACTTTCTCGAGGAGAGCCTGCCCACCTACACCAAGGACCGCGATTACCCCGCCAAACCGGTCACGTCCAGGCTGTCCCCGCACCTGCGGTGGGGCGAGATCAGCCCCCACACCGTGTGGCACACGGCGCTGCACCGCGGCGGGAACCCCGGCAAGTTCCTCACCGAGCTCGGCTGGCGCGAGTTCTCCTGGTACAACCTCTACATCCACCCGGACATGGCCCAGCGCCCCATCAACCCCAAGTACGAGCACTTCCCGTGGCCGGAGCTGGACGAGGACGCGCTCGCCGCATGGCAGCGGGGATGCACCGGCATCCCCCTTGTGGACGCCGGGATGCACGAGCTGTGGGAGACCGGGACCATGCAGAACCGGGTGCGGATGGTCGTGGCGTCGCTGCTGGCCAAGAACCTGCTGATCGACTGGCGCCTGGGCGAGCAGTGGTTCTGGGACACCCTCGTGGACGCGGACGCTGCGAACAATCCCCACAATTGGCAGTGGGTGGCCGGCTGCGGCACGGACGCTGCCCCCTACTTTCGGATCTTCAACCCCGAGACGCAGCAGAAGCGCTT
>NZ_AJXN01000182.1 GCF_000286355.1 Kocuria atrinae C3-8 | reverse complement strand
GGGGTCGTGTTCCCGTTCTCGTCCGTGAACGTCTCGGTGCTGACGTAGTCCAGGCCGGTCGCTTCCTTGACGGGTAGCGCGTCCATGTCCGCGCGCATCAGCACCACGGGTCCGTCACCGTTGCTCAACACGCCGACGACGCCGGTGAGCCCCACCTTTTCGTGGACCTCGAACTCGAACTCCTTGAGCTTCTCGGCCACGATGGTGGACGTGCGCTCCTCATGGAAACTCAGTTCGGGGTGGGAGTGGAAGTCCTTGTACAGCTCCTCCTGCCAGTCCTTGATGTTCGACTGGCCTTTCAGAATCTGCTCGGCCCCCTGCGTGGATGTCATGCTGCGCCCTCCTCTTTGTGTCCTTCCTGGCCGATGCTACTCCCGCCACCCGGCCCCGCTGCGCGGCCAGAACCACCGCGCTTCTTCCTGGATAGCCGCTTGGGGCGAGGTAGCCGAGCCAGCCTCTTGAAGGCTTTGGGACTCAAGTTCGCGGGACCGGGCAAACTCCAGCCGAACTTCCGTGCCGCCAAACTGATCGCAGCGCTGAGAACGATGGCACCGGCCATGCCAACCGTGTGTTGACCCAGCTGCGCCAGCAAGTACATCTCGATACTGGCGATCAAGGCGCTGGTCGCATAGAGGGTGTTGCCACCGAAGATCGCGGGCAGTCGGCCCACCGCGACATCGCGGATCATGCCGCCACCCACGGCAGTGACCACGCCCAGCAGGATAGACGGCATCCATCCCAACCCGGCCGCTAGCCCCTTGGTGGTTCCGGTGGCGGCCCAACACCCGACCGAAAGAGTGTCCACGAAGAAAAGCCCGCGCTGCGTCCACCGTTGGTCCAAGGGCAAGAGGTAGGCAATGAGCGCGCCCGCAAGAGCCGTGGTCAGGTAGGCGGGATTACTGAGCGCCACCGGGAACCCTTGCTGCAGCAAGTGTCGCGGAGCATGCCCCCGCCCAGCCCGGAGATGATGGCCAGGATCGTGAAACCCACCAGGTCCAATTTGAGGTGCCGGGCCACCACGCCACCGAGAATCCCATTGGTGATCACACCCAGTAGATCCACCGCATCAAAGACTGCCCTGGGTTCGATCTCCACCGGCTGCGCCTACTTTCCGTGTTGACTCCTTACCCGGTACAGCCTAAATCCGCTCCGGCACTGTGATGATCAAACACTCGGTCTCTTGACGCACGGGGCGCGACCGTCCCCGTCGGTTTCCCGCGGACGGCCGCCGCTGAATCACGTGTCAACGAGCTGCCACTCAGCTACGTTTCAACATCTCGACAATCGTGCTGGAGTAACCGAACCCCACCACGTCGGCTCGATTGTCACCGTTCACGTCGGCCAAGACACGCGGATACAGGTCCACGGTCCACCCGTCGTTATTGCCGAACTCTCGGAGCCACAAGCTGGCTGCGCCCACGGACCCGTCACGCTGGGTCAGGGCCACGTAGGTACCCGAATATCCGAACCCCACGATGTCTGCGGTCCCGTCACCGTTGGCATCGGCCAACGTGCGAGCATGGTGTCCGATCTTCCAGCCGTCGTAACTGCCGAAGTCGGCCACCTTCAGTGTGGGTGCGCTGAAGCCACCACCGAATCGGCCGTAGGACACGTAGGTACCCGCATTTCCGAATCCCACGAGGTCTTCGATCAGGTCGCCGTTGAGGTCACCCGTGACACGCGGAGTGCGTTGCTCGCTCCACCCTTGGTTGGTTCCGAAGTCGCCGACCCTCACGGTTGGTGCCGTGAATCCTCCGGTCGAGCGCGCGTAGGCAACCGTGACTCCCTTGGCACCGAATGCCACGATGTCATCACGATTGTCACCGTTGACGTACGCCAGCTCCCGAAGGTGTTCGCCGATCTTCCATCCCTGGGCCGCTGTCAGGTCGTTCACTGCAACCGTGGGAGCGGTGAAGCCACCGCCGACTCGCGCGTACGACACGTAGGTTTTGGAATATCCGAAGCCGACGATGTCCGCCCGGCCGTCATTGTTGACGTCGCCCAATTCCCTCACGTGCTCACTCTTGAGCCAGCCTTGGCTGGTTCCGTAATCACGCAGTGCAAGAGTGGGCGCGGTGAAACCGCCGTCCGTTCGGCCATAGGCAACAGTGGTTCCGGCAATACCGAAACCGACCACGTCCGCCCTGCCGTCGTCATTGACATCGGCCAGCTGACGAGGGTGCTCGCCCTCACGCCAACCTTGGTCATATCCGAAATCACGCAATCTCAACTGAGGCGGTGCAAAGGTCCTGTTCACGCGGCCGAGAGCCACGTAGGTACCTTGGTCGCCGAAACCGACGATGTCATCCCGACCATCGCCGTTGACATCCGCCAGCAAACGCGGATGCTGCTGAACACGCCATCCATTGGCGTAGGTGAAATAGGGTTGCGACGCCGCTTGGGCGGGTGCCCCCGTCAAGACCACCGCTGAACTCGCGAGCGCGAGGGTGGCGGCCACACTCAGTACTTTGGTTTTAGCTGTAGAACTCATTGCAGGTTCCGATCATGCTTGATCATGCAGAACGAACCCGAGCTGAAGTTGTCTCCCGCGATGTTCACGCGGTGAAAAGCCCAGTGCATTACCGACCCACGAGCCCAACTACTCAGCGGCGAAAAAGGTATCGACCGGGCCCCGGCCCGGCGATGTCAGATCAGACAGAAAACCCGCGGGTCACTCGCACGAGTGCCCAGGTCGTTCGGCCGCTTCTCGACATAGTTGTGTAATCCTCGGATTACGCCCTTTCTAGCGGGAAGTCAATATCACATGACCCCTAATGCGGAACAGGGAGAAACTGGCTCTGACCAGCACGATCAAAAATTCAGATACCCGCAAGTTGGATGTCATCCGGGCTGTCCACTATGAGCCCATGCTACTTCTCACGCGCCCATCAATCGTCGTCAACTCGTCACCGGAAGCCTGGCCGGCGCGGCACTCGTCGCCCTCCCCGGCACCGCAGTCGCCCATCGCGGCGAGCGCCCCGCACCGGGACTGATCAGCAAACGCCTGACCCTTCCCAGCGGCGCTGCCTCCGGTGACGTCGCCTCCAATTCGGCAGTGCTGTGGGCGCGTTCCTCGGGTCCGGGTCGTCTGCACGTGACCCTCCAGGCGGTCTCCGCCGACGGCGCTCCGTTGCGCGGCCGTTTCGCCCGCGGCCTTCGCCTGACCTCCGGTTGGGCCACCCCGGAGACCGATCACACGGCCAAGATCTTCGCGGGCAAGCTGCCCTCCGGAACCCGCTTCAAGGTCACGTACGCGTTCGAGGACGAGCGAGGCCGACTGGGCGAGCGCGCCGTCGGCAGCTTCACCACCGCCCCGGGCAAACGGTTCGGTCCGAAAACCTCGGCGGCACAGTCTTTCGTGTGGACCGCGGACACCGCCGGCCAGGGCTACGGCATCAACGAAGAGATCGGCGGGATGCGCGGCTACGCCGCCATGCACGCCACCAAGCCGGACTTCTTCCTGCACTCCGGGGACACCGTCTACGCGGACAATCCCATCGAGAAGACCCTGGAGGTTCCGGATGAACCGCTGTGGCGCAACGTTGTGACCGAAGAGGTCTCCAAGGTGGCCGAAACGCTCAATGAGTTCCGCGGCCGCCACCGCTACAACATGATGGACAAGAATCTGCGGGCCATGTACGCGGAGGTCCCGGTGATCGCTCAGTGGGACGACCACGAGACCACCAACAACTGGTGGCCGGGCGAAATCCTCGAGGACGAGCGCTACACGCAAATGCGCGACGTCGACACCCTGGCCGCTCGCGGCCGTCAAGCGTGGCAGGAATACATGCCGATCGCTGATTCGCGTGCGCTGTCCCGGGGCACCGGGTTCGAGCCGGCCCGCATCTATCGCAAGGTCGAACGCGGTGACCACCTGGACGTGTTCGCCCTGGACATGCGCACCTTCAAGAGCGAGAACTCCCCGGGCAAGGAGCCCCACGAGACGGATATCCTGGGCGAGGAACAGACCCGGTGGCTGATCCGAGAACTGCGGCGGTCGCGGGCCACGTGGAAGGTGATCGGCAACGATCTCCCGCTGGGCCTGATCGTGCCGGACGGCAAGGACCAGGAGTCCATCTCCAACGCCGACCACGGTGCGCCGCTCGGTCGCGAGCTGCAGCTGGCCAGGATCTTGAAGGCCATCAAGGATCACGACATCAAGAACGTGGTGTTCCTGACCGGCGACGTCCATTACTGCGCCGCCCACCATTACTCCCCCGAACGGGCGGCGTTCAAGGATTTCAAGCCGTTCTGGGAGTTCGTGGCCGGACCCATCAACGCGGGAGCCTTCGGTCCCAATAAGTTGGACCGCACCTTCGGGCCCCGAGTGGACTTCGAACAGGCCGGCCCGCCCATGGCCTCTCCGCGCAACGGTGACCACCAGTACTTCGGTCACGTGGCCATTCCCGAGGACGGCAGCGAGTTCACAGTCAAGCTCATCAACGCCAATGGCAAGGCGGTGTATCAGCGCACGCTCACCCCCGAGCGCTGATATTCCAAAAGGCGACGCCGCTGCGGTGACCTTGGGCAGCCAAGGTCACCGCAGCGGCG
>NZ_AJXN01000181.1 GCF_000286355.1 Kocuria atrinae C3-8 | reverse complement strand
CCACCCTTAGAACCCGCGGCGTAGATTCCAGCACTTTCCTCGCCTAAGACTCGCTGACTGCAGTTGCCTCACATCAGGCTCAAGGGTCCGGCAAATCGCGGTGGAGGTGGCGGTCTGACTTACAAAATCTGCGCCAGCCGCTTCACACCTTCCCGGATGCGCACTGGAGAGACGCCGGAGAACGCTAGCCGCACGGCATCGGAGGGACGACCGTCCGAGTAGCACGCAGAACCGGGCACCAGAACAACTCCCTGCTCGATGGCATCGCGCAACAGATCATCCTTCTCGGCCAGTCCGGGCACCTTGACCCACGTGAAGAAGCCACCGGTCGGCTCGGTCCAGTCGGCACGTTCGGGCATGAACTCCTCCAGCGCAGCTCTCATGGCCTCCCAGCGCTCCCGATAGAACTCCACAGCTCGGTTCAGTGCCGGTTCCCATTGCTCGGACCCGACCCACGCGGTGACCAGCGACTGCGCCAGGTTGGACGGGTGGATCACCACGGACTCGGCAGCAATCTGCAGCCGTCCCCTGACTTCCGGGGGTGCCACGAGCCAGCCCACGCGCAGCCCCGGGGCAAAGATCTTCGAGAAGCTGCCAGGTGGATCACGTGTTCCGGGTCCATGCCGTGCATCGAGGGCAGCGGTCCGGAGCGGTCGAAGGACAGCAGCGCATACGGGTCGTCCTCCACGATCATCACGTCGCGTTCGGCACAGACACGCACCAATTCACGACGCCGCTCGGCCGGCATGGTCACGCCGGTCGGGTTCTGGAAGCTCGGGATCACGTACACGAACGGAACCCGTTTGCCCTCCGCAGCCAGCTCGTCCAGGGCGGTGGCCACGTGCTCGGGATCCAGTCCGTGGTCGTCGAGCTCCACGTGGCGAACGTCCACTTCGTAGGCACCGAACACTCCCAGCGCACCCACATAGGTCGGCCCCTCCGCGAGGATCACGTCCCCGGGATTGCAGAACAGCTTGGTCACCAAATCCAGACCGGCCTGCGATCCCGTGGTCGGAAGCACGTCAGCGGCGGTGATATCCGAACCACCCCGGGACATGAGGTGCACGACCAGGTCTCGGAGCGGCGTCGTTCCCGCTCCAGAACCGTATTGCAGGATCTCCCCGGCCCGTTCGGCCAACAGGAGGATGCCAAGCGCCGATGTCCCCGCCGGCAGCACCGACAGATCCGGATTGCCGCCTGCCAGTGAGACCACGGACGGGTCCATCGCAGTTTCAAAGACGGCGCGCACCGGCGAGGGCCGGAACTCCGCCGCGCGTGATGCGAACTCCACAGTCACTCCCCCTCGCCGTAGCGTGCGCCGGAGATGCCGTACGCGGGGCCGTCCGGAGCGGCGTCGGGACCCAGGCTGATGAGCGTGATCAACTCGTAGACCACGTTAGCCGCCGCGATGCCGGTGATCTCGGCGTGGTCGTAAGCGGGCGCGACCTCCACGACGTCGCACGCGACCACGTCCAGGCCACGCAAGCCGCGCAGGATCTCGAGAACCTCGCGGCTGGTCATGCCGCCCGCCTCGGGAGTACCGGTGCCGGGTGCGTGGGCGGGATCCAAGACGTCGATGTCCAAGGACACGTAGAGCGGGCGGTCACCCACGCGCTCGCGCAGGGCCTGGACCACGGCGTCCACGCCGGAGCGCATGACGTCCGCGGAGGAGACGATCTCGAAGCCGAAGGACGAATCGTCCTCCAGGTCCTTGGTGCCGTAGAGGGGGCCGCGGGTGCCCACGTGCATCACGGCGTCCGTGTCGATGATGCCCTCTTCGAACGCGCGGCGGAACGGCGTACCGTGCGTGAACTCGGCACCGAAATAGGTGTCCCACGTGTCCAGGTGCGCGTCAAAGTGCAGCAGCGCGATCTTGCCGTGCCGCGAATGAGCCGCACGCATCAGGGCAGCGCAATGGTGTGGTCACCGCCGATGGCCACGATCTTGGTGTCAGAGCCCATCAACTCGAGCGCGCCGGTTTCAATGGCCGAGATGGCGTCCTTGATGTCGAACGGGTTCCCCACCAGGTCGCCGGCATCCGCGACCTGAAGGTGCGCGAACGGCGAGTGATTCTGGGCAGGGTTGTAAGGGCGCAGCAGTCGCGAGGATTCGCGCACGTGATTGGGGCCAAAGCGCGCGCCGGAGCGGTACGACACTCCGGAGTCGAACGGGATTCCCACCACGGCGATATCCGTGTGATCGACCTGGTCCGTGCGCGGTAGGCGGGCGAACGTGGCGGGTCCGACCCACCGCGGAGTGAGCGCCGCATTGACCGGCCCCACGCGTTCCTGCCCGTCAGCCGTGGTTTCCACAATGCGTTCCGGTTCCACGGATTCTCCCTTCCTCCCGAGGATCGCTCGGGACACCACACGCTCCGGGGGCAACCAGGATGTGGTCGGTCCGGAGTCTCAGCAGTGATATTTTTCTGTGACCTAGTGCATAAACCCTATGCCCTGTACCCGTTTCGCGAGATCAACCCCTCACGCAACAGCGCCCCCCGCCACCTCTCGAGGAGAACCCCTTCATGAATGTGCTTGTCATCGTGCTGTACCTGGTGGCCATGGTGGTCATCGGCCTGTGGGCGGCACGCCGGGCCAAAACGGCCACCGATTACCGCGTGGCCGGCCGTCGACTCGGCCCCGGTCTGTACACGTCCACCATGGCGGCGGTCGTTCTGGGTGGCGCGTCCACCGTGGGCGGCGTGGGTCTGGGCTATCAGTACGGCATTTCGGGCATGTGGCTCGTGGTCGCGATCGCCACCGGCCTGGCGGCACTGAGTCTGTTCTTCGCGGGACGCATCCAGTCACTCAAGGTCTTCACGGTTTCGCAGATGCTGCAGTTGCGCTACGGCGACCGCGGCGGTGCGAGCGCCTCCTCGTTCGTGATGCTTGCGTACACGCTCATGATTTCCGTGACCTCCACGGCTGCGTACGCATCGATCTTCTCCGTGCTCTTCCCCATTTCCCGCCCCTGGGCCATCCTGCTGGGTGGCGCCGTGGTGATCGCGTACTCGGTGCTGGGCGGCATGTGGTCGATCACCCTCACGGACCTGATGCAGTTCGTATTCATGACCATCGGCATGTTCCTGATCCTGCTCCCGTTCTCACTCTCCGCCGCCGGCGGCATCAACGGGCTGACCGAACGCCTGGACGCCACCTACTTCCACTGGGGCTCCATGGGTTTCCAAGCGATCATCACGCAATTCGTGGTCTACGGGTTCGGCATGCTGATCGGCCAGGACATCTGGCAGCGCGTGTTCACCGCCCGCTCCCCGCAGGTCGCCCGCTGGGCCGCCTGGGCGCCGCCGCCTACGTGGCGCTGGTACGGCA
>NZ_AJXN01000180.1 GCF_000286355.1 Kocuria atrinae C3-8 | reverse complement strand
CGTTCCCGCGCCTGCCGCCCCTGCGCCGTCGGCCCCCGTGGTCGCTCCGGCTCAATCGGCCCAGTCCGCTCCGGCCCAGGAAACGGCCAAACCCGCCCTGGCCACGCCGGAATCCGTGGCGCGTGCCAAGCAGCACGGCCGCGCGGACGAGAACGGCACCGTGTACGTGACCGTGGACGGTGAGGAACACGAGTGCGGCCAGTTCCCGAACGCGACCGAGGACGAGGCCATCGCCTACTTCGCACGCAAGTTCGACGACGCCGAGGCCCAGGTCGACCTGCTCGAACAGCGTCTCGCGGCCAAGGCTCCCACCACGGACATGCGCAAGACGGTCGAACACGTGCGCGAGCAGGTGGCCGCCCGAGGCATGGTGGGCGATCTGGCCGGGCTCTCCGCGCGACTCGATGCCCTGGACGGCGCGATTGGCCAGGCCGAGGCCCGTGAGAAGGAAGAGCAGCAGAAGGCCAAGGCCGAACACCTGGCTCACCGCACGGCCATCGTGGAGGCCGCGGAAAAGGTGGCCGGTCAGGACCCCGAGAAGACCCAGTGGAAGCACTCCTCGGAGCGCATGGGCGAACTCTTCGATCAGTGGAAGGCGCACCAGCGTTCGGGCGTGCGGCTGTCCAAGTCGGACGAGGAATCCCTGTGGAAGCGGTTCCGCAAGGCCCGCACCACGTTCGACCGGCACCGCAAGGCGTTTTTCTCCAAGCTGGACGAGACCAATGCCAAGGCCAAGCGGGCCAAGGAAGCGCTGATCGCCGAGGCCGAGTCCCTGTCGAACTCCACCGATTGGGGGCCCACGGCTTCCAAGTACCGCGATCTGATGGACCGTTGGAAGGCCTCGCCTCGCGCGTCCCGCAAGGACGACGACGCCCTGTGGTCACGTTTCCGCGCGGCCCAGGACGTGTTTTTCGATGCGCGTAAGGCCGCCAACGAGCAGATCGATCAGGAGTTCGAAGCGAACCTGGTGGTCAAGGAAGAGCTGCTCGCGGAAGCCAAGAAGATCCTTCCCGTCAAGAATTTGGATCAGGCGAAGAAGGAGCTCGCGGCCGTGCAGGCTCGCTGGGAAGAAGCCGGTAAGGTTCCCCGCGCCCACATGCGGCGTGTGGAAAGTGAACTGCGTGCCGTCGAGGACGCCGTCAAGAAGGCCGAGGACGACCAGTGGCGTCGCTCGGACCCGGAGACCAAGGCCCGGTCGAACTCCATGCTGACCCAGCTCGAGAACAAGATCGCGGATCAGAAGGCCGCCATCGAGGCCGCCCGTGCCTCCGGCAACGAGAAGAAGGCGACCAACCTCGAGAAGGATCTGGCCACGAGCGAGCAGTGGCTGGCCACGCTGCAGGCTTCGGCTTCAGAGCTGAACTGATGTGAGCTGAGCGCACTGCACAGTGAACGGGGATCGTTCCGGTTGTCCACAACCGGGGCGGTCCCCGTTTTCTTTACCCGCCGGCATCGGTTCAGATGGGATCATGACACCGCCGCAGCCGCAACCCACCGAATCCGTTGATCCCTTCCCGTCCCGCTGGGGAACGGGACAGGCAGCGGTGCTACGGCCCGGCCACCCGTTCAGTACCACCGAGTTGGCCGCCATGGCCTCGGACGGGATCCTGAACAAGATTCTGCTCGACGCCACGTTCCCGTGGGAACGGCCATGACACGAACCGCCAAACTCCATGTGCTTCGGGCGGTGGTTCCTCTCCACCTGCAACGCCGGGGAGTACTGGGGCGGCTGGGGGCAGCCTGGTTCTACGATTGCGCCGATGTGCCGGATCCATTGCCGATTCTCGTGGCCAAGGAGGCCCGGACCACCACCACGCTTCCCCGCGGCTTCAGCCTGCATCAGACGGCGTTCAGCGCCTTTGATCGGATCAGCCACGAGGACCTGTTCGTGACCAGTCCCCTGCGCACCACGGTCGATGTGGCGCTTCATGTGCCCGGCGCGGACGGCACCAGGGCGTTGCACTGGCTCATGGCCTCACCGCACCTGCACTGTCCGCCCGAACTGGTCCTGGCGGCCTGGACGCCGTGGGCAAGAAACCCGGGCGCGGCAAGCCGTGGCCAGGGTGCGAAAGGTCGGGCGAGCGGTGGAACGAGGTTACGAAGCAACGGGTCGGTGACCCGAGGTGCGGTACACGTCGTACACGCCGTCGATCCTGCGCACCTGGTTGAGCACGTGATCCAGGTAGCGGGTGTCGCCCATCTCGAACGCGAACCGAGAGATGGCCAACCGTGAGCGCGAGGTGTGCACCTGCGCGGACAGGATGTTCACGTGGTTCTCGGACAGCACGCGGGTGACGTCGAGCAGCAGCGAGTGCCGGTCGAGGGCCTCCACCTGGATCTCCACCAGGAACAGCGAGGACTGCGTGGGGGCCCAGCTGACTTCCTTGACCCGCGGGTCTTCGGAGCTCAGCAAGGGCTTCATGTTGTTGCAGTCCTTGCGGTGCACGGAAATGCCGGCGCCACGGGTCACGAACCCCACGATCTCGTCCGGCGGAACCGGCGTGCAACAGCGTGCCAGCTTCACGTAGACGTCCGACATACCCTGGACGACCACGCCCGAATCGGACACCGTGGCACGGGCCGGTGCGGTGACCTTGGTGGTCTCCGCGAAGTCCTCTTCGGTGCCTTCCGCTCCGCCGTGGTGCTCGATGAGCTTTTCCACGACCTGTTGGGCGTTCACCGCGTCATTGCCGAGCGCTTCGTACAGCGCGGCGACATCCGACCGGTTGAAGTCCTGGGCAACCGACACGAGCGACTCGTGGGTCACGGTGCGCTGCAACGGCAAATGGTGCTTGCGCAGCGCCTTGGTGAGCAGGTCCTTGCCGCGCTCGATGGCTTCCTCGCGGCGTTCCTTGGAGTACCACTGGCGGATCTTGGTGCGCGCACGCGGCGATCCCACGAACTTGAGCCAGTCCTGCGACGGTGAGGCCGACTCGGACTTGGAGGTCAGGATCTCTACACGGTCACCGTGTTGGAGCTTGGAGGACAGTGGCACCAACTTGCCGTTGACCCGGGCCCCGATCGTGTGGTTACCCACCTCCGTGTGTACCGCGTAGGCGAAGTCCACCGGGGTGGAACCCGTGGGCAGTGCCATGACCTCGCCCTTGGGCGTGAAGACGTACACCTCGGCCGTGTTGATCTGGTAGCGCAGCGAATCCAGGAAGTCCGAGGAGTCCTTGGCTTCCTCCTGCCACGAGACCAGGGAACTGAGCCAGTTGAGCTCGCCTTCCTTGGCCTTGGGCGTGGCGGAGTTCGCCTGATTGACCTGGTTCTTGTACTTCCAGTGGGCCGCCACACCGTACTCGGCGCGGTGGTGCATCTCGTGGGTGCGGATCTGGATCTCCACCGGCGCCGTGGGGACCGATCACCGTGGTGTGCAGCGACTGGTACATGTTGAACTTGGGCATGGCGATGTAGTCCTTGAAGCGGCCCGGCAACGGGCTCCACTTCGCGTGCAACACGCCGAGCGCGGCGTAGCACTCTCGCACCGTGTTCACGAGAACGCGCGCGGCCTGCAGGTCGTGGATCTCGTCGAAATCCTTACCGCGCACGATCATCTTCTGGTAGATGGAGTAGTAGTGCTTGGGGCGGCCCGTGATCGTGGCGTCGATGCCGGACTTGTCCAGCTCTTCCGCGATCAGGCCGCGGATCGTGGCCAGATTACGCTCACGCTCGGGGGTGCGCTCCCCCACCATGCGCACGATCTCGTCGTACACCTTGGGATACAGGGCGGAGAACGAGAGGTCCTCGAGTTCCCACTTGATGGTGTTCATACCCAGCCGGTGGGCCAACGGGGCGAAGATCTCGAGCGTCTCGCGCGCCTTCTTGGACGACGACGAGGACGACACGAAGCGCCACGTGCGGGCATTGTGCAGCCGGTCGGCCAGCTTGATGACCAGCACGCGGATGTCCTTGGCCATGGCCACGATCATCTTGCGCACGGTCTCTGCCTGAGCGTTCTCGCCGTACTGGATCTTGTCGAGCTTGGTGACGCCGTCCACCAGCGCCGCGACCTCTTCGCCGAAGTCCTCGGTGAGCTGCTCGAGCGAGTAGTCGGTGTCCTCCACGGTGTCGTGCAACAACCCCGCGACCAGGGTGGCTCCGGTCATGCCGAGTTCGGCCAGGATCGTGGTGACCGCGACCGGGTGCGTGATGTAGGGGTCACCGGACTTACGCTTCTGGCCCTCGTGATAGGAGTCGGCCACCGCAAAGGCACGCTCCAGGACGGAGAGGTCCTCATCCGGATGGGTGGCACTCACTGTGCGTAACAGCGGCACCAGTATGGGTGAGCCAGGAACGGATTCGCCGGAGAGCACGGACAGCGTGGACCGGGTGCGCTCGCTGCGACCAGGGAACACCGCCCGGCCGAAGATCGGGCGGGAGGCCGGCAACACGAAGTGGGTGCCCGCCGTCTCGATCCTCGAATTGGCGGGCAACGCCGAAGCGTCCTGGGGGTCTCGAGGCACGGAATTCTTTGCGCTCTGAGCATCCGACTCTGTCGTCATGGTTCCACAGCCTCCTCACGGATCACCGCTGGCCGGGACGGGTCATTGCGCCCGGTGCGCTAAGTAGCCCAGTGTAATAGCACGCCCCCGCACCTTACGGTACGGGGGCGAGTGTAACGGAGGTATGGCGCGTTATTCGCGCGGACCGGCCTGAACCGGATCGGACGTCACCGGGGCGCCGTCGGTCTGGCGTGCGTCCAGCACCTTGCGTTCCTGATCGCGCACGGCGGGTTCGAGCCCGCGCAACCACGAGTACATCGGCGCGGCCACGAACATGGTGGCGATCGTACCCACGATGATGCCCACGAACAGCGACAGCGAGAGGTCCTCCAGCGTGCCCGCGCCCAACAGGTAGGCACCGATGAAGAGAATCGCGCCCACGGGCAGGATGCCCACCACGGAGGTGTTGATCGAACGGACCAGGGTCTGGTTGACGGCCAAGTTGATCTGTTCGGAGAACGTCCGTTTGGCTCGCTCCTCCGGCGCGGAACCACTCAAGAGTCCCTTGGTGTTCTCCCGCACCTTGTCGAAGACCACCACGGAGTCGTAGAGCGAGTAGGACAGCACGGTCAGGAAGCCGATCACCGCGGACGGGGTGACCTCGAAATCGACCAGCGAATACACGCCGGCCGTGATCACAATGGTCGCCATCATGGCGGCAACCGCGGACACGGACATCTTCCAGGTGCGGAAGTACAGAGCCATGAGCACCGTGGCCAGCAGCACGAAGATCAGCAGTCCCCACAGGGCTTGCTGTGTGACTCCCTGACCCCACGTGGGACCCACGAAGTTCGAGGTCACCTGATCGTCCGAGGCACCGTACGCCTCTTGCAGGGAGTCCTTGACGGCCAGCGTCTGATCATCGTTGAGCTGCTCGGTCTGCACACGCACCGTGCCGGGAGCAATATTGGTCACGGTCACGCCGCTGGCGTCCGAGGAATCGGCCACGGCCCGCTCGCCGGTCTGGACGTCCGTGTTCTCGATCCCGGACACCGTGAATTCGGAGCCGCCCGTGAAATCGATGCCCAGGTTGAAGCCGCCCTTGACCACCGGGATCAGCAGCGACAGGGCCACCAGTGCGACCGTCAGGGAAAGCCACAGCCTGCGCTTCTCAACGAACGGGTAGGACTTGCGACCACTGTGCAGGTCATTACCGAAGCGTGCGAGTCGGTTGCTCATCGGGTGCTCCCCTCGGTCTGTTCGGTCTGGTCCACCGCGCTGGAACCGCCGGATTCGGCGGCTCCGTCCGCGGCGCCGTCGCCTGGGTTTCGGCCGCCTTCTGCCGACGACGCCGCTCGGCGATCGTCAGCCCGTCGCTGTCCTCTGGGCCGCGAACGCGTCCCGCGC
>NZ_AJXN01000179.1 GCF_000286355.1 Kocuria atrinae C3-8 | reverse complement strand
CCTGCACACCGGACGGATCGATGCCCTTGCCGGTCAGGGTCTGCTCCTGGCCCTCCGGAACCACGCGCACGGTGCACCAGTTCACGGTCTTGCCGTTGGAGTGGGTTTCCGGCTCCATGGTGAGCACCTGGCCCACACGATGGGCCCGGACAGCTCATCCGTGGGGCGGTGAATGTCTTCTTCTTCGAGGCCCACCTTGACCAGGGTGGCCAGGACGTCCTCGGCTGTGGCGTTCTCGGGTACGGGCGCGTACTCGCGCAGCCATGACAAAGGAACTCGCATGTTTAGATCTCCATCCCGAAGTGCTCGCTGAAACGGATGTCGCCCTCGACCATGTCGTGCATGTCCGGGACGTTGTTGCGGAACATCAGGGTCCGCTCGATGCCCATACCGAACGCGAAGCCCGAGTACCGCTCAGGGTCGATGCCGGCCGCACGGAGGACGTTGGGGTGCACCATGCCGCAGCCGCCCCACTCGATCCAGCGGGGTCCGCCCTTGGCGGTGGGGTGCCACACGTCCAACTCGGCGGAGGGTTCGGTGAACGGGAAGTAGTTGGGGCGCAAGCGAATCTGGCTTCCTCACCGAACATCACCCGCGCGAAGTGCGTGAGCGTGCCCTTGAGGTCGGCCATGGACAGGCCCTCGTCCACGGCGAGGCCCTCCACCTGGTGGAACACCGGGGTGTGGGTCGCGTCCAGCTCGTCCGTGCGGTAGGTCTTGCCCGGGCATACGACGTACACCGGCAGCTCACGTTCCAGCAGCGAGCGCATCTGCACGGGCGAGGTGTGGGTGCGCATGACCAGGTGCGAGGACGGCGGGTCCACGAAGAACGTGTCCTGCAACTGGCGTGCCGGGTGGTCCGGCTTGAAGTTCAGCGAGTCGAAGTTGAACCATTCGTGTTCGAGCTCGGGGCCGTCCGCGATCTCCCAGCCCATGCCCACGAACACGTCGCCGATGCGGTCCATCAGGTTGGTGAGCGGGTGGCGCCCGCCCAGTCGCGTGCGCCGCGTAGCCGCGGTGACGTCCACGGCCTCGTCCACGAGGATTCGGGCGTCGCGTTCTTCCTCGAGCACGGTGGTGCGCGCGGCAACAGCCTTGTTCACGCGGCCGCGTGCCTGACCGACGAGCTTGCCGGCCACGGCCTTCTGGGCCTTGTCCAGGCCACCGATCTTGCGGTTGGCCAGCGCGAGGGGTGACTTCTCACCGGTGTGGGCCAGTCGCACGACCTTCAGTTCGTCGAGGTCGGAAGCTGTCTCGATCTCGGCGAGCGCGCGTTCTACGGCTGAGGTGACCCCGGCTTCGTCAGTGGGGTCCACCTCGATGGACGGTGTGGGTTCGGACATGGTTTCTCGCGTTCCTGCTCGCGGACGGGTTCAGCGGGAGGCCCGGCGTCAGCGACGGCGCCGCGGTCCCCGTGTAAATGCCCGCAGCGATCACGGTGCGGGCAGATCCAGTCTAGTGGATCGGTCAGGGGCTCTTCGTCTGCTGCTCGCCCCACCATCGCGGCGGAGTGAAGAACGCCGCGGCGATCGCGCCCAACAGCAACACGGCGGCCGGGAGCAGCAGGGTCTGGGTCACCGCGGTGGCAAAGCCTTCCTGGAGTGCCTCGGGTAGCCCACCCGCGCTCGACGACGCCGCGAGCGACGTCGTTCCCGCACCTTCCGGCAGATTCGCGGCCAGTCGCGCTTGCAGCAGCACGGCGACCATGGCGGCACCGAGCACGGCGGCTACCTGGCGCGTGGTGTTGAACACCCCGGAGCCGGCGCCCACGCGATCCGGGCGGAGCTTGGAGGTCGCGGCGATCGAGACCGGGGACCAGACCATGGCGCTACCCAGTCCGATGCCCAGGGTCATGACGGCCAGCAGCCATACGGGGGTGTCCACGCGCAGGGCAAAAGCGTAGGCCGCCAGCGAGAGCGACATGATGATGAGCCCCGGGAGCGCGAGGGATCGGGGGGTGCGCTCGGCGAGCGACCGTCCCACGAGTGGCGCCAGGATCGCGGACAGCAGCGACATGGGGGCATAGCTCAAAGCGGCGAGCGTGGGATCGAGATCCCGGACGAGCTGGAGGTAGAGCATCGCGGGGATGATCATGGAGTTCACGGTAAAGCTCACCGCGCCGATCGCGACGTTGGACAGCGAGAAGTTTCGGTCGCGGAACAGCGCGAGCGGCACCAGCGGTTCGCCGCGATTCTTGGCCTGCCACGCCACGAACGCGATCATCACGGCCACACCGGTTCCGATGACCACGGGAATCGTGATGGGACCGACCACGGTGGACCAGCCGTATTTCTGACCCTCCTGCACGCCGAACACGATGAGGAACAGGCCCACGCCGGAGAGCAGTACGCCGGGGATATCCAGGGAATGGCTGCGGCGTTCGAAACGAGGCAGGTACTTGGCCGCACGCCACAGGGCGTAGATTCCCACCGGGACGTTGACCCAGAAGATCCACTGCCAACCGGCCAGGTCCACGAGCACACCGCCCAGAAGTGGGCCCACCAGGGTGGCGATGCCGGCCGTGGCTCCCCAAATGCCCATGGCGGTGCCGCGGGTTTCGCTCGGGAACATGCGGGTGATCACGGACATGGTCTGCGGTGTGAGGATGGCCGCGCCGAGCCCTTGGACGACGCGGGCGGCCACGAGACTTTCCAGCTTCCCGCGAACCCGCACCACAGGGACGCCAGGGTGAAGATCGACAGCCCCAGCAGGTACATAGTGCGCGGGCCGAAACGATCGCCCAGTCGCCCGGTAATCAACAGCGGTACCGCATACGCCAGCAGGTAGGCGCTGGTCACCCACAACACTCCACCAATGGGAGCGTTCAGCCCTCCATGATGGCGGGGACGGCGGTAGAGACGATGGTGGCGTCCACCAGGATCATGAAGAAGCCCAGGACCATGGCCCACAGGGCGCTCCACGCAGCGGGATCGCGCCGCGTCTCCGTGTGCTGCGCCATGGTCAGTGACCGCTGCGGGAGGTTTGAGGGCTCGCCTCGTGGACTTGGTTGAGCAGGGCCTCCACGATGGGCAGGTCCGCCGGGATCCACTCGAGCTCAAGAATCGATGCGCGGTCGTTCAACTCGAGCCAGCGCAGTTGGATGTGGTCCTCCCCCGCAGCTGGCTCACGGTCATCGGTGACCACCGCGGTGAAGACACGCATCACGGCGGTTCCCTTGAGGGGCCAGCCCTCCGGGTTCGGAGCGGGGACTTCCTCCACCAGCCGCACGTTCACGCCGAGTTCCTCGTCGCATTCCCGGACGAGCGCTTCCTCAGCGCCTTCGCCGGGGTCTTGTTTCCCGCCCGGGAACTCCCACAGACCACGCAACTTCTCCGGGTAGGCGCGTTGGGCCACCAGCAATCGCGTGGGCGCTGCAGAGCTGTCGAGGATGGCCGCGCCGGTGACCCGCGTGAGCGGATCGCGCCTGGACGCGGCGGTCATGAGTGGGCGCGGCGCTGGGCTCGCGCCGAAGAGTACAGGCACACCGTTGCAGCGGTGCCCACGTTGAGGGATTCTGCAGCTCCGTAGAGCGGCACGGCCACGGCCAGATCGGCGTGCGCCTTTTCATCGTCGGTGAGACCCTGGGCCTCATTCCCGAACAGCCACGCGGTGGGGCGGGACAGGTCGTAGGCCACGTCCGTGGAAGGTGCGATACCCGCGGAACGCAACAGAGCGGCGTCGGCGAGCTCATCCACGGACACGCTCGCGTAACCATCCGCGGCGAGGATACCTGAGCCGCGCTCATGGGCGGCGTGAGCGACGTCGGCCAGGTCCGCGCCCGTGACGACCGGGACGTGGAACAGCGAACCGGCCGAGGAACGCACAGCTTTGGGATTGAACGGATCCACGCTGCCGGAAGTGAACACGGCAGCCCCGGCACCGGCGGCATCCGCGGCGCGCACGACCGTACCCGCGTTACCGGGGTCCTGGACACGGACCAACACGCAGGCCAGATCGGCAGGTGCCAGTGCCTCGTGGAGGTCCAGAGCGGGAAGGGAACAGACGGCCAGCATGCCCTGGGGCGTCACGGCGTCGGTCATGGCCGCGAGCACCTCGGGGCTGACAGCGCGGATGAACACTCCCCCGCGCTCGGAGACAGCTTCCAAATCAGCGGCGATCTCCGGGTGGCGCTCCAGCTCCGCCTCGGTGGCGTAGACGGCGTCCAGTCCCGGCAAGCGGGGTTTGGTGCGTCGGAAAGGGCGAGCCGCAGTGCTTCGCGCACGTTCTGCGGGCCCTCGGCGCGGAACACTCCGCGCTTGGAACGAACCGAGCGCCTGGTCAACGCGGCTACGTCACGAACCCGATCAGAACGGGTGTTGGACAGCAGCCGGTCTCCCAGGCGCTCGATGAAGTTCACGAACCTGATCAGGCAGCGTTGCGCGGTGCGGAGGTGTCCTCCGGCAGTGCGTCCTTGGCAACCTTGACCAGAGCGGCGAAAGCGTTGGCGTCGTTGACGGCCAGCTCTGCCAGCATGCGACGGTCCACCTCAACCTCAGCGGCCTTCAGGCCCTGGATGAAACGGTTGTAGGTCAGGCCGTTGGCGCGGGAAGCAGCGTTGATGCGCTGGATCCACAGGCGACGGAAATCGCCCTTCTTCTTGCGACGGTCGTTGTAGGAGTAGGTGTACGAGTGCAGCACCTGTTCCTTGGCCTTGCGGTACAGGCGCGAACGCTGTCCGCGGTAACCGGAGGCCATCTCCAAAATTTCACGACGCTTCTTGTGGGCGTTGACCGCCCGCTTCACACGTGCCACGTGTGTACTCCTTACGGTTCGGTTCCGATCACGATCGGAACAATCTCAAACTTCACGGTGCCGCTCTCACGGCACAAAACTTGGTGTAACGCTGGCTTACTTGCCCAGCATCCGCTTGATGGCCTTGGCCTCGCCCGGGGTGCTCACGATCTGATCGCTCGCGAGGCGGCGGGTCAGTCGCGAAGACTTGTGCTCCAAGTAGTGGCGGCGGTTGGCCTGCTGACGCTTGACCTTGCCCGAACCGGTGAGCTTGAAACGCTTCTTAGCTCCACTGTGGGTCTTCATCTTCGGCATGGTGGCCGTCTCCTTTGGTTCAACCGGTGACGCACACCGGTGGGCCGCCGCTCGCAAGCGACGGCCACGCTTGTGTTGAGCGTGTTACACGCCCAACGCTGTCAATTCACTGTGTGCTGCGCGCCTCAGCGCTTAGCGGGGCCCGGCTTGGGAGCTCCGGGCTTGGGGGCACCGGGCTTCGGAGCCGCAGCCAGCTTGGGAGCAGCCTTGGGCTTCTCCTCAGTCGCCTTGGGCTTGTCCTCGGCGGCCTTGGGCTTAGCCGACGCCGCAGCCTTGGGCTTGGCCGCGGAAGCCGCCTTGGGCTTCTCGGCCGATGCCGGCTTCGGAGCTGCCTTGGGCTTGGACGGCGACGCCGCTGCCTTGGGCTTCTCCGCGGGAGCTTCCTCAGCAGCTCGGTACGCTTTTCGGCTTCATCCTCGGTCTCGGTCACTGCCGGGGCAGCCTGACCGATCTTGGGATCAACAGCCGGTGCGTCCACGACCTTGGGCTCAGCCTTGGGCGCCTCGTCCTGAGAGGACTCGGGCTTGGCATCAACCTGGTCCGAAACCTTGGCCGTCTCGGTATTCTGAGCCGGAGTTTCTTCCGTGGTCTCCGGGGCGGTTGCCTTGCTGCGCAGTTCCTCCGGGAAGGCATCCCCGATGGACTGGGTCACGGGGGCAGCCTTGGAGGTGTCCACCCGCTGCTTCCGCTCGTTGTCCGCCTTGGACTCGTCACGCTGCTTCTGACGACGGGCCTCGGCGCGAGCCTCAGCCTTGTTCTTCAGCGGACCGATGACCATGACCATGTTGCGACCGTCGACGCGGGGGTTGGTTTCCACCACACCCACCTCGCGACGTCCTCCGCGAGACGCTCGAGCAAACGGACACCCATTTCGGGGCGCTGCTGCTCGCGGCCACGGAACTGGATCATGGCCTTGACCTTGTCGCCAGCGCCCAAGAAGCGCTTGGCGTGACCGACCTTGGTCTCGTAGTCGTGAGTGTCGATCTTTAGGCGGAACCGAACTTCCTTGAGCACGGTGTTCGCCTGGTTCTTACGAGCCTCACGAGCCTTGACGGCGGCCTCGTACTTGTACTTGCCGAAGTCCATGAGCTTGGCCACCGGAGGCTTGGCGTTGGGTGCGACCTCGACCAGATCGAGATCCGATTCGCGTGCTAGCCGCAGTGCGTCCTGGACGCGTACGATGCCAACCTGCTCGCCGCCGGGTCCGACAAGACGGACTCCGGGACACGGATTCTGTCATTGATACGTGGATCGCTAATGCCAATCTCCTGATGTTCGTGGGTTTCCCCGTTGCTATGAACTACCGCAACAAAAAACCTCCGCTGCGATAGGCGCGAGCGGAGGTTGAAACCACACTGTCATCAGAAATACCAATGGATCACACACCTCACGGCGTGGACCTCGGATTTCCGGTCACTGACCCGGAGTCCTACAACCCGTTGTGACACGGGCGGACGCGGGTGGGAGTTACCTCCACTTGCACACTGCCCAATAGTTTAGCGCATGGTGGCCGATCAGCGCGAACCGTGGACGTGATCATCGCCTCCATCGCCCCCGGCAGCGGGCCGCACCGTGGTGTCGTAGGACTGATTTAGAGTAGATCCATGACCGATGCACCGCGCAACGAGCGCTTCGAATTCGACGACAACACCCAGGGCCACGAGGCGCACGGCGCCCCCGACGAGACCGTCGAGGCGGTCAACGAGCAGATGCGCGACATCGCGGAGGTTCCCGCGGTCGAGGTGATCACCACCGCCGCGGTTCACCTCATGAGTGCCGCGGCCGTGAAGTGCGGCCTGGCCGCCGGTGACGACGCCGAGGAACTCAAAGATCTCGACGAGGCCCGCAAACTCATCACCGCTCTGGCCGGTTTCGTGACCGCTGCCGCTCCTGAAATCGGTTCGCAGCACGCCGCTCCCCTGCGTGACGGGCTGAAGTCCCTGCAGCTGGCCTTCCGTGAGGCGTCACCGTTCCCGGACGCTCCCGGTTCCGGCCCCGGTGAAAAGTTCACCGGCCCGGTGTTCGGCTAAGCAGTCAGGCGCAGCCCCAAGGAATCCACGTTCTCGGCCATGATCGGCTCGGTGACCAGCTTCTGCTGGTACTGGCCGATCGTGGCCTGAACCATTTCTTGGGTCAATCCAGGGGTCAGTTGCAGAACGATGACGAGCTCCGGACCGGTTGCTCCCCCGTTCAGCAGTGCTCCATCCGATCGCTTCGCGTTGATCCCGGGTCCGGGTTCGGTCCGTGCGGAAACGATGTGCTCCATGTCCAGGGCGGCACGCAGGACGGCATCATCCACGGAGAAATCCAGGTACGACGGGGTCCACGCCGTATCTTTCGCCACGCTCCACAGGGCCGGGCGTCGCACCACGAAGGACGGGTCAGAGCCCGGATTCACCACCAGTAGATCCGATCCGTCCTGAACCGCGGACAGCGCCGCCTTGCGGATGTCGACCGCGACCGGTCGTGCCTCAGAGTTCCAGGTGGTCAGCTCATCCACAGCGGTGAACACCGGCAGTGCTTTGCGACCGTCCCCGGTCCGCAGACTCACCAGGGCCATGTCCGCTTCCTTGTCGGAGACCAGACCGTGTTCCGTGATCTCCGAATGGGAGACCTCGGCCACGATCGGCACGAACACCCTGACGCCGGGCAGTGCGGCGACCACATCCGCTTCGGAGGCGCGACCTTCCCGCCACGCTGCCAAGGCGGTGGAAATCCCGGGTGC
>NZ_AJXN01000178.1 GCF_000286355.1 Kocuria atrinae C3-8 | reverse complement strand
CCGTCCAGGATCGTGCGCAACCGATCGATGGAGGCGTTCGATATTGCCAGCGATTCTTCGTGAACCCCCGCCGCAGGGCGACCGCCATGGGTGTCAGAGGGCTCGGTGCTCACGGTTTGAACGTCCAGAGCCTCCACGTAGGTCAGGAATTCGGCCGGGTCCTTGAGGTCTGTCTTAGTCATACAGATGACCGGGGTAATGCCCGCGTCCGACGCCGCCGCGAGACCGCGGTCCACAAAGCCCGTGCGGGGCGTGGGGGATTCGGTGGCCAGGACCAGCACGAGCCGGTCTGCATTGGCAACGATCACTCGCTCGACGGGATCGGTGTCGTCCGCGCTACGACGCAGGACGGTGGCGCGGGGTTCGATGCGCACGATTCGGGCGAGGGTGTCCGGGTCTCCGCTGACATCGCCGACGACGCCCACCTGGTCACCGGGGACGATCGGTTTGCGGCGTAGTTCCTTGGCCCGGATGCACACGACGGTTCGCTGATCGTCGCTCTGTTCATTGACCACACAGGTGTACCGGCCGCGGTCCACCGCGATCACGCGAGCAATGACGGCGTCCTCGTGGCGCGGGCGCTGCTTGGTGCGCGGGCGGGAGCCCTTCTTATTGGCTCGCACCCGGACATCCGACTCGTCCCACTGCCGCTGTGCGCTGGAATTACGCGCCATGGCTGACCAGGGTGGTCCACATCTGGGGGAAATCGGGCAGCGTCTTGGACGTGGTGCCGATGTTTTCCACGCTTACGTCGGGCACCTTCAGACCGATGATGGCGCCTGCGGTAGCCATGCGGTGATCCTCGTAGCTGTAGAACAGCCCGCCGTGCAGCGGAGCGGGAGTAATGATCAGACCGTCCTCGGTCTCTTCCGCGTTGCCGCCCAGCCGGTTGATCTCTGTGGTCAGAGCTGCGAGGCGGTCGGTTTCATGTCCCCGCAGATGCGCAATGCCACGCAGTTGTGACGGGCCGCTGGCCAAGGCGCACATGCCGCCACGGTGGGAGCGAGTTCGCCGGCCTCTGAGAGATCGAGGTCAACCCCGCTCAGCTGAGCGGGGCCGGTCGCGGTCAGCGCACCGTCCACCACATCAACGTTGCCGCCGAACTGCGGCAGGATGCTCCGCCACTGATCACCGCCCTGCGTGGTGCTGGTGGGCCAATCAGGGATGCTGACGGTCCCGCCGGTGACCATGGCAGCCGCAAGGAACGGGCCCGCGTTGGAGAGGTCCGGTTCCACGGTGACATCCAGTCCGGGCACGGCGGCGGGTTCCACCCGCCACTCGGTGTCGCTCACGCGCGTGGCGTTCACCCCGGCTTCGCGGAGCACTTCAACGGTCATGGCAACGTGCGGCAGAGACGGGACACCAGCGGCGTCGGACTCGTGCTTGAGCACGAGCGGTGCCTCGAAACGCACGGCAGAAAGCAAGAGCGCGGAGACGAACTGGGACGAGCCGCTCGCATCAATGCTCACGGAACCGCCGGCCACGAGACCTGTTCCGGACACGGTGAGTGGCAAGGTACCCCGACCGTCGTCGTCGACCGTGACGCCCAGATCGCGTAAGCCTTGGATCACGGGGCCCATGGGGCGCACGCGAGCGTGCGGATCGCCGTCGAACCGGGTGTCTGCGTTAAGGAGCGCGGCCACGGGTGGCACGAAACGCATGACTGTGCCGGCCAGGCCGCAATCGATGTCGCGGGGCACAGGCCGGTGAACGTCAGCTGCGGGACCGCGGGAATGGGAGTGATGGTGAGATCCGAACCGAACGGACCGGGCACTCCGGTGGGTTCGATCACCGCGCCCAGCTGTTGGAGCGCGGTGATCATGAGTTCACTGTCGCGTGAATACAACGGCTTGCGCACCGTCGAGGTCTCGGAGGCCAAGGCCGCCAGGACCAAATATCGATTGGTCAGCGATTTGGAACCGGGAATGGCCACGGTTCCGCTCACCGGGCGATCACCCGTGAAGGGTGCAGCCCACTGGGATTCGGGGTGCGGCAAGCCGTTGTCTGTATTCACTGTGTGCTTGACCCTCTTAGTGGCTGACAGCGTCCTGCACGGCCTTCTCAGCCTGGGCGAACTTCTTCTTGGTGTCCTTGGAAACCTTGGCGGCGTTCTTGCGAACGTCGTCCGCCAGGTGGCTGGCGCGCCACGCGAGGGAGGGGTTACCGGCGGTGTCCACGGAAGCGATCATGACAGCGCCCACCAACGAGAGGTTCTTGAACACGTTGTTGCGGCGATTGGACTTGGCTTCCTTGGTGGAAGCATCCGCGGACTGGTACTGCACGTAAGTGTTGATCGCGGTGGTGCCCAGCAGCACGGACGCGGAAAGACGGGGCAGCTTGCTCAGCGCGAGGGCGGAAGCGGCCAATACCTGCGCCGCAGCAATGCCCTGAGCCACCTGGGCGCGGTTGGCGGTCACGGGACGGACCTGCGGCAACACCTGCTCAACCTGCTTCAGGACCGGGTCCAGCTTCTCGGCAGCGGCCGAGGAATTACGGAATGCTTCGACACCGCCGGCAACGTAACCGGTGGCGAGCAGGGGGCGGGCGAGACGACGAACGATGCTCATGGTTCCTCCTTTTGATCCCGGCATTTCCGGAGGGCACGTCTTTCATCCTAACGTTGTGCCGCTGAGCCGCGCACGGGAATAGCGGGGCGGGTCCACCGTGTTATTCACGAATAGACAGCAAGCGCCAGATAGCTGGCTCCTCATCAGCACGGTAACGCGACCCACGGAAGGCAGGCAGCGCATGATCATGACCGCACCGACCGTAGACTGGGCCGTGATGAACGATCATGATGAGCTCGAGCCGCAGGAGCAGGCCCCTACCGACACGGTGGACGTCAGCCAGGAAACCACGCAGCAGCGCCGCGAACGTTTTGAACGTGAGGCCATGCAGTACGTGGACCAGCTGTACGCCGCCGCGCTGCGCATGGCCCGAAACCCCGCCGATGCAGAGGACCTGGTCCAGGAGGCCTACACCAAGGCCTTCTCCGCGTTTCACCAGTACAAGCCGGGGACCAATCTCAAGGCGTGGCTGTACCGGATCCTGACCAATACCTACATCAACCTGTACCGCAAACGGCAGCGCGAACCGCGCCAGGCCAACACGGACACGGTGGAGGATTGGCAGCTGCACCGGGCCGAATCCCACACGTCCAAGGGACTGCGCTCGGCCGAGGCCGAGGCCCTGGACCACCTCCCGGATTCTGACGTGAAGCGGGCGCTTCAAGAACTTCCCGAAGAGTTCCGACTCGCCGTGTATTTCTCCGATGTCGAAGGCTTCGCCTACAAGGAGATCTCCGAGATCATGGACACGCCCATCGGCACCGTGATGTCTCGACTGCACCGAGGTCGCAAACTGCTTCGAGAAAAACTGGCCGACTACGCCACCGAGCGAGGTTTCGACACCTCCAAGGGGACCAAGAAGTCCAAGGGCGAGACAACATCGAAGGACCGAGGCTGAACCAATGTCTGACAACGACTGCCAGAACGGCTGCACGGACGAACGGATCCGTCGCATCTACGAATACCTTGACGGTGCCCTGACCAAGGACGACCTCGAGGAGATTCACGCGCACCTCACGGACTGTCCCGAGTGCGAGCGCGAATACAACTTGGAGTGCGTGATCCGCACCGTGATCAAGCGATCCTGCACGGAGACTGCCCCCGCGCAGCTTAAGCAGTCGATCCTGCTGCGCATCGAAGCGCAGTGCAGCGATCACCCGGCGGCCTGATCCCCACCGGCTTTTCTCGGCTTAAACAACACGCCCGCAACCGTAATGGTTGCGGGCGTTGTTCGCACTGCACAGAACTCAGGCGTTGGGCCGCTTTCCGCGGTTCGCAGAGTTCTTGCGGCGGTCCTTGCGCTTACGTCCACGCTTGCTCATGGTGTACCTCCTGCGTTGATTCGACTGGGCACCGTCCGCCAGTATCTCACAACCTGGCGTTTACTCCGAGTTGGCCGGATTTCCACCGACGACGGCGCTCGCGGGCTTATCGGGGTTCGGGCAGGTTCAGCCAGTTGTACCAGCCGCGGTGCAGCACGAGCCACGCCATCAGCCCGTAGCCGGCCTGTCCGGGGTGGCCGTGGTTGGCGGCCAGGTCCTTGCGCCACTGCTCGTGGTGCTGGAGCGGGTTGAACGTGTCCACGTACACGTGCTGGCGGCGGGTGGTCACATCACCGAAGGCGGCCGAAAGGTCCGCGATCTTACGGTTGCGTTCCGGGTCCAGCGTGGGAGGGGGACCCACCACCAGAACCTTGATGTTGTTCTGGGTCGCCTGATCCACGATGTTGGCCATGTTCAGCCGCGAACGCGCGGAAGTAATGTCCAAGTCCACGTCCATGGCCGAAGGCGCGATCACCAGTCGGTTGTCGCACATGGAATCGAAACGGCGGGAGGCCTCGTCGAACCAGCGTTCGTTGAGGGACTCACTGCCCTCGCCGGGTGCTGCCAGGTTGTAGGCGTCCACGGGCACGATGTCCCGCGGGGTACGGGCCAGCACTCGACCGAACCAGCCCAGGGCACGGGGGTCTTCCACACCGGCTAGCAGTTCGTCACCGACGGCCACAATGCGGATCCTGCGTTGGTCCACTATTCCTCTTCCTTTGCTCATAACGTTTCTCGGTGGCCACCGTAAACCACGATGACCACCGAGGGGAAAACGTGCCCGTTGCGCCCGATCTCACGGGGCCGCAACGGGGTGATGATTACTCGCCGCGGTTGAAGGCCTGCTGCACCAGGGTCTCCAGTTCACCGCGTGACGCTTGGCGGAACCGTTGGCCGGGGAAGCAGAGGCCGGGCGCGAGGCCAGCTTGACCGGGCGGTCCAGCTGCGGCAACAGGTTCACGGCCATGAACGGCCACGCACCCTGGTTGGCGGGCTCGTCCTGGGCCCACATGATGCGGGCCTCCGGGTAGCGGGCCAGTTCCTTCTTGATCTCATTCTCGGGCAGCGGGTAGAGCTGCTCGACACGAATGATCGCCGTGGAGTGGTCCTTGGACTTCTCACGCTGTGCCGCGAGGTCGTAGTAGAGACGACCCGACACCAGGATCACGTCCGTGACCTTGGAATCGTCCAGGTTCGCAACATCCGGAATGACCTGCTGGAACGTGCCTGCGTGAAGTCCTCGATGGGGGAGGCCGCAGCCTTGAGACGCAACAACTGCTTGGGCGTGGCCACGATCAACGGGCGGCGCGGCCGAGAGTAGGCCTGGCGGCGCAGCAAGTGGAAGTGGTTGGCCGGGGTGGACGGGTTGACCACGGTCATGTTCCGCTCGGCGCACAGGGTCAAGAACCGCTCGATACGTGCCGAGGAGTGGTCCGGGCCCTGACCCTCGAAGCCGTGGGGCAGCAGCATGACCAGCGAGGAACGCTGACCCCACTTCTGCTCGGCCGAGGAAATGAACTCGTCCACGATGGTCTGGGCGCCGTTGGTGAAGTCACCGAACTGCGCCTCCCACACGGTGAGCGCCTCCGGGCGTTCCACGGAGTAGCCGTACTCGAAGCCCAGCACGCCGTACTCGGAGAGCAGCGAGTTGTAGATGGAGAGCTTGGCCTGATCACCGGACAGGTTGTTCAGCGGTGCCCACTCGGAGCCGTTCTCGCGTCGAAGAACACGGCGTGGCGCTGCGTGAAGGTACCGCGGCGCACGTCCTGACCGGAGAAGCGGATCGGCACACCTTCCATGAGCAGCGAACCGAAGGCCATGAGCTCGCCCATGCCCCAGTCCACGCCGCCCTTCTCGGTCATCTCGTTGCGGCGGTCCAGCAGCTTCTGCAGCTTGCGGTGGGTGGTGAAACCCTCCGGAGCCTCCACGTGAGCCTCGCCGATGCGACGGGCGACTTCCTCGGTGATCGCGGTGGACTTGGGGATCGAAACTCCCGTGTCCGCCTGCTGAGCCGAGGGGCGCTCGATGTTGGCGATAGCGGCGGCGTCGCCGGTGACCAGCGGGACCGTGGAGGTCTGGGCCTCGTGGGATTCCGCGAAGACCCGCTCCAAACGCTCCTGGTAGTCCTTGAGCGCGCGATCAGCCTCGTCCTGCGTGATGTCACCGCGACCCACGAGGTTCTCGGTGTAGATCTTGCGGGTCGAACGCTTGCCGTCGATCAGGGAGTACATGAGCGGCTGGGTCATCGAGGGATCGTCGCCCTCGTTGTGACCGCGGCGGCGGTAGCAGACCAGATCGATCACGACATCCTTGTGGAAGCGCTGGCGGTACTCGAAGGCCAGCTGACCCACGCGGGTCACGGCCTCGGGATCGTCCGCGTTCACGTGGAAGATCGGGGCCTGAACGGTGCGTGCCACGTCCGTGGAGTAGGTGGAGGTGCGCGCGCCGGAGGGCGAGGTGGTGAAGCCGATCTGGTTGTTGACCACCACATGGATGGTGCCGCCCACGTTGTAGCCCTCAAGGCCGGACATCTGCATGACTTCGTACACGATGCCCTGGCCGGCCATGGCGGCGTCGCCGTGGACCTGGATGGGCAGCACGGGGAACGTGCCGTCACCCTCGGGCCCGGCACCCAGCACGTCCGTCTTGGCGCGGGCGATGCCCTCGATCACGGGATCGGCGGCTTCCAGGTGGGACGGGTTGGCGGCCAGGTAGACCTGGGTCTCGTTGCCGTTGTCGGAGGTGAACACACCTTCCGTGCCCAGGTGGTACTTCACATCGCCGGAGCCTCGATGGACTTGGGATCCTGGCTGCCCTCGAACTCGCGGAAGACCTGTGCGTAGGACTTACCGGCAATGTTGGTGAGCACGTTCAAGCGGCCGCGGTGGGCCATGGCGATACCCACGCCGGCCAGGGACTCGTCCGCAGCGTCGGAAATGATCGCGTCCAGCAGCGGAATCAGGGACTCGCCACCCTCCAGGGAGAAGCGCTTCTGCCCCACGTACTTGGTCTGCAGGAAGGTTTCGAACGCCTCGGCCGCGTTGAGGCGACCCAGGATGCGGAACTGCTCCTCACGCGCGGGCTTCTGGTAGTCGTGCTCGAGCTTGTTCTGGAACCACTCGCGCTCTTCCGGATCCTGCAGGTGCATGTACTCGATGCCCACGGTGCGGCAGTAGGCGTCACGCAGACGACCCAGGATCACGCGCAGGGTCAGCAGCTCCTGGCCGCCGAAACCACCGGTGGGCCATTCGCGCTCCAGGTCCCACAGGGACAGCCCGTAGCTGCGGATGTCCAGGTCAGGGTGCTTGCGCATCACGTACTCGAGCGGGTTGGTGTCCGCCATCAGGTGACCGCGCACGCGGTACGCGTGGATCAGCTGCTGAATGCGGGCGACCTTGTTGATCTGGGTCTCGGGGTTGACCTGGTTGTCCACGGCCCAGCGAACGGGTTCGTAGGGGATGCGCAGGGCCTCGAAGATGTTGTCGTAGAAGTTGTCGCCACCGAGCAGGTAGTGCTCCACGAGCTTGAGGAACTCACCGGAGCCGGCACCCTGGATCACGCGGTGATCGTAGGTGGAGGTCAGGGTGATGATCTTGGAGACGCCCATGCGCGCGGTGGTGCGGGGCGAAGCGCCCTTGTACTCGGCCGGGTAGTCCAGCGCACCGACACCCACGATGCAGGCCTGGCCCTTGGACAGACGCGGCACGGAGTGCACGGTGCCGATACCGCCCGGGTTGGTCAGAGACACCGTGGTGCCCTGGTAATCCTCCATGGTCAGCTCGCCGGAGCGGCCGCGCTTGACGATGTCCTCGTAGGCGGTCCAGAACTGCATGAAGGTCATGCCCTCAGCGCCCTTGATGTTGGGCACCACCAGGTTGCGGGAGCCGTCCTTGTTGGGGATGTCGATGGCGATACCGAAGTTCACGTGCGCCGGCTGGATCGCGGCGGGCTTGCCGTCCACTTCTCCGTACACCACGTTCTGCGACGGGAAGTTGGCCAGCGCGCGAATCACGGCGTAGCCGATGATGTGAGTGAAGGACACCTTGCCACCGCGGTTGCGGGCCAAGTGGCTGTTGATCACCAAGCGGTTGTCGATCAGGAGCTTGGCCGGCACGGCGCGCACGGTGGTCGCGGTGGGCACGGACAGTGATGCATCCATGTTGGCGGCCACGGCCTTGGCGGGTCCGCGGAGCTTGACCACCTTGTCCTGGGCCTCACCCTGGTCCTGCTGCTCCTGGGCCTTGGGCTTGGGCTTGGCCGCACCCTCCGGCTGTGCGCGAATGGGGCGCTTGGTGGGCGAGCCTTCGGTGCCGTTGGCTTCCTGATCCACGCCCTCGGGCTTGCCCTTGGCCTTGGAACCGCCGGTCGTGGCCGTGGGCGCTGCGGCGCGCTTGGGCTCACCGGAGTTGGAGTTGGCCTCCGACCGGGGCTTGGAGTCGGCCTTGGCTGCCGGTGCGGTCTTTTCCTGGGTCACCTTGGGCTTGTTCTCCTGAGTAGACGAAGAAGCAGCCGCCTTGGACGGGGCGGCTGCGGAAGTTTTGGTCGCAGCACCGTTCGAGTTGGAAGCGGTCTGCGAGGGGGAAGAAGTGGAGTCGGAGTCAGAGCCCTTGCTCATTTCCTCGAAAATGGGCCACCACTTCTTGTCCACGGAGTTCTTGTCGTCCTGGTACTTCTCGAACAGCTCGTCGACGAGCCATTCGTTACCGGCGAATTCTTCGGGGATCAGGTGGTGTGGCTGCTCTGGCACGGGAGATACGCCTCTTCCATATGACGGTGTGCTCCGGTGGTTGCTCGGTAGACCACCACCGGTCGGTGGTGCCGGCGGTATGTCTCTCCGCAGGCGGACGTGGTGGCTTATTCCCATAAGGCCGTACTAAGTCAACAGTCTAATGAGGCGGACACCACCTGGCCAGTCCAATCTGACCGCTCGGTAGGTTTCTCCGGTCGTCCATGACGGACCCGTGCTCAGCACCTGACTGGGTACGTGGTGGGGCCGTAGTATGAGGTCTCGTGCGATTCCTCACGACTCCCAATACAGACCTCACCTACAACGATGTCTTCCTGGTGCCCTCCATCTCTCGGGTGACGTCCCGCTTCGACGTGGACCTGTCCCCGGGTGACGGCACCGGAAACACTATTCCGCTCGTGGCCGCCAATATGACTGCGGTGACCGGGCGACGCATGGTCGAGACCATGGCCCGCCGTGGTGGCCTGGGAATCCTCCCGCAGGACATTCCGCTGGACGTCATTTCCAACGTCACCGACTGGGTCAAGGGGCGTTCGCCCCAGTACGAGACGCCGGTGGCCTTGAGCGAGACGGACACGGTGCACGATGCGCTCGGTGTCATGCACAAGCGCCCGCACGGTGCCGTTCTGGTCACGGACACGGACGATAACTACCGGGGCCTGGTGCTCGCTGCCGATTGCCAGGACGTTGACCGATTCACC
This sequence comes from Kocuria atrinae C3-8, assembly GCF_000286355.1. Classification (GTDB taxonomy): domain Bacteria; phylum Actinomycetota; class Actinomycetes; order Actinomycetales; family Micrococcaceae; genus Kocuria; species Kocuria atrinae_A. The sequence continues at coordinate 7,579 of NZ_AJXN01000178.1, read as the reverse complement.
CAGCTCGGGGACGTCATGCGCACTGACGGTCCGGTCTTCCAGGTCGAGGATTTCGACGGCCAGGATCATGACGCCGCCATGCGCACCGCGTACGAGAAGCTCGCGGCTTCGCGGCTCAGTGTTGCCCCCGTGCTGCGGGGTCGCGCGATCGAGGGCGTCCTCACGCAGAAGGGTGCGGTGCGCTCCACCATCTACGAGCCGGCTCTCGACAAGCAGGGTCGCCTGCAGGTCGGCGCCGCTGTGGGAATCAACGGGGACGTGGCCGCGAAGGCAGCTGCCCTGCTCGACACCGGCATCGACGTGCTGGTGGTCGACACCGCCCACGGTCATCAGATCAAGGCCATGCAGGCTCTCGAGGCGGTGCGCGCCCTGGACCCGCAGGTCCCGATCGTTGCGGGCAACGTGGTCTCCGCCGACGGCGTGCGGGACCTGATCGGCGCGGGCGCGGATATCGTCAAGGTGGGTGTGGGCCCCGGTGCCATGTGCACCACCCGCATGATGACGGCGGTCGGTCGTCCCCAGTTCTCGGCGGTCGTCGAGTGCGCCGAGGCTGCGGCGGATCTCGGAAAGCACATCTGGGCCGACGGCGGCGTGAAGCACCCGCGCGACGTCGCTCTGGCGCTCGCTGCCGGTGCAAGTCAGGTCATGATCGGTTCGTGGTTCGCGGGAACCCACGAAGGCCCCGGTGACCTCAACATCGACGCCAACGGTCGCGCCTACAAGGAGAGCTTTGGCATGGCCTCTGCCCGGGCCGTTCGCCACCGCACCCGCGGTGAGGACGAATTCGCCCGCGCTCGCAAGGCGCTGTTCGAAGAAGGTATCTCCAACTCCAAGATGTACCTGGACCCCCAGCGCCCGGGCGTGGAGGACCTGGTCGATCACATCACCTCCGGTGTGCGCAGCTCCATGACGTATGCGGGGGCCACCTCGCTCGCGCAGTTCGCCAACCGTGCGGTCGTGGGCATTCAGTCGCAGTCCGGTTACGACGAGGGTCGTCCGCGCTCGGAATCCTGGAGCTGACGGGAACTGTCCGCAGGGAATTTCTCCCCGGTGCTTATTGAGAATGGTTAGTGATATGCTCTCCGCAGAGCAGATGCAATCCATTCTCAATAAGCACCGTCTGATGAGAATGACCCCCAAGGAGTTGATTCCGTGTCTTCACGTGTACCGGGCCTGACAGCCCGCCCGTTCGTTCGTTCCGCCGTGGCCGTATCGGCCCTGGGTGCCTTGGTGCTCACGGGTTGCTCGGGAAACTCGGGGGAGGCTCAGGAAGGGGACGGAGCGGCGTCGGACGGGAACAAAGTCACGGTGGTGACCTCGACCAACGTGTACTCGGAACTCGTCGAGCAGATCGCCGGGGACCATGTTGAGGTCGAGCCCATCATCGACTCCGCCGCGCAGAATCCGCACTCGTACGAGGCATCGCCCCAGGATCGGCTGACCATCGAGAAAGCGGACGTGGTGATCCTGAACGGTGGCGGTTACGACTCGTTCATGGAAGACATGACCACTGATTCACAGAAGGTCATCAACGCGGTGGAGATATCCGAGCTGCACGGCAATGACCAGGCGGCCGAGGCGCACGATCACTCGCACGAGGAAGAGGGCCACGAGGGGCACAGCCACGATCCTGGCGGTTTCAACGAACACGTCTGGTACGACCTGGACACCATGCAGAAGTTGTCCAACCGCGTGGCCAATGACCTGGCCGTGCTCGATGAGGAGTACGGTGACGCCTTCATCGAGAACGGCCGAGCCGTCAATGACGAGCTGGACGGAATGATCGAGGAGCTCGAGTCGTTGAAGGCCTCGGGTGGCTACGTGGCTACCGAGCCGATGCCCGGATATCTCTTGCAGGACGCGGGACTTCACGACGACACTCCCGCCGAATTCATGACCGCAATCGACTCGGAATCAGACGTGGCGCCCGCCGTCATGAAGGAAACTACGGATCTGGTCACGAGTGGTCACATCGACCTGCTGGCGTTCAACCAGCAGACCTCGACCGGCCAGACCGAGAAGCTGCGCAAGGACGCTGAAGATTCCGGTGTCAGCGTGGTGGAATTCTCCGAAACCGTCCCCGAGGGCAAGAATTACGTGGAGTGGATGCAGGACAATATCGACCGCATCTCCCAAGCCGTGAAGAACTAGCTCTATGACCCTTTCCACCGAGGTGGCACGAACCATTCACACTCCAGCGGCCCAGCCCGCCACACACACCACGCCGCGCCAGGCGCCGAGAAGCAACGGGAGCCGGGCAAGGCAGTGGTCGAACTCAAGAACGCGGAACTCGCCTTTGGCGACCGCGTCCTGTGGCGTGATCTCGACCTGACCATTCGCGAGGGCGAGTACTTCGCGGTGCTCGGTTCCAACGGCACCGGCAAGACCAGCTTCCTCAAGGTGTTGCTCGGTCTGCTACCGCTGACCCGGGGATCGGTCTCCGTGACGGGGGAGCGACCCGTGCGGCATCGCGTCACGTGGGGTACGTCCCTCAGCAGCGCGGTTTCTCACCGCGCACGCCCTGCGCGCACGGGACCTGGTGGCTCAGGGCATTGACGGCAACAAGTGGGGATCAGGCTCCATCGCCGCGCGGTCAACGAGCGCGTGGACGAACTGCTCGAGAAGGTCGGGGCGAGCGACTACGCCAACGCACCGGTCGGGCTGCTCTCCGGTGGTGAGCAACAGCGACTGCGCATTGCTCAGGCGCTGGCCACCGATCCGGAGTTGCTGTTGTGCGATGAGGCGTTGCTGTCCCTGGACCTGAATCACCAGTACATCGTGAGTGAGCTGGTCAATCAGCAGCGGGTGGACTCGGGTAGTGCCGTGGTGTTCGTGACCCACGACATCAACCCCATCATCGATCACGTGGATCGAATCCTGTACCTGGCCGGTGGCTCCTTCAAGATCGGCACGCCCGATGAAGTCATGCGCTCCGAGGTGTTCTCGGAGCTGTACGGTGCGGACATCGAGGTGCTGCGGAGCAACGGCCGCATCATCGTGACCGGGCGTCCCGACAACACGCACCACATCTCGTCCCAGGAAGGCCTCATCCCGTGATCCCGGCTCAAGTCGATTGGGACTCGATCGTCAGTTCCGTGTTCGTCTTCGACAATTACGGTGAGCTGCTCGTGCTGTTGAGCAACTCTCTGTGGGCGGGAGCGTTGCTCGGACTGGTCGGCGGGTTGGTTGGAACTTTCGTGATGATGCGTGATCTGGCCTTTTCGGTGCACGGCATCGCGGAACTGTCCTTCGCCGGAGCGGCGGCCGCCTTGTTGATCGGTTCGGACATCGTGACCGGATCTTTGCTGGGCTCGGTCGTTGCCGCGCTGATCATCGGGTTCATGGGACTGCGAGCCCGGGACAGTAATTCGTTCGTGGGCGTGCTCATGCCGTTCGGGTTGGGCCTGGGAATTCTGTTCCTGTCGCTCTACGAGGGCCGGTCCTCCAACAAGTTTTCGCTGCTGACCGGTCAGATCGTGTCCGTTTCACCGGTGCAGCTGACGTCCATGATCGTGTTGTCCATCGTGGTGGTGGCCGGGCTGCTCTTCGTGTGGCGCCCACTTACGTTCGCCAGTACCGATCCCGTGGTTGCTGAGGCTCGCGGTCTGCCCGTGCGCACCCTGTCCATCGTGTTCATGGTGCTGTTGGGCATCTCGGTGGCCATGTCCGTGCAGATCGTGGGTGCGTTGCTCGTGCTCGCGCTGCTGATCACTCCGGCTGCGGCGGCCATGAATCTCACGGTGGCCCCGGCTCGGATCGTGGTGCTGTCGGTGGTCTTCGCGGAGCTGTCCATGGTGGGAGGCATCCTGTTGGCACTGGGCGGTTCGATTCCGATCAGCCCCTACGTGACCACCATTTCGTTCCTCATCTGGTTGGTGACCCGCGTGATCCGTGGCCTGCGCGAGCGCGGTTCGTCGTATCGCCGCGGTGGTTCAGAAAAGCACCCGCACGGCGGCGGGCAGGACCCGCACCTCCACGGGCAGGGCCCCAGGGGCTCCCCGTCCCCGTGAGCAACGTGCGCGGGTAGATCCTCCGACGTCGTATCGTGCGGGATCACGGTCACCGAAGTGATGGGTTTCAGCGCGATCTCCGCGAGGTTCTCGTGCGTCTTGAGTAGCAGCCGCGGTAACAGGAACAGGAGCCGCAGCGGGCGTGCATCGGAGACGGCAAAGAGTTCGGCCTGTCCGTCCCGGTGATCGGCGCGCGGCACGATGGTGAGCCCACCTCCGTACGAGGACGTGTTGGCCACCGAAAGAAACGTTGCCCGGCGATCGACCACCCGACGAGCGCCGTCGGCGGCGGTGTAGTCGATCGTGTAGTCGCGTGAGGTGAGCCGCAGAATTTCCCAGACGAGCGCCACCGCGTATTTGGCGGAGACGCGGATCCGGCTCCAGCGATTGGCTCGCGCGTTGACGCGGGCGTCCAGGCCCAGACACACGGTGGTCGCGCACACATGTGAGGTGCCGTCCGCGCAGTCCACGGCCAAGAGATCCATGTACTCGGGCGAGGTTTCCAGCCCGCGTAGCACGCGGCCCGCGGCGCGCTCGGTGTCGCGGGTGGGGATGCCGCAGAACCTGGCCAGGTCGTTGCCGGAACCGGCGGGGATCAGGCCGAACGCCACGTCCACGCCCTGTTCGCCCACGGTGCGCAGTACCTGAAGCACCAGGTGGGCCATGCCGTCGCCACCGACCGCCACCACGGCGGCAACGTGCAGCGCTCGGGATCGCAAGGTGTCCGTCAGCTTCTCCGAGAGTTCCCGGGCGGAGGGGGCGTCAAGATAGACGGCGGTGTAGCCGTCCGCCGCGAAGATGGCGCGAGCGCGATCGCAGGCTTCACGAGCGAGGGGGGAATTCCCGTTGCGCACCAGGAAGATGTCGCGGGGACGATCAGTTGCCACCGTCAGCGTGACTCGAGCGCGCAGTTGCCGCAAATGCCGGTGATCTCCACCGTGTGGTCCACGTCCGTGAACCCGTGTTGGGCAGCGGTGTCATCCGCCCACTGTTCGATCGCGGGGGCCTCGAGCTCCACCGCGGCACCGCACGAGCGGCACACCAGGTGATGGTGGTGGTGTTCGGCCTCGCAACGGCGGTAAATGGCCTCGCCGTCGGCATTGCGGAGCACGTCCACCTCGCCGGTGTCCGCCATGGACTGCAGGATCCGGTAGGTCGTGGCCAGGGAGACGGACTGGCCGTCATCCTGCAGACGACGATGCAGATCCTGGGTGGAAATGAAATCTTCGAGGCTCCGGAGAGCTCCCGCAATGGCCCGGCGCTGCTTGGTGTTGCGCACCTCGGGTTGCCTGGTGGTCTGTGTGCTCACGCCCGTCCCTTCCATGTGCTTGCTTCTTCAACCATGCTAACGGTTCGCATCTGAGGGCTGTTCCCGGGCTAGGCTGAAGACATGTTGCTGACCAAGTTCACACACTCGTGCGTCCGGCTGGAGAAGAACGGCACATCCCTGGTGATCGACCCCGGGTCGTTCTCGGAGGTCCAGGAGGCGCTGGACGGCGTCAACCTGGTGCTGATCACCCACGTCCACCCGGACCATTACGACGCCAAGCGACTGACCGCGGCGCTCGCGGAGAATCCCGAGCTGAACATCTACGCGCCGCAGTCGGTCATCGACGAACTCACGGAGGCCTCGGGGGAGGCCACGGACCGCCTGCACGCGGTCACCGCTGATTCCACGCTCTCGTTGGGCCCGTTCGAGGTCAAGACCTTCGGCGGCCAGCACGCCCTGATTCACCCGCTGATTCCCACGGTGGACAACGTGGCTTCGTCATTGACGACGCCGTGTTCCACCCCGGCGACTCCTTCACCGTTCCGCACGGGCTCACCGTGCCCACCGTGCTGGTTCCGCTACACGCACCGTGGTCCAAGATGTCCGAGGTCATCGACTTCATCATCGCCACCCGGGCGACCAACGTGTACCAGATCCACGACGCCCTGCTCTCCGACATCGGTTTTGGCATCGTGGAGAAGCAAGTGGCCAAGTTCTCCGAAATGTACGGCACCGAATACCGCCACCTGGAACCCCGCGAGTCCGTGGAGGTCTAGTCGGTTTCACCCACCGTCACCCAGTCTGTGGGGACGACCGCCCACACGCCTGAAGAGACCGAGAAGATCGACCGAAAGGAAGTCACCGTGAGCTCCGTTTTCACCAAGATCATCGAGGGCGAACTGCCCGGCCGCTTCGTGTGGTCGGACGATCAGTGCGCCGGATTCCTGTCCATCGCACCGCTCTCCCAGGGACACGTCCTGGTGGTTCCTCGCGAAGAGATCGACTCCTGGCTGGACCTGCCCGATGAGTTGGCACAGCACCTGATGACCGTGTGCAAGACCGTGGGCCAGGCGATCGACGAGGTCTTTTCACCCAAGCGCGTGGCTGATGATTCAGGCTTCGAGGTACCGCACGCCCACTTGCACGTGTGGCCCACCAACACGATCGAGGAGTTCGATTTCGATCAGGTGGACAAGGACCCGGACCCCGAGGTCATGGACGAGACGGCACGCAAGATCCGTGGCGCACTGGTCGCCGCCGGTCATGAGGCCAACGTTCCCCAGGACTAGTAACACCGGATCACGCCGCGCACCACAGGTGCGCGGCGTCATCTCGTACTGACACTGCCGGAAGCGGGTTCGCTCAGCGTTGCGTGATGTCGCGCAGCGCCTTGCGGACCCGCTTTTCCGATACCGTGCGCGCGGTGCCCAACTCTTGGGCGAACAGCGACACGCGCAGCTCCTCGAGATCCCAGCGCACCCGCGTGAGCGCCTCGGGCACGGGAGCGGTGGCAGGAATGGCGGCTCGCGCACCGCGGTAGTCCTGTTCGATGTCCTGGATCAGCACCATATTCACGCTGTCCCGCTGGATATGACCCGAGAGCTTGTCCAGGCGGGCGTTGATGGCCTTCACGTAGCGGGGCAGGTGTTGCAGCGCGTGCCACCCGGTCTCCGCCACGAATCCCGGGTAGATCAGTCGGTCGATCTGCTCCGCCATGTCCTTGAACGCTGGCACGGCGGCCAGCGATCCCGGTTTCTTGAGTCGCTTGCGCAGCGACGTGGCTTCCGCGAGGGTCTCGGTGACCAGGGCGGTCACCGCGAACACCGTGTCGATCAGTTCGGCGCGCACGTGCACGGCCAGCTCGTCGAATTCGGCCTTGGTGAAGGGCGGCTCCTCGGGGACTAGGCGGTCGATCGCGGCCACGGTGCAGTCGCGGATGAGCGCGTCCACGGAACCGTGCGGATTCTGCGTGAAGATCAGCCGCTCACGCTGGCTCAGGTGGTCCACCACGTAGCGATGCACCGAGGGCAGCGTGCGTTCGAGCAGCGCGATCACGCCGTGGCGCTGAGCCGACCGTTGCTCGTCCTGCTGGGTGAGGATCCGCAGGTCCACGGTGGGTTCCCCCGGCGTGCCCTTCCCGGCCTTGGCATCGGGCTTGTCCCGGCGCACCATGAGCGTGGGGTAGCCCGTGATGGTCTGCCCGGCCACCTGGGTCTGCACCGAGCGCGGCGGATCCTTCTCCGGCCAGGCCGTCAGTCCCGTGCGTTCCAGACTTTCCGCCGACGACGCCGCTGCGCCA
>NZ_AJXN01000177.1 GCF_000286355.1 Kocuria atrinae C3-8 | reverse complement strand
GGGACTGCTGCACGGTTAGGTGACATCTGAGATGGCTTGCCTGAGGGGTGGGTCTGGAAGGATGTTGCTGTGCCAAAGCCCTACCCAAGCGAGTTCCGTGACGACGTCGTGCGCGTCGCGAGGAACCGCGAGCCTGGAGTGACGATCGAGCAGATCGCGAATGACTTCGGTGTTCACCCGATGACGCTGCAGAAGTGGCTGCGTCGCGCCGACATCGACGAGGGCGCCAAGCCCGGAGCGACCAGGACTGAGGCGGCCGAGCTGCGCGAGGCGCGCAAACGGATCCGGCTTCTCGAGCAGGAGAACGAGGTCCTCCGCCGTGCGGCGGCGTATCTGTCGCAGGCGAACTTGCCGGGAAAAGGTTCTACCCGCTCGTGACGGAGCTCGCCGCCGCAGGGATCCCTGTGACGGTGACGTGTCGGGTGCTCAAGCTCTCCCGCCAGCCCTACTACCGGTGGCTGGCAACCCCATCACCACCAGCGAGGTCGCGGAGGCGTATCGCGCGAACGCGCTGTTCGACGCGCACCAGGACGACCCCGAGTTCGGGCACCGCCTGCTCGCCGACGAGGCCCGCGACCACGGTGAGGCAATGGCGGATCGGACCGCATGGCGGATCGCATCAACCAACGGCTGGTTCAGCGCGTTCGGGAAGCCCAAGCGCAGCAAGGCCCATCGCCCCGGGCCGCCCGTCCATGACGACCTCTGTGCCGTCAACGACGAGCACGGCCGGACGCGACACATGTTCACGGCCGAAGCACCGAACCAGCTGTGGCTGACGGACATCACGGAGCACAAGACCGCGGAGGGCAAGCTCTACCTCTGCGCCATCAAAGACGTCTATTCCGGTCGGATCGTGGGGTACTCGATCGACTCGAGGATGAAATCGCGACTGGCGGTCCAGGCGCTCGAGAACGCTGTCGCGATCCGCGGCGATGTCGCCGGCTGCGTGGTCCACAGCGACAGGGGATCTCAATTCCGGAGCCGGAAGATGCTCCGCGCCCTGGCCCGGCATCGCATGGTCGGCAGCATGGGAAGAGTCGGGTCGAGCGGGGACAACGCAGCCATGGAGAGCTTCTTCGCGCTGCTTCAGAAGAACGTCCTCGACCGCCGCTCCTGGACCACCCGCGAGCAGCTACGCATCGCAATGGTGACCTGGATCGAACGGACCTATCACCGGCGTCGGCGTCAGGCACGTCTGGGCCGTTTGACGCCCATCGAGTTCGAGACCATCATGAACACGACCGTCGCACTGGCGGCGTGACTACAACCTGTCACCTAACCGTGCAGCAGTCCC
>NZ_AJXN01000176.1 GCF_000286355.1 Kocuria atrinae C3-8 | reverse complement strand
GCTTAGGCCAGCGAGATCAGGTCCTGGTACTCCTGGCTCCACAGGTCTTCGATGCCGTCCGGCAGCATGACCACGCGCTCGGGCTCGAGTGCTTCCACGGCGCCCTCATCGTGGGACACCAGCACCACGGCGCCCTCGTAGTTATGCAGTGCGTTGAGGATCTCGCGGCGCGAGGCCGGGTCCAGGTTGTTAGTGGGCTCATCGAGCAACAGCACATTCGCCGACGACGCCACCAAGGTTGCCAACGCCAGTCGCGTCTTCTCGCCGCCGGAGAGCACGCCGGCGGGCTTGTCGACGTCGTCGCCCTGGAACAGGAACGAACCCAGAATGGTGCGCACCTGGGTGTCCTGGAGCTCCGGTGCGGCGGACTTCATGTTCTCCAGCACGGTGCGGCTGGTGTCCAGGGTGTCGTGCTCCTGCGCGAAGTAGCCCAGCTTGAGACCGTGGCCGGCGACGACCTTGCCGGTGTCCGGTTCGGCCTGGCCGGCGAGCATGCGCAGCAGCGTGGTCTTACCGGCACCGTTGAGGCCGAGGACCACCACGCGGGACCCGCGGTCGATGGCCAGGTCGACGTCCGTGAAGATCTCCAGCGAGCCGTAGGACTTGGAGAGCCCCTCCGCGGTGAGCGGGGTCTTGCCACAGTCGGCGGGCTTGGGGAAGCGGATCGCGGCAACCTTGTCCTGCTGGCGCTCGCCCTCGAGCCCGGCCATGAGGCGCTCGGCACGGCGAATCATTTGCTGAGCCGCCACGGCTTTGGTGGCCTTGGCGCGCATCTTGTTGGCCTGGTCCATCAGGGCCCCGGCCTTCTTCTCCGCGTTCTGGCGCTCGCGCTTGCGGCGGGCCTCGTCCTGTTCGCGCTGCTGGAGATAGTTTTTCCAGGACATGTTGTACACGTCGATCACGCAGCGGTTGGCGTCCAGGTACAGCACTTTGTTGACCACCATGTTCATGAGCTCCACATCGTGGGAGATCATCAGCACGCCGCCCTGATAGTTCTTGAGGAAGTCGCGCAGCCACACGATGGAGTCGTGATCCAAGTGGTTGGTGGGCTCGTCCAGGAGCATGATGTCCGCGTCCGAGAACAGGATGCGGGCCAGCTCCACGCGCCGGCGCTGACCACCGGACAGCGTGTGCAGTGGCTGTTCGAGCACGCGCGTGGGCAGGTCCAGGTTGCTCGTGATGGTGGCGGCCTCGGACTCGGCAGCGTAACCGCCACCGGCGAGGAACTCTGACTCGAGACGGTCGTAACGTCGCATGGCCTTGGACCGCACGGCGTCGTCATCGGAGGCCATGTCCTGCTCGGCCTGACGCAGCTTGGCAATGACCCCGGCCAGGTCGCGAGCCGAAAGGATGCGGTCGCGAGCCAATTGGTTCATGTCGTCGACCTTGGGGTCCTGCGGCAGGTACCCGATGGTGCCCGAGCGGGTCACGTCACCGGCGGCCGGCAGGGCCTGGCCCGCGAGCACCTTGGTCATGGTCGTCTTACCCGCTCCGTTACGGCCCACCAGGCCGACCTTGTCCCCGCGATCCACCCGGAAATTCACTTCGTCCATGAGCAAGCGAGCCCCGGCGCGCAATTCGAGGTTTGTAACGGTGATCAAGAGGGAGAGGCCTTTCCGAAGACAAGAGGGGGCAAACGAGATGCCCCGAACCTGCGGGGCACCGACCCAGTCTAGCCGCGGTAGCCCGCTGGCTGAACTAGACTCCGTGAACATGAGCGAAACCACAGGTTCCCCCCGGAAAATCAACTCCTTCGACCTGGCCAACATCGCGGTTTTCGCCGCGCTGACCAGTGTCCTGGCGTTGGCCCCGGCTATCCCCGTGGGCGCACTCGGAGTCCCTCTCACCCTGCAGACGCTCGCGGTGTTCTTGACCGGCATGATCCTGGGTGGCTGGCGCGCTTTCCTGGCCATCGCGCTGTACGTGGTGGTCGGCCTGCTGGGCGTGCCGATCTTCGCCGGCTTCGTGGGCGGGCCGGGTGTACTGGCCGGTCCCTCGGTCGGTTACCTGCTCTCGTTCCCGTTTGCCGCCGCGCTGGTCGGGTTCCTGGCCCACCGTTCCGTTCGTGAGGAACGCGTACGACGCCGCTCCGGCTCCACCTCCGCCACGCCCGACAAGCGCCGCGGGCTGGGTATCAAACTCTTCCTGGCAGGTGTGGCCGGACTGATCCTGTCCCACGTGCTGGGTGTCATCGGCATGATCCTGGTGGGTGGCCTGAGCCTCAACGCCGCAGTGATAGCGGACCTCGCGTTCATCCCCGGCGACTTGATCAAGGCCGCTGCCGCCGCCCTGATCGCGGTGGCCGTGCACCGTGCCTTCCCGCGCATGGCCGGAGCCGTTCTCTAATACATGACGCGCAAGTCCGGATCTTCACGCTACGACCCCCTGGTGCCCGAAGCATCCCCGGGGTCGCTCTACTGCGCCAACGTGACCCTCACCGTGGACTCCCCCACGGGACCGTTCACTGTGCTCGACCGTGTCAGTTGTGAGTTCAGGGAACCGCGCACCGCGGGGATCGGTCTCAACGGCTCCGGTAAATCCACCCTGCTGCGGCTGTTCAACGCACTGGTGGTGCCGCAATCCGGGGTGGTTCGGGTCAACAGCATCGACCCCGTGGCCTTTCCGCGGGAAGCGCGTGCGGCAGTAGGTTTCGTGTTCACGGATCCCGCGTCGCAGATTCTCATGCCCACTCCCATTGAGGACATCGAGCTGTCCCTGCGCCGCCACGTGCCCGATCGGCGGGAACGCACCGAGAAAGCCATGGAATGGTTGGTTCGCATGGGATTGGAGCACAGGGCCCACACAGTGTGTTCGATCTCTCCGGCGGTGAACGGCAGCTCGTGGCGCTATCCGCGGTCCTGGCCGCCGAACCCCAGGTGCTCATCCTGGACGAGCCCACCACCCTGTTGGACCTGCGGAATCAGCTCAAGCTCATCGATCTCTTGGACAACCTGGGGCAACAGCAGCTGATCAGCACCCACGACCTGGATCTGGCGTCCACGGCACAGCACGTGGCCGTGGTGCACGAGAGCCGGATCATTGCCCAGGGGCCGCCGGCCGAGATGATCCCCCAGTACAAGAACTGGTGCGCCAACGGCTTCCCGGATTGGCAGTCCCTGTGAGGCGGAAGGTACGCCGCGACGACCTCCTGGGGACCTACGTTCCCGGGCGGTCCCTCCTGCACCGTTGTCCCCTGGCGCTGAAGGCCATCCTGATTTTGGGACTGTGCATCACAGTCATGCTCCTTCGCGACTGGCAGTTCTCGCTCGCAGTTCTGGCGCTCACGGCCTTGGCATCCGTGGTGAGCGGGCTGGGACTGCACCGCTGGGCGGCGTCGTTGCGGCCGCTATTGCTCCTGGTGATTCTGCTGGGCGGTTACCACCTGATCTTCAACGGACCGGCACGGGCCGCGTCGATCGTGCTGTCCTTGCTCGCGGTCGTCAGTCTCTCGCGATTGCTCATCAGCACCACGCCACTCCCCCGACTCATCGACGGCCTGGTGTGGCTGTGCACCCCACTCTCGTGGTTCGGGGTCAACACCGAGCGCATCGGCCTGGCCGTCTCGCTCATGATCCGGTCGGTCCCCTGGCTGTTCGGTTGCCTGGGCGAACTGCGCGACGCCGCCACCGCCCGCACCATCCGCGCCAACCCCGTCCGTCTGGTCACCCCCGCAACCATTGCGACCGTGAACTACGCGCATCAGACCGGTGAGGCGCTCGCGGCCCGCGGGTTGGATTAGCGCGCCGCCCGCACCGTCCCACTATCATGCCCTGATGACTTGGGTTCCTTATTGGCGTGGGGCGCGAAGGTGAGCCACGCGAAGGAGTCCCCGAGCGACGTCGTAAATTTCCAACGCGCGACACGACCGGAAATGCACGAGTGCGACTTATGCTTCCCTCATGAGTTTCAATGACAACTCGCGACTGGATACGTCGCAGGTAGGATCCGGCGGCGGACGCGGTGGCCGTGGCGTGGCGGTCGGTGGTGGCCTGGGCGGCATCATCCTGCTGGTCGTGGCGGGTTTGCTGTTCGGCCAGGACGGCATCGACATGGTGACCGGCGGCGGCCAGCAGCAACAGCAGGGCTCGATCACCAGCGTGGAGGAACAGGACCGGGAGCTGGCGGAACGCTGCCAGACTGGTGCCGACGCCGATCGTTACGACGACTGCCGTCAGATCGCCACCGTCAACTCCCTCAACGAATTCTGGGGTGCCTACTACCCCGAAGCCACCGGCGAACGGTACCAGCGCCCCGGTGTGATGCTCTACGAAGGGGTGGAGCAGTCCGGTTGTGGTCAGGCATCGGCTGCGGTGGGCCCGTTCTATTGCCCGGCCGACACGTCCGTGTACCTGGACGTGGGATTCTTCGACCAGATGCGTGAGAGCTTCGGCGCGAGTGCCAACGCACTGGCGCAGGAGTACGTGATGGCGCACGAGGTCGGCCACCACATCCAGAACCTGCAGGCAACTTGGTATTGCCCAACAGGACCCGCAGGTGCCGACTCCGGTGCCGTGCGGGTGGAGCTGCAGGCCGACTGCTATGCCGGCATGTGGGCCCACCACGCATCCCAGCCCGGCGGCAGCGTGAGCTTGGAACCGATCACCAAGGAACAGCTTGCAGACGCGCTCAACGCCGCGGAGGCCATCGGCGACGACCGGATCCAGGAGACCACCCAGGCCGCGCCAACCCCGAGTCCTTCACCCACGGATCCTCCGCACAGCGCCAGGCATGGTTCCTGACCGGCTACCAGACCGGTGACATCAAGCAGTGCGACACGTTCCGCGCGCGCAACCTGGATCGCCCGGCGGGGCTGCAAAGCTAGTCGTTGCGTGGTTTGTGACGGCGAAGCACTCGAATTGCTTGTGCCATAAGTGTTCCGCCGATAAGAACCATGCCGATGCAGGTCAGCCAACCCCATGGTTCGGGTAGATACATTGCCAGGAACCATACCCGCACGTCGTGGTTGCCAGTCACCTTGAAAATAACTGGCACTAATCCCTGTGCAAAGAGGGCGAGCGGTCCGAGGACGAAACCACCGAAGATCAGGACAAGGTCCTTGCCCGTTGCCACCGACTGGTCATCCGACTCCATATCGGCTTTCAACACTTCCGGCACGGATCGCCCGGAACGCATGAGCAGCAGCAATTCGGGGGCGGTCCGCTCCAACCGGGCAGCAGCCGCCCGGCCAAGTCCCACGGTCGCCAGTACACCTGTGGTGATACCAGCCAGCACTCCGGCCCACTGCAGGACAGGGTTTTCCGTTCCGGTTCCCCAAAGCACCACGCCGAGGCTGGGCAGCGGTAGCAGACATGCGGCGAAGAAGACCAGGAAGGCGACACCGATGCTCTCCGATCCATCAACCGGGTTGTTCTTTCGCTTGTGCGGATCTGGACCGGGCTCCGGCGCGACCACCGACGCGAATGCAATCAACCCGGCACCTACACCAAGGGTTGCGGTCACAGCGGTGAGCGCCCAGGGCCAAGCCCAGGTCAGCCCACTCCAAGCGGTGAACCCGACCGTGACGGCAATGGCGATGGGCCCGTACACCATGAGATACGCCCATTGCCGCGCCCAGACATCGATTCGCTCGGTGCTCGTGAGTACTGTGATCCAAATCCCCGTGCCGTCGAACGAGTACATGTTGGCCAACCACGCAGCCGCCATGACAGCGATGAGCGTACCGGCCCACGGCAGCAGCTGAACCGCGCCGAAGGACAACGGCAAGACGCCAGTGAGTACTCCCCAAGTGACCGGCGCGGAAACTGCAGCGATACGGGCGGGATCCCGCCACCAGCACCGCAGCTCTTTATCTAGGATCGCGGTGAACGGTCGGGTGAGGGGACCCCGCCGCGACGTCGAACGTCTTGCGAATCCCCGAACGACCGTGCGTTCGCCTCGGGCGGCGCTGAGCGTCGAACCCCACGCGGCGAGTAGGCCCATGGCCAGGACCAGCATCGACGTGACGACGATGAACGCCCACAACCAGTCGCCATTGCCGGCCGCTTCCAGGGCAACCAAGCCCCACCCGGAAGGCGCCCAGCGCAACACGGACGAGACACTTGACGGAAAACCGTGTTCCAAGAACCCGGAGACCATCAGGCCCACCAGCACCATCCAGCCAGACTGGATGAGCACCAGGACGGTGGCCAGTACTGCTCCGTTCAAGGCCGCGCCCGCGCGAGCACGAGCAAGACGGCCGAATACTACGTGTACAGCCCGTGAGATCAGCATGATAACGCAGACCTGTATCACCGCCACGGGTAATGCCAGGAGGAGAGGTCCGATGCCCAATCGTGCACCGTAGACGACAAGACTGAAGAACAACAGAACCGTCACCGCCGAAGCAAGCCCCACGAATCCGGCCGCTAGAAGCCCCGCCGCAAGACGATGCCTCCCAATCGGTAGCATCGTCACATACTCCGGGCGCAAGGGTGGCGCGGGCGACATCAAAGGTCCGACTATCCAGCCGATGAGCCAGGTGATGTAGGCGGCCCCGAGCAGGTCAGCGACGATCGCAGGCTCCGAAAACGCGGCAACGACCACCGTGCCAAGGGCAATGCATGTTCCCACTACAGCGCCGCTCCACGCCCAGAATGCCCGCCCGCCGGTGATCTGGTTACGGGTCAGCGCGAGTTTCAGCCGGACTAGGTCCCCAACCATGACAACGTTTCGGGTCCGCCCGAATGGGGATCTACCAGCGCGACGAACGCCTCATCCAAGGTTACTTTTCCGCGTACTTGTGCGAGGGGGCCACTGGCCACAACTCTGCCGTTGGACATCACCGCGACCGTGTCGCAGAGCTCTTCAACCAGTGTCATGACATGGCTGGAAAGTACGACGGAGCGCCCTTGCGCCACCAGCTGCGTCAGGATCCTTTTCAGTGTCACAGCCGATAAGGGATCCACGGCCTCGAAGGGTTCGTCAAGCACCAACAACCCGGGGTCATGCAGTAGTGCGGTGGCCAGCCCAATTTTCTTTCGCATGCCAGTCGAATAGTCCACCACGAGGGTCCGCTCGGCATCGACCAGGCCCATCATGGTTAGCAGCTCCTGCGCCCGAGCATCCACTAACGCAGGGTCGAGCCCCCGCAGACGACCCAAATAGGTGAGTACCTCTCGGCCCGTCAGGAATTCTGGCAACGCCAATCCGTCAGGCAGGACGCCGAGCTGCCTCTTGGCGTTCAATCTATCGCTCCACACATCCGACCCCAGCACCACTGACGTGCCCGCGTCCGGGCGCAATAGTCCGACGGCCATCGACAACAGCGTCGTTTTGCCTGCCCCGTTCGGGCCGACCAGCCCAAAGAACGAACCGCGCGGCACATGTAAATCCACGCGGTTTACCGAGACTTTCGATCCATAGGACTTGTGAAGTCCGCGAATAGATAGGGCAGGTTCGTCGGTTTTGTTCATGATCCTGGTTCTGCCCGCCGAATCGGAGCCAACCCATCCGACTTCTCTTCGGCGTGAAATTCTCGGATCAGCCGGGCAACCAACTCGGGTTTCTCGACGATTAGGCCGTGAGTCGCGCGAGGGACCACAGCGAGCTCGGCATCTGGAACCGCGTTGAACATGGCGAGCAGGTGGTCGAACCTGACTTCATCGTCGTCTCCGACGAGGATGAGAGTTGGGACCCGGAGTTCATGAAGGTGCTCGACAGTGTAGGTGGGTTCACGCTGATGCAGCTCGTGGGCCTTCCGCACCACGACCGGCCAATGCTCACCGCCGTCGGGCGATACCTCGGCATACGCGTCTGCCAAGAATGCCGGCGGCTCGCCGTCGAGCACGCCCGTCAACCACCCGTCTCGATGAAAGGCTGCGCCCCCGAATACAAGTGAACGAACGAGATGGGGATGGCGCAGTGTGAGAGCTAAACCGACGACGGCGCCGTCGCTCCAGCCAAAAATGTGAACTGGCTCAGTCACCGATGGTGCGATCACGTCTGCGATGCAGTCGGCCATGTCATCGAATCGCCATTCACCTTGAACGTCACGCGAGCGGCCATGGCCCGGCCGGTCGACCAGGATGCGACGGTATCCGCCGAGTTCCGCGAGCAACGGTTCGAGGGAACGAGAATCAGTATTGCCAGGATGCAGCGCTAACAGTGTCGGACCGGAACCGCGCTCCTCGAACCAGGGTGTTAGTTCGGTCACACTCACAGGATACCGCCACGAGCTATAAAGAGCACTGGTCATGATCGGGGCCATACGCCGCGCCCGCACTATGGGCCCCCCTACCGGGCTGTGAAGCAAACCCGCTCCAACCTCACGTACGGCCGGTCTCATGAGCCCACATCGCGAGTTCGACCCGATTACGTGCGTCGAGCTTGCGCATCAGGCTGGCCAGATGGGTCTTGACGGTGCTGGGGCTGATGTAGAGATCCGCGGCGATCTCACTGTTAGTTCGGCCCTGCGCCACCGTGACGAGAACTTCCTCTTCACGGGAGGTCAACGGTTCAATCGGTTGCGCGGGCGACTCCGGCTGAGACCTGGCAAACGCCGTCAGTAGGCGCACGGTGACGCTTGGAGCGATCAGCGCCTCACCGTCAGCTGCGGCATGGATTGCCTGAGACAGGAGTGCAGGTCCGGCGTCCTTGAGCAGGAACCCCCGGGCACCGGCCTTCAACGCCCCGAGGACGTATTCGTCCAGATCGAACGTGGTGATCACAACGATCGGCAGGGGGTCGGTGACCTCCGGTCCGGCCAGCTGGCGCGTGGCTTCGATACCGTCCATGAGCGGCATGCGGATATCGAACAGACATACGTCCGGGTGCAGCTGACGCGCCAGGTCCACCGCTTGTCGTCCGTTGGTGGCGGCACCCACGACCTCGATATCGGGCTGGGCGTTCAACAGCATCGTCAGGCCGGTGCGCACGATGTCCTGATCGTCGGCAATCAGTACCCGGATGGTCATTGGGGACCTCCCCCTTGGGGCAGCGTCGCTTCAACTCGCCAGCCACCGTCCGCGCTCGGACCGGCGTGGAATGTGCCACCCAGGAGCTTGGCGCGTTCGCGCATACCGACCAGGCCGTAGCCGGACGGGCGCTGCCGGCCGTGCTTGGAGCGCCGTCGTCATCGACCGTCAGCTGCACCCGCTCGACGTCACCCACGACCCGCACGGAAACCCGCGTTGCGTAACGGGCGTGCCGTCTCGCGTTCGTGACCGACTCCTCGGTCAGGCGGTAGAGCGCGGCCCCGACCGCGGGACTGAGATTGTCTAGATCGCCGGACAGCTCGACGTCGATCTGTGGCCCGCCCTCGGTTTCACCCGCGAGTTGCGCCAGGTCAGCCACGCCCCGGCGTGGCGCCAAGTCCGCGCCCTCAGTGGTGCGCAGGACACCGACCATGCTGCGTAACTCGGTCAAGGTTCGCGACGCGGCGTCCTCAATGACGGCGAGGACCTCAACGGCACGCTCGGGGTGGGACGTGGCGACGGCACGGCCGGCCTGGGCTTGGATGACGATCCCGGAGACGTGGTGCGCGACCGTGTCGTGGAGATCCCGTGCAAGCTGTTCGCGCTCCCGAGCTTTGGCCTGGTCGATGTCCCGGGCACGCGTATACGCGTAGTAGCGAATGGCAGCGCCCAGGGCGGCGGCGAACAGGAAGAAAGCGAAGGCAGCCACCGCATCTGGCGTGCTGGTCGCGTCAGCGACCCTGGGACTGCTGCACGGTTAGGTGACAGGTTGTAGTCACGCCGCCAGTGCGACGGTCGTGTTCATGATGGTCTCGAACTCGATGGGCGTCAAACGGCCCAGACGTGCCTGACGCCGACGCCGGTGATAG
>NZ_AJXN01000175.1 GCF_000286355.1 Kocuria atrinae C3-8 | reverse complement strand
CGCGCGCCGGGCAGGCTTCGAAACCACGGCACAAGAGCCGAACGCCGCCCCGGAAACGTTCGGCGCCGCCCGCCCGCTGTGGTTGGTCCCCTCGCCCGCGGGACACGAGACCGACTGGACGAACCACTTCGTGGATTTCCAACGCGACCAGACCGTGGCCGACGTGCTGCGCTCTACGGGCGCGGGCATGCGGTCGGTGGAACACGTGAAGCGCTACACCTCCATCAGCACCGCCAATGACCAGGGCAAGACCAGCGGCGTCAACGCGATCGGCGTGATCGCCGCCGCCCTGCAGGACCCGGATGTGGGCGGGATCGGCACCACCACCTACCGCGCGCCCTATACCCCGGTCGCCTTCACCGCGCTCGCTGGACGACGCCGCGGCGAACTCTTCGATCCCGCGCGCGTGACGTCGGTCCACCCCTGGCACGTGGCGCACGGGGCGGAGTTCGAGGACGTGGGGCAATGGAAGCGCCCCTGGTACTACCCCCAACCCGGCGAGGACATGGACGCGGCCGTGCTGCGCGAGTGCACCGCCGCCCGCACCGGGGTCGCGTTCATGGATGCGACCACGCTGGGCAAGATCGAGATCCGCGGGACGGATGCCGGGGAGTTCCTCAACCGCGTCTACACCAACGCGTTCAAAAAACTGAAGCCCGGGATGGGGCGCTACGGGGTGATGTGTACCCCGGACGGCATGGTTTTTGACGACGGCGTGACTCTGCGCCTGGACGAAGACCGCTACCTGATGACCACGACCACCGGCGGGGCGGCCAAGGTGCTGGAATGGCTCGAGGAATGGTCCCAAACCGAATGGCCGGAGCTGGACGTCATGTTCACATCGGTCACCGAGCAGTACACGACCGTGGCCGTGGTCGGGCCGAAGTCCCGGGCGGTGATCGCCAAGCTGGCCCCTGAGCTGGATGTCTCCGCCGAGGCGTTCCCGTTCATGGCCTTCCGCGAAACGATCCTGGCTTCAGGGATTCCGGCGAGGATCTGCCGGATCTCCTTCTCGGGCGAGCTGGCCTTCGAGATCAACGTGGCCTCTTGGTACGGGATGTCCGTGTGGGAATCGGTGGCTGAAGCCGGGGCTGAGTTGGGGATCACCCCCTACGGCACCGAAACCATGCACGTGCTGCGCGCGGAGAAGGCGTTCCCGATCGTGGGTCAGGACACCGACGGCACCGTCACACCCCAGGACCTGGGCATGGACTGGGTGGTGTCCAAAACCAAGGACTTCATCGGCAAACGCTCCTACGACCGGCCCAGTGCGACCAGCCCCAACCGCAAGCAATTGGTGGCGGTTTTGCCCGTGGACACCACCTACCGATTGCCGGAGGGCACCCAATTGGTGAACCAGGGGACGCCCATTACTCCGCAGGACGCGCCCGTTCCCATGGTGGGTCACGTGACCTCCAGCTACCGCAGCGCCGCCCTCGACCGAACCTTTGGACTCGCGCTGGTGAAAAACGGCCGCAACCGGATCGGCGAAAAGCTTCAGGCGCCGTTGGACGGTGCACTGGTGGACGTCGTGATTGCCGAACCCGTGCTCTACGACCCCGAAGGGATGCATCGAGATGGCTGAGCAAATCCTGACCGATATCCGCCCACTGCGCCGCAGTCCACTGGCTGACCTGACCGATCTCATGGCCCAGGCAAGCGTGACCGGCGAACGCGGTGTGCGCCTCCGCGAGATCCCGTTCCTGAACATGGTGGGCATCAGGGTCCAACCCGGCTCCGACGCCGCTCAAAACGTCACCTCCGTGGTCGGCCTGCCACTGCCCTCCGGCCACGGACAGGTCACCGGCGATACCGACACCGCCGCGATCCTGTGGCAGGGACCCGACGAGTTTCTGCTGGTCAGCCCCGATGCACTGGCCGCTGAGATCGACCCTCCCGGGGCACGTCGCGGACTTCCCGACGACGCCGCCGCTCCCGCCGACGCCGCTCGGGTCGCCTTGGCAGG
>NZ_AJXN01000174.1 GCF_000286355.1 Kocuria atrinae C3-8 | reverse complement strand
GGCCGCGAGCGACGTCGTCGCCGAATTGTCCGCGGTGCTGGCCGAGCTGTGGGCGCAGAGCACCCCGGTACTCGCGTTCAATGCCGCCTATGACCTGACCGTCCTGGCCCGGGAGGGCGAGCGCCATGGCGTGCCGTGGACCGAGCCGTTCCCGGTGCTCGATCCGTTCATTCTGAACAAGCAAGTGCACAAGTTCCGCAGGGGCAAGCGCACGCTGGGCGCGCTGTGCGAGGAGTACGGCGTGGTCCTGGACGCCGCCCACACCTCCGCCGCGGACGCCCTGGCCACCGAACGATTGGCCGCCGCCATGGCCGAAAAATTCACCGAGCTGCAGTCCACGGCGAGCGAACTGCACCACTCCCAGATCGGGTGGGCCGCGGAGCAAGCGGCCTCACTGCAGGAATACTTCCGACGCCGCGACCCGGACGCCGTGGTGGACGGCACCTGGCCGGTCCACCCGCGCGGCTGACCCGCTCCACACCAATCGCACACAACGACGGCGCCGTGCCCCAGCAATGGGACGCGGCGCCGTCGGCGTGGGTGCACGAGCACCTCACCATCTGATGCCGGTTTACTGCACGGTAAAGCGGCCTACCATGCAGTAAACCGGCACCGAATGGCTCGCGCTCAGGAGAGCGCGAATCAGCCCTGCTCGGGCTGCGCCTCCGCGGCGGCCTGAGCGGCTGCGGGCAGCGCGGAGATGATCCGGTCCATGGCGGAATCGTCGTGGGCTGCGGACAGGAACCAGGCCTCGAAGACCGAGGGCGGCAGGTACACGCCCGCGTCCAGCATCGCGTGGAAGAACGGGGTGTAGCGGAAGGTTTCCTGCGCCTTGGCGTCCGCGTAGTTGTGCACACCGGTGTCCCGGGTGCCGAACGCGATCGAGAAGAGGTTGCCCGCTTCCTGGATCGAGTAGTTCACGCCCACGGTGTCCAGTGCCGAGCGCACGGCGTCACGCAGCTGCTCGGAGCGGCGATCGATCGTCTGGTAGGCAATGCGGTCCGCGCACTTGAGCGTGGCCAAGCCGGCCGCCATGGCAATCGGGTTACCGGACAGCGTGCCCGCCTGATAGACCGGGCCGGTCGGCGCCAGGTAGTTCATGACGTCCGCGCGGCCACCCAGTGCAGCGGTGGGCAGACCGCCACCGATCACCTTGCCGAACGTGAACAGGTCCGGGGTCCAACCGCCCTCGGCCTCGTTGCTGAGGCCCCAGTAGCCGGCTTCGTGCACGCGGAATCCGGTGAGCACCTCGTCCAGGATCATGAGCGCGCCGTGTTCCTGGGTCACGCGACGGATCTCGGCGTTGAAGTTGTTCTCCGGGGTGACCACGCCCATGTTGCACGGTGCTGCCTCGGTGATCACGGCGGCGATCTCGCCCGGGTGATCCGCGAAGGCCTGTTCCAGGGCGGTGACGTCGTTGTACGGCAGCACCAGCGTCTGGGACGACGTCGCTTGGGTCACGCCCGCCGAGCCCGGCAGGGCCAGAGTGGCCACACCGGAACCGGCCTCGGCCAGCAGCGAGTCCACGTGGCCGTGGTAGCAACCGGCGAACTTGATGACCAGGTCGCGGCCGGTGAAGCCGCGGGCCAGGCGCAAAGCGGTCATGGTGGCCTCGGTGCCGGTGGAGACCATGCGGATCTCCTCCACCGGTCCCACACGATCGACCAGCAGTTCGGCCAGTTCGGTTTCACCGCGGGTCGTGGCGCCGAAGGACAGACCGCGCTCCACGGCCTCGTGCACGGACTCCAGGACCACGGGGTGCGCGTGGCCCAGCAGCGCCGGACCCCACGAACCGACCAGGTCCACGTATTCGCGGCCGTCCACGTCAGTCAGGTACGGACCCTTGGCCGCGGAGATGAACGGAGGGGTTCCGCCCACGGAGTTGAAGGCGCGCACCGGGGAGTTCACGCCACCGGGCATCACGCGTTGAGCACGATCGAACAGTTCTTGGGAGACGCTCATGAGATCACTTGGTTCCTTCCACCGGGGATCTCCCCGGTCGTGTGTGCCGCGGCCGGTTGGGGGCACGCGCGGCGGCAGTCTGATTTAGTTCCCGTTGTCCTGGCGGTACCAGCGCGCCAGTTCGGCGGCGTAGTACGTCAAAATTGAATTGGCTCCAGCGCGCTTGATGGACAGCACGGACTCCTTGACCGCGGCATCGCGGTCGATCCAGCCGTTCCCCGCGGCGGCCTCGATCATCGCGTACTCACCGGAGATCTGGTACGCGGACACCGGCACCGGGGACACCTCGGCCACGTCCCGCAGGATGTCCAAGTAGCTCATGGCCGGCTTGACCATGACCATGTCCGCGCCCTCGTCCAGGTCCAGTTGCAGTTCGTGCAGGGCCTCGCGACGGTTGGACGGATCCATTTGGTAGGTCTTCCGATCGCCCGTGAGCGCTGAATCCACGGCCTCGCGGAACGGACCGTAAAAGGCCGAGTTGTACTTGGCGGAGTACGCCAGCACGGAGACATCCTGGTATCCGGCGGAATCCAGGGCCGCCCGAATCACGCCCACCTGACCGTCCATCATGCCGGACGGGCCCACCATGTGCGCACCGGCCTGGGCCTGGGCCACGCCCATTTCTGCGTAGATCCGCAGGGTCTCGTCGTTGTCGACCACGCCGTCGTCGTCCAGCACGCCGCAGTGGCCGTGGTCGGTGAATTCGTCCAGGCACAAGTCGGACATGACCACGATGTCGTCGCCCACCTCCGCGCGGACCTGCGCAATGGCGTGGTTCAGGATCCCGTCCTCCTCGAGCGAGGCGGAGCCCACGGCGTCACGGGTCTCGGGGATGCCGAACAGCATGATGCCGCCCAGTCCCAACTCCACGGCCTCGGCAGCTGCCTGCTTGAGCGAGTCCACGGTGTGCTGAACCACACCGGGCATGGACTGGATCTCCACGGGCTTGGAGATGCCTTCCTTGACGAACGCCGGCAGGATCAGCTCAGCGGGGTGCACACGGTTCTCCGCGGCAAAGCGGCGCATGGCCGGGTTGGTGCGGAGCCTGCGCGGGCGTGACACCAAGTCGTACAGCGGTGCGTGTGAGCTCACGATGTTTTCTCCTCGGTCGAACTAATGGTCTTGAACAAATCTTCCAGGGCCCCGTCCACGGCCGCAGCCAGGGACGCTGGACTCGGATCGTCGGCCACGATGGGCGTGATGCCGCGTTGCCGCAGTGCTGCGGCAGTCGGTTCGCCGATGGCCACCCACCTCGTGTCATCGGGTGGTCGCGGTTGG
>NZ_AJXN01000173.1 GCF_000286355.1 Kocuria atrinae C3-8 | reverse complement strand
TGCGGCAAACGCGTCTGCCCGGTCAGGTGACGCTCCACCTCGGCGGCGCAGGCACGACCCTCGGCGATGGCCCAGACCACCAGCGACTGGCCGCGGCCGGCGTCACCGCACGAGAACACGCCGTCGACGGCGGTCATGTACTGCTCGTCGCGGGCCACGTTGGTGCGGCGGTCGAGTTCCACCGAAAGCTGCGAGGTCAGGTCATCGGACTCGTTGCCGGTGAAGCCCAGGGCCAGGAACACCAGATCGGCCGGAATGACCTTTTCGGTGCCCTCCTTGGGAACGCGGCGGCCGTCATCCAGGTACTCGGTTTCCGCAACCTTCAGCCCCGTGACGTGGCCGTTCTCATCGCCCACGAACTCCACGGTGGACGCCAGGTAGGTGCGCTCGCCGCCTTCCTCGTGGGACGAGGAGACCTCGAAGATCTTGGGCATCATGGGCCACGGTTCTTCGTCAGCGCGGTCCACGGGTGGCTTACGGCCGATGGCCAGCGACGTCACCGACGCCGCTCCCTGCCGGTGCGCGGTGCCGATGCAGTCGGATCCGGTGTCGCCACCGCCGAGCACGATCACGTTCTTGCCGCGCGCGTCGATCAGATCGGGGACCTCGTCGCCGGCGGCCAGCCGGTTGGAGCGCACCAGGTAGTCCATCGCGTGGTGGATGCCCTCCAGGTCACGGCCGGGGATGTCCAACTCGCGGGGACGGGTCGCTCCGGTGGCCACGATCACGGCGTCGTAGCGGCGTCGCAGGACGTCCCACGTGATGTCCTTGCCGATCTCGATGCCGGTGCGGAAGCGGGTACCCTCGGCGGCCATGACGTCCAGGCGGCGCTCAACCACGGACTTCTCGAGCTTGAAATCGGGGATGCCGTAGCGCAGCAGACCGCCAATGCGGTCATCACGTTCGTAGACCGCCACGGTGAAACCGGCCTGGGTGAGCTGCTGAGCAGCCGCCAGACCCGCGGGGCCCGAACCGACCACGGCCACGGTCTTACCCACCAGGCGAGCGGGCAAGAACGGCTTGACGTAACCCTCGTCGAAGGCCATCTCGCCGATCTCGTACTCGACCTGCTTGATAGTCACGGCCGGCTGGTTGATGCTGAGCACACACGAGGACTCGCACGGTGCCGGGCACACGCGACCCGTGAACTCCGGGAAGTTGTTGGTCGCGTGCATGCGTTCGGCGGCGTCACGGGTCTGGCCGCGCCAGACCAGGTCGTTCCACTCGGGAATCAAGTTCCCCAGCGGGCAACCCTGGTGACAGAACGGCACGCCGCAGTCCATGCAGCGGCCGGCCTGCTCGTGCAGGGTCTGGGAGTTCTGCCGTTCCTGGACCTCGTTCCAGTCCATGATGCGGACGGGGACGGGTCGTTTGGGTCGGTCTTCGCGGTCGCGGACCTTCAGAAAGCCACGGGGATCAGCCACGCGTGGTCACCTCCAAAATCTTGTGCCAGGTGCCGTCACCGTCGGGGTCGTCTCCCGCGGCCTCGGCCTGATTGCGCAGCGCCAGCACCGCGGAGTAGTCCCGCGGCAGCAGCTTGGTCATGCGCGAAATGGTGTCGTCGGCGTTCTCGAGGAGCGTTTCCGCCCAGTCCGATTCGGTTTCCTCGCCGTGGCGCTTGATCAGGCCCAGGACCAGTTCGCGGTCCTGTTCGTCGAGGGTGGCTACGAGCAGTTCGCCGGATTCCCGGGCCTGCTTGTTGATATCGGACTCGTCCAGGTCCAGCACGTACGCCACACCGCCGGACATGCCCGCGCCAAAGTTACGGCCGGTCTCCCCCAGGATCAGGCGACGCCGCCGGTCATGTATTCGCAACCGTGGTCGCCGATACCCTCGACCACCGCGGTGGCGCCCGAGTTACGCACCAGGAACCGCTCGCCCACCGTGCCGCTGAAGAACATCTCACCGCTCGTGGCGCCGTAACCGATCACGTTGCCGGCAATCACGTTCTCGTGAGTCGCGAAGCTCGCGTCACGCGGGGGCCGTACCACGATGCGCCCGCCGGACAGGCCCTTGCCGGTGTAGTCATTGGCGTCGCCTTCCAAGCGCAGCGTGATGCCGCGAGGAATGAAGGCGCCCAAGGACTGTCCCGCCTCACCCGTCAACGTGACGTCGATGGTGTCATCGGCGAGTTCCTGCAGGCCCAACGCGCTGGTCACGGTGTAGCCGAGCATGGTGCCCACGGCGCGATCGGTGTTGATCACCTTTTCCATGACGCGCACGGGCTCGCCGTTCTCGATCGCGGGAGCGGCCAGGGCGATCAACTTGTTGTCGAAGTGGTCCTCCAACTCGTGATCCTGGGTGCGCGTGTTGCGCAGTCCGTCCTTGAGACCCGGTGACTGGAACGAGTCCAGGATGGGGCTCAGGTCCAGGCCTTGGCCTTCCAATGGTCGATGGCCTCGCGGGTGCGCAATACCTCGGCGTGGCCCACTGCGTCCTCAATGCTGCGGAAACCCAGCTGAGCGAGATACTCGCGGACCTCTTCAGCGATGAACTCGAAGAAGTTGACCACGTGCTCCGCCTTGCCCGTGAAGCGCTTGCGCAGTTCCGGGTTCTGGGTGGCCACGCCCACGGGGCAGGTGTCAAGGTGGCACTTGCGCATCATGATGCAGCCCTCGACCACGAGCGGTGCCGTGGCGAAACCGAATTCCTCGGCTCCCAGCAGGGCGGCGATCACCACGTCGCGCCCGGTCTTGAGCTGGCCGTCCGCCTGTACGACCACGCGTTCGCGCAGTCCGTTCAGTCGCAGGGTCTGCTGAGCCTCCGCCAGGCCCAACTCCCACGGCATACCCGCGTGCTTGAGCGAGTTCAGCGGGGCCGCGCCGGTTCCGCCGTCGTGTCCCGAAATCAGGACGACGTCGGCCTTGGCCTTGGTCACGCCCGCCGCCACGGTGCCGATTCCCCGTTCGGAGACCAGCTTCACGTGCACGCGCGACTTGGGGTTGGAGCGCTTGAGATCGTAGATCAGCTGCGCGAGGTCCTCGATCGAGTAGATGTCGTGGTGGGGCGGAGGCGAAATCAAGGACACACCCGGGGTCGAGTGCCGCGTGCGAGCCACCCACGGATACACCTTCTGCGCCATGAGCTGGCCGCCCTCACCGGGCTTGGCGCCCTGGGCCATCTTGATCTGGAGGTCGTCCGCGGAGGCCAGGTACAGGCTGGTCACGCCGAAGCGTCCCGACGCGATCTGCTTGACCGCCGAACGGCGCTCCGGGTCCATCAGACGTTCCGGATCCTCACCGCCCTCACCGGTGTTGGACTTACCGCCCAAGCGGTTCATCGCAATGGCGAGCGTCTCGTGGGCCTCCATCGAAATGGAGCCGTAGCTCATGGCACCGGTCGAGAAGCGCTTGACGATCTCGCTCACCGGCTCCACTTCATCGATCGAGATGGGTTCCCGATCCGACGTGAAGCTCATGAGACCGCGCAGGGTGGCAATCTCCCGAGCCTGATCATCCACGCGAGCGGTGTACGACTTGAAGATGTCGTAGCGGCCCGTCTGCGTGGCGTGCTGCAGGCGGAACACGGTGTGCGGATCGAACA
The DNA here is from genome assembly GCF_000286355.1 of Kocuria atrinae C3-8. Lineage (GTDB taxonomy): Bacteria > Actinomycetota > Actinomycetes > Actinomycetales > Micrococcaceae > Kocuria > Kocuria atrinae_A. The sequence goes on along the minus strand of NZ_AJXN01000173.1, from coordinate 6,032 downwards.
GGTGGCGCGGGCCTTCGCGACGCCAGTCGTACTCGCCGCCGATGGCCAGATCACGGTGCGGCTCGGTGACGCCGTCCTCCGGGTAGGCCAAGCGATGACGGGAGGCGGTTTCCTCCGCAATCACGTCCAGTCCCACGCCCTGAATCTGCGTGCGTGTTCCGTAGAAGTACGCGTTGATGAGTTCGCTCGACAGGCCCAGCGCCTCGAAGGTCTGCGCACCGCAGTAGGACTGCACGGTGGAGATCCCCATCTTGGACATGATCTTCTGGACACCCTTGCCCAGTGCCTTGATCAGGTTGTAGACGGCCTCTTCCTCGGTGACTCCGGTGATCTCACCGCGGCGCACCAGTTCCTCGGCCGATTCCATGGCCAGGTACGGGTTCACGGCGGACGCGCCGTAACCCAGCAGCAGGGCCAGGTGGTGGACTTCGCGCACGTCACCGGATTCCACGATCAGCGCGACCTTGGTGCGGGTGGCCGAGCGCAGCAGGTGGTGGTGCACCGCAGAGGTCAACAACAAGGACGGGATGGGAGCCAGGCACCGTTGGAGTCACGGTCGGAGATGATCACGAACTGCACGCCGCGGTTCACAGCAGTGGAGACCTTTTCGCAGATCTCCGCGATGCGCGTGCGCAGTGATTCTTCGCCGCCGTCGGGGCGGTACAGGCCGCGCACCTTCAAGGTGAGGGCGGCGCCGTCCTCGTCGTCCAGGTGCAGGATCTGATCCAGCTGATCGTTGTTGATCACCGGGAAGTCAACCTTGATCAGGCGCGTCTTGGCCTGCTGGGTGGCCAACAAGTTGGCCATGGGGCCCACCGCACCGGTCAGTGACGTCACCAACTCCTCGCGGATCGCGTCCAGCGGAGGGTTGGTCACCTGCGCGAAGGACTGCACGAAGTAGTCGTAGAGCAGCCGGGAACGGTCGGACAGCACGGCCACGGGGGTGTCGGTGCCCATCGCGTAAATGGTTCGGCACCGGCCACGGCCATGGGGCCGATGATCTTCTTGAGTTCTTCCTCGGTGTACCCGAACGTCTTCTGACGCAGCCGCACGGAGGACGCTGGGTGGGTCATGTGTTCGCGTTCGGGCAGCTCTTCGATCGGGACGATGGAGTCCTGGACCCAGTCGCGCCACGGCTTGGCCGCGGCCAGCTCGGCCTTGATCTCGTCGTTCTCGACGATGCGACCTTCCTCGGTGTCCACCAGGAACATGGTTCCCGGAGACACCCGGCCCTTGCGGACCACCTTGCGGTCGCCGATGTCGATGACACCGACCTCCGAGGCGAAAATGACCAAGCCGTCCTCGGTCTCCCAGAAACGACCCGGGCGCAGACCGTTGCGGTCCAGAACGGATCCAACGCGCTTGCCGTCCGTGAAGGACACACACGCGGGCCCGTCCCACGGCTCCATGAGCGTGGAGTGGTACTGGTAGAACGCCTTGAGGTCCGGGTCCATGGTGTCGTGGTTCTCCCAGGCCTCCGGGATGAGCATCAGCATGGTCTCGGTGACCGGACGGCCAGCCAACTGCAGCAGCTCAGCGACCTCGTCCAGGGACTGCGAGTCGGAAGCACCTTCCGAGCAGATCGGGAACAGTTCCTCCGGATTGCGACCCAATACGGCACCGGACATTGACGACTGCCGGGCGCGCATCCAGTTGCGGTTACCCATGACCGTGTTGATCTCACCGTTGTGCGCCAGGGTGCGCATGGGCTGCGCGAGCGGCCATGACGGGAATGTGTTGGTCGAGAAGCGCGAGTGCACCACGGCCAACTTGGTCGTGAACCGATCGTCGGACAGATCCGGGTAGAACGGCTGCAGCTGCGCGGTGGTCAGCATGCCCTTGTACACGAGCGTGCGCGAGGAGAAGCTCGGGAAATACACGCCGAACTTGTTCTGCGCGCGCTTGCGCACGCGGAAAGCTTTCTGGTCCAGTTCCAGCTGCAAATGCGTCGGATCGAACGACGACGCCGCGCCGGGCTCGAAGAGGCTCGCTCCCCGTGCGTTGTGGCGTTCGTCCGCGACGAAGAACTGCACGAAGGTGGGCATGACGGCGCGAGCGGACGCGCCCACGCGTCGTCGACGACCGGGACGTCACGCCAACCGAGCACGCGCAGGCCCTCCATGGCCGCGAGGTCTTCGAGGGCGCGCTGAAGTGGCTCCAGGTGCTGACACCGGTGGGCATGAACGCGGTGCCGACCGCGTAGGCGCCCATCGGGGGCAACTGGAAATTCACGGTGTCCCGGAAGAAGGCGTCGGGAATCTGAGTGAGGATGCCTGCGCCGTCGCCGGTGCCCTCGTCGCCGCCCACGGCACCGCGGTGCTCCAGGTTGCGCAGGGCGGTGAGTGCGGCTTCCACGATGTCGTGGGTGGAATTGCCGTCCAGGGTGGCCACCACGGCCAGGCCGCACGCGTCCTTCTCGTCCTCGCCCCGATACAGACCCTGGTCCTCGGGCTGCGTGGAGAACGCTTTGAACGGGGATTCCGCGGGAGGTAGCTCTGAACGCGAGTCAGGGTGGCCCGTGTCGCGGTTGACCGCGTCGGTGACGATGTTGGTCACGGGGGCTACTTGATTGACGTGGCTCATAGGGAGCTCCTCACCGGGTTGGTGGGCAGGTCTGAAGTGTCAACGATGCCCGGGCAACTGGGGTGAAGTGCGTACGGACATCATCTGATCCAGATGACAGAAGTGTCCGCGGCGCTGCGAACACTGAGTCGAGCCTCGAAAGACCGACGGATCACCACCGAACGCGGGACTCGCATGATGACGAATCCCCGGTGCGGCGCACGGGTAATTTACCACGATCCGAAATTCGATTGTGAGCGTCGACACCCAACGAAAAACCCCCGAAGTTGGCCGGGGTTCAACGTGGTGGGCGCTGCTCAGCGGAGCGCGGAGTGCGCGGCGCCGTTCGCGAGGATTTCTGATTTCCTACGGATCCTGACGGTAATTGCGGCAAATAGTGCAATGCCGAACAGGATCAGGGCCAATGACGTCCACACGTGGACCCTCTGACCGGCGATCATCAGCGCGGGATCGATGCGCAAGAACAGCTCGATCATGAGCCGCCCCAGGCCGTAGTAGACCAAATACAGAGCGAACACGCGGCCGTGCGTGAGCCGGAACAGCTTGCCGAGTGTGATTAGAATCACCACACCGGCCAGGTTCCAGAGGCTCTCGTAGAGGAAGGTCGGGTGGAACAGAGTGTCCGGGGGAAGACCATCCGGGAAGTTCGCGGACGTGGGGTCGATCCGCAGTCCCCAGGGCGCATCAGTGGGTTTGCCGAACAGTTCCTGGTTGAACCAGTTGCCCCAGCGACCGATGCCCTGAGCCAATAGGAGCGAAGGCGCCACGGAGTCCGCGAAGTACCAGAGCGGCACACCGTTCTTCCGGGACACGAGCCACGCGGCACCGGCTCCGAAGAGCACTCCGCCCATGATGCCCAGTCCGCCCTCCCAGATCTTGAAGGCATCGAGGGGATCCGCACCCGGCCCGAAGTACCCGGACGGATCCGTGATGAGCACGTGATAGGCGCGGGATCCGATGATGCCCGCGATCACAGCCCAGAACACGATGTCCCACAGCACGTCGGGATCCTGGTCCCTGGCTTTCCAGCGACGCATGGTGAGCCACACGGCCGCGGCCATGCCGAGCAGGATGCACAGGGCGTAGAAGTGGATGGTCAGCGGCCCCAGCGAGATGCTGCTGATATCCGGAGAAGGAATAGCTGCGGCGATCACCGGACGCATCAGCCGCGACCGGAGAGTTCAGCAGCTAAGCGGCCGACGGCCTCGGGACCGCCCTCGCCCAGGCTCGCACGAGTGCGGTTCCCACGATCACGCCGTCCGCGTAGGCGCCGATCTCCTCAACGTGGCCGCGGTTGGACACGCCCAGACCCACGCACACGTTTTCGGCACCGGCTTCACGGGCGCGCGCGACGACGTCCTCGGCGGCCGAGGACACCTGGTCCCGTGCGCCGGTGACACCCATGATGGAGACCGCGTAGACGAATCCGGAGGACGCCTTGACGGTCATGTCCATGCGCTCACGCGTGGTGGACGGTGCCACCAGGAAGATCCGGTCCAGACCGTACTTCTGGGAGGCCTCGAACCAGTCGGCGGCCTCATCGGGGATCAGGTCCGGGGTGATCATGCCCGCTCCCCCGGCGTCGCGCAGACGGCGGGAGAATTCATCCACGCCGGTCTGCAGCACCGGATTCCAGTAGGTCATCACCACGGGCACGGCGTCCGTGCGCTCGGACACTGCCTGAACGACCGTGAACGCGTCCGCAACGCGCACTCCATTCGCCAGAGCCTGTGTGGTCGCATTCTGGATCACGGTGCCGTCCATGACGGGATCCGAATACGGGATGCCGATCTCGATGATGTCCGCGCCGTTCTGACCCAGGGCCACGGCGGCTTCCACGGACTCTTCGACGGTCGGATAGCCGGCCGGCAAGTAACCGACCAGCGCGGGACGACCTTCCGCCTTGCACTGCGCGATCCGCGCGGCGAGCTTCGAGTCTGGATTACGGGTGAGGTCCTTGGGAGGATGCGTTCTGCCAAGCCGCCCACTCCGGGATGGACGGATTCGGGGGCGCTCACAGTTGTTCACCTTTCTGACCGACCTGCTCTTCGTGGCTGTCCTCGGGGAGCATGTCGAACCATTCCGCGGCCGTGGCCACGTCCTTGTCGCCGCGTCCGGACAGGGACACCACAATGATCTTCTCCTCGGCGGCCTCGGGGCCGAGGTCCTTGACCCAGCGGGCCGCGAGTTCGCGGGCACCGGCCAGAGCGTGCGAAGACTCGATAGCGGGGATGATGCCCTCCGTGCGGGACAGTAGTTTGAAGGACTCCATGGCCTGGGTGTCCGTGATGGCCTCGTACTTCACGCGGCCGATTGCGTGCAGGTGCGAGTGCTCCGGTCCCACTGCGGGGTAATCCAGGCCCGCGGAGATCGAGTGCGACTCGATGGTCTGGCCGTCCGTGTCCTGCATCAGGAACGTCTTGGCACCGTGCAGCACGCCGGGGCGGCCCAGCGTGATGGTGGCCGCGTGACGACCGGTGTCCACACCGTCGCCGCCGGCTTCATTGCCGTAGAGCTCGACCTCGGCGTCGTCCAGGAAGCCGTGGAAAATTCCGATGGCATTGGAACCGCCGCCCACGCACGCCGTGACGGCATCGGGCAGTCGACCGGCCTTCTCCAGGATCTGCTCGCGAGCCTCTTCACCGATCTGCTCGTGGAAGTAACGCACCATCGCGGGGAACGGGTGCGGACCGGCAGCGGTGCCGAGCAGGTAGTGCGTAGTGTCCACGGAGGCCACCCAGTCACGCAGGGCTTCGTTGATGGCGTCCTTGAGCGTTGCGGAGCCGTGGGAAACGGGCACGACCTCTGCACCGAGCAGCCGCATGCGCGCCACGTTCAGGGCCTGACGGCGAGTGTCCTCCTCGCCCATGTAAATGCAACATTCCATGCCGAACAACGCCGCGGCCGTTGCGGTGGCAACACCGTGCTGGCCGGCACCGGTCTCCGCGATCAGACGTTTCTTGCCCATGCGCTGGGCGAGCAGTGCCTGCCCGAGCACGTTGTTGATCTTGTGCGAACCGGTGTGGTTGAGATCCTCGCGCTTCAAGAACACACGGCGCCGATGGCCTCGCCGAAACGCTTGGCCTCGGTCAACAGCGAGGGTCGCCCGGAGTAGTCACGGGACAGCCGCTTGAACTCTTCCTGGAACTCGTCGTCGACTCGTGCCTTGTCGAAAACCTCGGTCAGCTCGTCCAGCGCGGCCACGAGAGATTCGGGCATCCACCGGCCACCGAAGTCACCGAAGTACGGACCGGGGGCGTTCTTGAGGGAACCGTCCTCCGAACCGGCCGAAGCGGCGGCGTCGTCTGCTGCGGCCAGTTGCTGGGCGGCGAACTCGGCCTGGGCGGCCGGGGGCTTCTTGCCCGCCAGGAAATCGCGCGGGCTGCGGCGCCCACGTCGCGGAATCGGGAAATGGTGCGCGCGGGATCGTCGGACTTCACCAGCACCTC
>NZ_AJXN01000172.1 GCF_000286355.1 Kocuria atrinae C3-8 | reverse complement strand
AACCGGTGGCGACCTACTTGGCCACCGTGCAAATGGGTCAGTACCGGCGCGGTCCGTGGAACCCGGGTCCTATCCCCCGGCGCGCGTTCCGCTGACGCTGGCCTGCGGTGAACACCTGTGGTCACAGGCTCAGCATGTGTTGGCGAAACAGCACGCGATGATGGCGGTGTTCGAACAGTGCTTCGGGGCGTACCCGTTCGACTACTACGGGGTGGTCGTGACTGACGACGAGCTGGAGATTCCGCTCGAGTCGCAACCGCTGTCGATTTTCGGCCCTAATCACATGACCGAGTCCTGGGAGTCCGAGCGCCTCATCGCCCATGAGATGGCCCACCAGTGTTCGGCAACTCGGTGACTCCCGCCTCCTGGTCGGATATCTGGCTCAATGAAGGATTCGCGCACTACGCAGAGTGGGTGTGGGCCGAGGCCTCCGGTCACCGCTCCGCCCACGACCAGGCTCTGGACGCCTATGCGGAATTGTCCGGGTCGAAACAGAAACTCGTGATCGGGGACCCCGGTCCGAAGAAGATGTTCGACGACCGCGTCTACGTGCGCGGCGCACTCACGTTGCACGCGCTGCGGATGTCCGTGGGCGATCAGACCTTCTTCACGATTCTGCAGCGGTGGACCGCGCAGAATCGCTGCGGGAACGTGACGACGGCCGAATTCCTGGCACTGGCATCCGAGGTCAGCGGGCGGGCGATTGAGCCCATGCTGCACGATTGGCTGTTCGAGAAGAAACTGCCTGCACTGCCGTAGGTCAACTAGTCGTTTCCGTGACGGACCGCTGGACCGTTCCCACCCGACCCGGAAGGCCGCGATGTCCAGAGCCGATAACCCAATTCGACGCAGAGAATCAGCGTCGCAATCCCGACACCCAAGAGCAATTTTTGGAGCCACGGATGTACCAGATCCCCCGGCACCAAGCTGACCAGTAATGCAAGAACCCCCAGACGAAGAATCCCCAAATGGTCGGCTTCATACTCCCGATATCCGCCGTTAGATACGGCCAGCAAGATACGACGCACAGCAAAGCCAAGCAGAGGGTGTAGATCCCGCAGAGAACTCGGAACCACGCCCCTGGTGCCCGGCGAACTGCCGGAGCCTGTACCGCCATGATCCTCGCCTAACCCCGGCGCGGATCGTATGACGGGCCCGCATTCATGGGAGTTCTCGACCTGGTGAACCAGTCACGCACCGGTGCGCGGAAGGCCGTGATCACCCAGGCGATGTTCACGATGATGAAGGCAATGCCGATCACCGTCAGGATGACGGCCCATTCACCGAAGAGCCAGAAACCGAAGAGATTCCCGAGGAAGGTCAAAGCGCTGAGAATGGCCAACACCACGCACGTGATCCGTGCCCAGTTCGCGCCCTTGCGAAGAAACACGTACGCCACCACGTAAAGGGTCACCACCACCAACACCGCGACCACTCCGGAGGCGATGGATGTGCCTCGCATCTGCTCCATCATGGGGCCGATCTCTGCGGCGTCGGTGGCCGGAACTCCCATCTGCTGGTACATCCGGGCGAAACCAGGTGACATCATGAACCCATGAGCGAAAACCAGAATCCCACGCATTCCATCGAACTGACTCGTGAAGCCACCAACCGCTACGTCGCCCGCAATGCGGCCGGTGTCGAGGTCACTTTCGGACGTGGCGACGACCTGATGTCCCCGGTGGAACTGCTCCTGGCCGCCATCGCGGGGTGCTCGTCCATTGACGTGGATACCGTTACCTCACGTAGTTCCGAGCCCACGGAATTCAAGGTCGAGGCCAGCGGTAACAAAATCGCCGAAGAAAACGGCGGAAGCCGCCTGGAGGACCTGAACCTCTCCTTCAACCTGTCGTTCCCCGATGACGAAGGCGGACGCAAAGCGGCCGGTCTGGTCGACCGACTGGTGAAGCTCTCGCACGACAAGTACTGCACCGTCTCACGCACGGTGGAACACGGAACCCCCGTGGCGTTCGAGACCGAGATCAGCGTGGGCCGGGACGAAGACGAGAACAAGGGCACCGAGTAGTCGCTCAAACTGCCCCGCCATCTCAGACGGTCCGCACTGACGGGAGAAGCGGCTACAACAGGTCAGTGATATCGCAACGCACATTGACCACCGCGTGCTCCCGCAGCGCGGAGGCACGGGCCTTCTCGGCCCGCAATGCCGCAGTGATGCGCGGAGCGATCCCGAAGCCGAAGAACAACAGCGCCCGGTACTGCGGCTCGTCCTCGGTGGCGAGTCCGGCGAGTGTGCCCGGATCGCCCTCGTCGGACCAGCCACCCACTTGGTCTTTCATGGGCGCGGGCCCCACCACGCTGACCTGTGACGGCAAGTCCAGGTCGCGCAGGGTCGCACTCAGCGCGTCGCGGGGGCCGGTGAGTGCAGCAGTCCGCACGGCCGGCGGTAGACCCAGCTCGTGCCGCTCCTGCAGTTGCCTGTAGGCGTGTCCTGACGGGTCCCAGCGCACCAGTGCACCGACCGCCTGGTCATGATCTGCGGTCACGACCACGGTCCCGCCCTGCGATGAAGACCGCACGAGTGCCGCGGCATTGAACCACCGCCGCAGGGTCTGTTCTTCGGCACGCAACCACGGCCGCGCCAGCATTTCATCGCCGTCCAGCAGCAGCGCAGCGGCGTAACCGCCCTCCGCGACCGGCTCCGCACCCGGGGTGGCCACCACCAGCGCGGGGTCGGAGCCCACATCGGCTCGGACGTGCTCGGCACTGGACGAGATCACCGGAACCTGTGGGAACGCACGGCCCAGTTCCTCCGCGGTGCGCAGCGCTCCCACCTTGCTCAGCCGCAGTCGCTGGAACCCACATTCCTGGCACTGCCAGCCGTGGGCGTTGCGACCGCACCACGTGCATACGGGTGCCTCTCGTCCCGAACGCAGTGACAGCGATCCCCCACAGCCGCGGCAGCGGGCGGGTGTGCGGCAGCGCTCGCAGGCCACGAACGGCGCGTAACCCCGTCGAGCGACCTGGACGAGCACGGGGCCGCGAGCCAATGCCTGCTGTGCCACCCGGAACGCCTCGTGGGGCAAACGCGCCCGCGCGGCCATGGGATCGCGGGACAGATTGAACGAATCCGACGTCGCCTCGACCCTCGGCGAACAGGTCCGCAGAGTCGCACGCTCGGGACGCAGGTGCGCCGCCCAGCCCGTGGTGATGAGACGCTGTGCCTCCGGACTCACGCTGTAACCCGTGAACAACGCCGCCGTGTCTTCCTGCTGGGCCCGCAGCAACAGCACATCCCGCGTGTGCTGATACGGCGCGCGTTGTTCCACGTAGCTCGTGTCGCCGTCGTCATGACAGCACACCAGGCGCAGATCGTGAACGGGTGCATAGGCGGCGGAACGCGTGCCGATCGCCAAGCGTTTATAGCCCAGGGAGAGCTCCATGTAGCCCCGGTATCGCGGCGTTGGGCCGTCGTCGGCGTGGAGTCGCACCACGCGGTCAGATCCCACCAGCGATTCGAGAGCCGCCGCCAGACGCTCGAGCGACTTGTAGTCGGGCACCACGGCCAAGGCGCCGTGCCCGGCCTCGTAGGTGGCCGCCATGGCGGAGGCCGTCAGGAGGGCCCAGTCGTGGTCCTCCGGGGACGGCAACACTTCGACTACAGCACGGGCCGGAGCTCCCTCCGTGGCAGCAGTGAGCCACTCGGGACCGCCGTCGTAGTAACGCCAGAGTTCACGAGGCACGGTGACCGGCGCGTCGGCCTGCTCCCCCGCCGACGTCGCCGGCTCGGGATTCCCCGCGTCGGTCGCTCGGTAGTTTCGGCCGCACTGTCGACGTCGCCCGAAGGCTTCACGACCTCGGCTTCCGACGCGCGCGCTCGCCGGCTTGGGTCTCACCGTGCGCCACGCCAGCGGCAGTGTCGGTGGCGTCGTCGGCGTCGTTTTCGGTTGTGCCGACCGTTGCCGACCTCGCCTCGGATTCTTCGGCCGCTGCCGCCTTACGCCGCGCCAGCATTTCCTTGTCGACACGCGCCACTCGCGGTGGCACAGCCACGCGCAGTACATCCGACACGGTTCCGGCAGAACGGGCGGCCACTGCCTGGGCCAGCTCCACAATGGCCGGTTTGAGCACGGCAACGGAGAAAGCACCTTGCGGATGCTCAAGAGACGACCGGACACCTCGGACTCGGCAACGCGGTCCACGATCCATCCGGTCATCAGGCGGCCGGAGAAAGGAACCGAGACCTTGGCGCCCACCACGGCGTCCTGGTCGAGACCGGCGCTCACACGGTAGTCGAAGAGCCGATCCAGGTGGGGAACATAGGCGTCCAACAACACCTTGGCAATGGGGTTCTCGGGTGCCGGGCCTTCAGCTCCTACCGGAAGATCAGACTTCTTGGGTGCGGGTGAAGGTTCGGGCAACCCGTCCAGGGAGAGTTGCTCCGGGGCAGCGTCCGGGTCGGGTACTGCTCCCGACCCGGAACGCTCGCTCACAGTCCCGCGGCGGAACGCAACGCTTCGACGCGGTCGGTGCGCTCCCAGGTGAAATCAGGGTCGGTGCGGCCGAAGTGACCGTGCGCCGCCGTCTTGGCGTAGATGGGGCGCTTGAGGTTCAGGTCTTCGATAATGGCCAACGGACGCAGGTCGAAGACCTCCAGGATGGCCTTCTCGATGCGCTGCGGATCCACGGTCTCGGTGCCGAAGGTCTCCACGTACAGACCCACCGGGTGCGCCTGACCAATCGCGTACGCGACCTGCACCTCGGCGCGTCGCGCGAGACCTGCGGCGACCACGTTCTTGGCGACCCAGCGCATGGCATACGCGGCGGAGCGGTCCACCTTGGACGGGTCCTTACCGGAGAACGCACCGCCGCCGTGGCGCGCCATGCCGCCGTAGGTGTCCACGATGATCTTGCGACCGGTCAGGCCTGCGTCACCCACGGGGCCTCCGCGCACGAAGTTTCCGGCGGGGTTCACGATGATCTTGGTGTTGGACAGATCCAGACCGGAATCAGCCAGCACCGGATCGATCACGGACTGCGAGATGTCAGTGGCCAACTGGTTGAGGTCGTATCCCTCGGCGTGCTGCGAGGACACCACCACGGTCTCCACGGACACGGGCGTGTGCCCGTCATAACCCAGGGTCACCTGGGTTTTGCCATCCGGGCGAAGATTCGGCAGTACGGCCGTCTTGCGCACGCGGGTCAGCTGTTCGGACAAACGGTGAGCAATGGAAATGGGTGCCGGCATGAGCACGTCGGTCTCGTCTGAGGCGTAACCGAACATCAGGCCTTGGTCCCCCGCGCCCTGGATGTCACGCGGGTCCTTGGCCAGGCCGGTGCGGCTCTCCAGGGAGTTGTACACACCGTCGTGAATTTCACTCGACTGCTCGCCCACGCTGATGGACACGCCGCAGAACTCGCCGTCGAAACCGTGCACGGACGAGTTGTAGCCGATGTCCAGGAGACACTTGCGCACGATGTGCGGAATCTCCACGTACGCCTTGGTCTTGACTTCACCGGCCACGTGAACCAGGCCGGTGGTCACCATGGTCTCCACGGCCACCGAGGACTCGGGGTCCTCGGTCAGCAGGCGTCCAGGATGGAATCCGAGATCTGGTCACAGATTTTGTCCGGGTGTCCCTCCGTCACAGATTCGGAGGTGAAAATTCTCAGGTGGGGGCTAGATTCGGTCACCGTCCAAGAGTACCCGCCCACTCAGACTCCCAGTTCGAGGCCCACACGATCCACGATGAATTGCGCCACTTCTGCCTTGCTGCCGGCCGCGTGGGCGTCCTCGGTGCCGTGCGCGGACAGCACCGTGACCTCGGTCGTGTCCTGGCCGAACACCTTGGAGGTGCCCACCTCGTTCACGACCAGCAGGTCACAGCCCTTGCGCTGCAGCTTGGCGCGACCGAAATCCAGCACCGAATGCTCGCCGTCTCCGGTCTCCGCGGCGAACCCCACGATCAGTTGCTCGCGGCCAGTCTCCTTGCGATCGTCCACCAGGCGCGCAGGATGTCCGGATTGCGGGTGAGCTCGATGACGGGGTCCGTACCGTCATCGGATTTCTTCATCTTGTGCTCCCCGACCGACACCGGGCGATAGTCCGCCACGGCGGCCGCCATGATCACCACGTCCGCGTTCTCAGCGGCAGCTCGGGTCGCGTCGTGAAGCTCCAGCGCGGAGGACACGTTCGAGATCTCGACGCCGCTCGGCAGCTCGGTCTCCACATGTCCCGCGATCAGGTGCACGGTGCGCCCGCGTCCCGGGCGGCCTGGGCCAGGGCGATCCCCTGCTTACCCGAGGAGCGATTGCCCAAGAACCGCACGGGGTCAGCGCCTCGCGGTTCCCCCCGCCGTGATCAGCACGCGACGGCCGGCCAGCGCGCCCCGACGACGCCGCTGCGGTACCTTCCGCGAAAACGGCCAGTGCGGC
>NZ_AJXN01000171.1 GCF_000286355.1 Kocuria atrinae C3-8 | reverse complement strand
CCGTGGTGCCGGAGGTGTAGATGATGAACAGGGCGTCTCCGCGTCGAAGGCCTCTGGCACGTGCACGTCCGAGACATCCGCGGTCAGCTCGTGCCACCACACGTCACGGCCACGTGTCCACGGCACGGTGTCCTCTTGCTTGGAACGCAGCCCGCGGGTGCCGCGCGGCAGGTCCATGCGGCCGGGTCGCGAGGTGCGGCGCACCACGATCACGTGCTCGATGTTGTTCTCGCCGCTGCACGCCTGGTCCGCGTTGGTTTTCACGGGAACGACGGCGCCGCGCCGGTTCTGCCCGTCCGTGGTCACCAGGACCTTGGCGCCGGTGTCTTCCACACGGAACTTGAGAGCCTCGGCGGAGAAGCCCCCGAACACGAGGGAGTGGATCGCGCCGATACGCGCGCACGCGAGCGTGATGATGACGGTTTCGGGAATCACGGGGAGGTAGATGACCACGCGGTCGCCCTTTTCCACACCGAGTTTCAGCAGGGCATTGGCAGCCTTGGACACCTCACGCTGCAGGTCCGCGTAGGTGTAGACCAGGCGATCCCCGGGTTCACCCTCGAAGTAGAGGGCCACGTGATTGCCGCGGCCGGCTTCCACGTGGCGGTCCACGCAGTTGTAGGAAACGTTGAGCTTGCCGCCCTCGAACCAGGCGATCTCCGGTACCGAGAGGATGTCGTTGCCAGCATCGTCCGTGCCGATCTTCTGCGGCTTGTCGAAGCGGTGGGTCGTGTGCCACGGCTCGGCCCAGTCCAGACGGGTCGCCTGCTTGGCCCAGAACTCCTCGCGCGCCTCATCCGAGATCAGCGCGGGATTGGGCGTGGGCGAGTAAGGGTCTGAGAAGGAAGTAATCTCGATCAACTCCATCGTCTCCTGGCATTAGCACCTTGCACCGCACGGGTACCGGTTGCTGCGACGTCAACGAGCCAGGTCTCTCGGCCGCTCCGGATGGGAACCGTTCCATTCAACGTCTCGGGAGGGGGCGGTCGCAAATTGAGTCAGCGCGCGGAGCATGAACATTTGTGGCAGAGGTTCGCACGTCAGAAGTGGTAGTGCACATTTTTGGCAAGGGATCGCACTAAACACCGTGCTCCGCGTGCGAACCTCTGCCCAGAATGTCGAAGGCCTGTGGGGGAGACCGTCCTTGCCCGCGTTGACAGAACCGGCGCGCCTACAGAACCCGCGGGGCCTCGATCAGCGGGCAGGTGTTCATGACCACCTTCAATCCGGCGGCTTTGGCCCGTTCGGCGGCGGCCCGATCGGTCACACCAAGCTGCATCCACACGGCCCCGGCCCCAATGTTGATCGCTTGATCCACCACTTCACCACGCGCTGGGAGTTCACGAAGCAGTCGACCACGTCCACGTGGCCCGGGATGTCCGCGAGCGAGCGGTAGCCGGTCTCGCCGTGCACGTCCTCACCGGCCAGATTGACAGGGATGATCTCCTGACCGAATTCATCACGAATCCGCCGGGACACCGCAAAGGCCGGTCGCGTGCGGTTGGTGGACAGCCCAACAACGGCCCACCGCCCCGGGGTGGTGAGTAGCTCGCGAATCAGGTCCGGATCGTTGACGTGGCGATCACTCATACGACCATCGTCTCACTGTGAATCAGCTCGGTCATCATGTTTCACGGGCCGCCGGAACCGGTGGGGAAACTGTACAGTGGTGCCCAGAACGATCATGAGTTCCGACGCACAGCCCTGGCTTGTCGGACGGCAACCCTCTCCCGTAGCGGGGTGCCCCAGGTGAGGATCGGGCCGCATGGCACACCGCATGCGGCAAGTACGGCGCCACACAAGCGCGCTGGACCCGCAGAGTAGGCCGCCGCAGGTGGTGCACGGGGCGCGGGTCGAGTTCGACCTCAAGGGGCACACATGAGCAAGAAGCGGATTTCCGTGAACGCCTTCGACATGACCTGCGTGGACCACCAGAGCTTCGGCCTGTGGCGTCACCCGCGGTCCAAGGCCACCGAGTACAACACCATTGAATATTGGACCAACCTGGCCAAGACCCTGGAGAAGGCAAGTTCGACGCCCTGTTCCTGGCGGACGTGGTGGGTATCTACGACATCTACAAGAACTCCGCCGCGCCCTCGGTGGCGGACGGTGCGCAGGTTCCGGTAAACGACCCGTTCATGCAGATCTCCGCCATGGCGGCCGTGACCGAGCACCTGGGCTTTGGCGTAACCAGCGCCGTGACCTACGAGCAGCCCTACACCCTGGCTCGCAAGTACGCGACGCTCGACCACCTGACCAAGGGCCGCGTGGGCTTCAACGTAGTGACTTCCTACCTGCCTCCGCCGCGGAGAATCAGGGTCTGCCGCGTCAGATCGAGCACGATACCCGCTACGAGATCGCCGAAGAGTTCCTCGACGTCTGCTACAAGCTGTGGGAAGGCTCCTGGGAGGACGGCGCCGTGGTTAAGGACCGCGAGGCCGGTCTCTACGCGGATCCCCAGAAAGTCCACCCGATCCAGCACTCGGGCAAGTACTTCACCGTTCCGGGTGCCGCCCTCACCGAGCCGTCCCCGCAGCGCACCCCGCTGATCTTCCAGGCCGGTGCGTCCTCACGCGGTCAGGCGTTCGCCGGTCGTCACGCGGAGGCCGTGTTCATTGGCGGCTTGCGCCCGGACCTCACCCGCTACGTCACGGACAAGATCCGTGAGCAGGCCGAGGAACAGGGTCGCCACCGCGACGACGTCAAGATCTACGCGATGCTCTCCGTGGTCGTGGACGAAACCGAGGAGAAAGCCCAGGAGAAGTACCGGGAGTACCTCTCCTACGTGAACCTCGAGGCGTCCCAGGCGATCATCGGCGGCTGGTCCGGCGTGGACCTGAGCCAGTTCGACGAGGATGAGGCCCTGAACTACATCAAGACCGACTCCATCCAGTCCTTCCTGACCCCGTTCACCCTTCAATCCAAGGACAAGAAGTGGACCCGCGAGGAGATCGCCAAGCACTGCGCCCTGGGCGGCATGGGTGACGTGATCGTGGGATCGCCGGAATCCGTAGCCGATCAGCTCGAGACCTGGGTCGACGAGGGCGGTCTGGACGGCATCAACCTGGCCTACCACGTGAGCCCCGGCTCCTTCGAGGACTTCGTGGAGTACGTGGTTCCCGAGCTGCAGAAGCGCGGCCGCTACCGCACCGACTACGAGGGCTCCACCCTGCGCGAGTCCCTCTACGGCGCCGGTCAGCCTCAGGTCATGGACACCCACCCCGCCGCGCAGTACCGCGGCGCGTTCGTCGGCAAGCCTTCCGTGGAAGACACTGCCGCTCGCGAGCTGGTGGGCTAACAGCCTCAAGAACGACGACGCCGCTGCCGC
>NZ_AJXN01000170.1 GCF_000286355.1 Kocuria atrinae C3-8 | reverse complement strand
CGGTGGATCAAGGCTAAGTCGCGGACGCGGAAGGTGGAGAAGTCACAGGTGACCACGTAACGCGGCATCTCCGCATCGGAGACGGTCGTGAGATAGTCCATGGCTTGGGCTTCGGCCGCATCCAGGTCTTTGCCCGTGGACTTCTGCTCAGCGATCATCATCCCCGGCCAGAACACGTCAATGAACCCTCTACCGCCGGCGATTCGACGGGCTTGAGCTTCAAACTTCGCCACATTGCGCCGACGCACCCCGTACACCGCGAACAGGTCCGACCAGAACGACTGGGACTCGCCCTTCTCATAGCTCTCCCCCGCCCACTCATTGACG
Source organism: Kocuria atrinae C3-8 (assembly GCF_000286355.1). Classification (GTDB taxonomy): domain Bacteria; phylum Actinomycetota; class Actinomycetes; order Actinomycetales; family Micrococcaceae; genus Kocuria; species Kocuria atrinae_A. The sequence continues at coordinate 1,221 of NZ_AJXN01000170.1, read as the reverse complement.
AAGGCGGCAGCGTTCTTGCGGATCTCGTTCCAAGCCAACGGTTTCACATGCATCACCCCATCTTCACAGAGGCGAACCATTGTCCCGTTCCGGGACCCGAAGGCACCCGAATAATGGTCGGCTTTTCTCGGTAGGGCGAGCCAGTGCCCCTAAGCGTTCACCACCACCGGCACTATCTGACTTCCCCAGAACATGCAGGAGAGCGGGACAGCACCGGTATACGGGACCGTAGGCGCATTCCGATGCAGGATAAATCGAGATCAAAGGAAAGGTGCTGGGATGGCCCAAAGCGTAAAGATCATCCTGAAAGACGACCTCGAGGGCCATCCTGCTGATGAGACCCTCCGGTTCGGTCTGGACAGCCGGCAGTACGAAATCGTCCTGTCCACCGCTAACGCAGAGAAGCTACAGGTCCTATGCACCTACGCCGCCTCCGACCGGCGGGCCCAGTCCAAGTCAACCCGGGGCTACCGGGCTTCGTCCCTCCTCCGGCGGTAACCCGGAGACGGCGAAAATCCGGGCCTGGGCGAAGGGGAACGGGTATGAGGTCTCTGACCGCGGCCGCATCCACCAGTCCGTTAAGGACGCCTACTACGCCGCCCAGTAGACCCCCACTCCCCCACCCGGACACGCCATTGGGCCTGACCGGGTGCTCCGAGACAGCGGGTTCTGATGCCGGCGGCCACAGCCGCGGCATCACCGCGGAACGTCCCGGGGTAAGGCTCGAGCATGGAGGCCGTCACCGTATCTCCTCCGCACGATCAGCAGCCGGTGACGGGCTGACGATCCGCTCCCGGCCACGGTGCTCCCAAGACGCCCCGCGTCCAGACTGGACAGCGCTGATCGCCCCTTTGGCGCCCGACAACTGTCCTCGCCAGGGGTTGGCCCTGGCAGCTTTCGGACCGGGCGCAGGCACCCGCGTCGTTCGACGACCCACGGAACCACCTACCTCATCCCGCCGCCTGTCCAAAGAATGAGAAAACCCGGCCCACCAGTAACGGTGAGCCGGGTTCCTTCTTCGCCGACCATGGGAAAGCCGCCCGTGGCTGCCCCTTTTTTCCTATCGAGGGACCGGTTCTATCGGGCGAGTTGTTGGACGTAGGCGCGCACCGCGTTCTCGATCACCGCGCGGGCGGGGCCGTCGTGTTCGGTGAGCTCTTCGATCAGATCGGAGATGTCCTGGGCCACCCGCACCCCGAGTTGGATCGCGGTTCCCGGCGC
>NZ_AJXN01000169.1 GCF_000286355.1 Kocuria atrinae C3-8 | reverse complement strand
TGACAAACAACAAACCACACAAGAAACCCGAAGGTCTTTTTGTCGGTTGGTCTTGCCGCTAGATTCGGAAGCTCTTCGCTGTCCCTTGCGGCAACCTCTCCAGCTTATCCATCCGTTTTCCTTTTCGCAAACTGGCGTTCACGTCAGAGCGAAGCTCAGGAAGTGGATGGGGCTGTCGGCGGTACCGGGAAGGCGATTTCTCGCTTGTCCGTCCTTGCGGCGACTCGGAATACTTTACACAGACTCCGGCCACCGCGCAAAGCGGTAGCCGGAGCTGTGTTATAAGTGGCCTGGGTCACTCGTTTTCGACGCTGGCCGCACGACAAGCCTCGGTTCAGCCGCGAGTAACCAACGCGGAAACGCCTGACCCAGTGCAGTTCTCATTACTCTCGCAGCAGGTTCTTCCGCACCTTGCCCGTGGCAGTACGCGGCAACTCGTCACTGAAGGAGACGGTGTCCGGCACCTTGAACCCGCTCAAGCGTTCACGGACGTGCTCCCGCAGCTCGTCCTCGGTCACCGAGGACCCAGCCGAGCGCACCACGTGAGCCACCGGTCGCTCACCCCACTTCTCATGCGGGATGCCGATCACGGCCACGTCGATCACGTCCGGGTGGGAGTACAGGGCCTGCTCCACCTCGATGGAGGAGATGTTCTCGCCACCGGAAATGATGATGTCCTTGGCACGGTCGCGCAGCTGGATGTACCCGTTCGGGTGCATGACGCCCAGGTCACCGGTGTGGAACCAACCACCGAAGAAGGCCTTCTCCGTAGCTTCCGGGTCCTTGTAGTACCCGATCATCACGTTGTTTCCGCGCAGCACCACTTCACCCAGCGTCTCGCCGTCAGCGGGTACATCGTTCATTTCGGTGTCCACGATCCGTGCGGATTCCGTCTGCACCATGCCCACACCCTGACGTGACATCTGCTGAGCACGATCCTTCGGCGAAAGGTCCTTCCACGCCTCTTGCGGTTCGCAAATGGTGATGGGGCCGAAGACCTCAGTGAGCCCGTACACGTGCACGATGCCGAATCCGGCGTCCTCCAGGCGCTCGATGATGCTCGGCGCCGGCGGAGCTCCCGCGTGGTGATGCGGATGGGGTTATCGAGTGAGTGCGCTTCGTCTGCGTCCACGATGATCGAGCACACGGCCGGAGCGCCACACAAGTGCGTGATGCCCTGGTTGTCGAACGCGTCCCAGATCGCGTCCGGCCGCACAGCGCGCAAACACACGTGAGTACCGCCGGCCGCAGTCACCGCCCAGGTGGTGCACCAGCCGTTGCAGTGGAACATCGGCAGCGTCCATAGGTAGCGGGTCGCACCGTCGAAGCCGTTGTGGAACACCTCGCCCAGGCTGTTCAAGTACGCCCCGCGGTGCCCGTACAGCACACCCTTGGGCCGCCCGGTGGTCCCGGACGTGTAGTTCAACGTGATGGGCGAGTTCTCGTCCGCCACCTTGTAGCTCACGCCCCGTTCGCCCGACGACGACGCCGCGTCGCCCACTTCCAGAGGCTCCACATCGATGAACTCGTCGAACGTAGGGATCTCGCCGTACGAGTGGTCCCGCACCGGCTCGATACCGGCCTGCTCATCGGGCAGCTGGACCAGGGTGATGCCTTCCTTACCGTCAAGAGCAGAGATCACGGTGTCCAGTACAGAGGAGTCCGCGATGACCACACTGGCCTCGCTGTGGTCCAGGATGTAGTCGAGCTCGCGCGTGGACAGCCGCGGGTTCAACGGGACCAGGACAGCACCCGCGGCGGGGACCGCGTAGTGGGCCAGTAGTAGCGCCGGCAGATTGGGTGCAATCACGGCCACCGTGGGCAGGGACCGTGTCAGCTGTTCCGCACCCAGGTACTCCCCGCTCTCAGCCTCACCTTGTGCCGGGTCTTCATGGGAAGCTGCCGCACCGCCCGATCACCCGTGCCTGCAACGTCACCTGACGCCGCGGCGTCGTCATTCGAAGCGGAAGCCGACGGAAGGTGCGGCAGCAGCGCGGTGGCGAACCGCCGAACGTCTCGCTCGAACTCCTGGTACGTCCACGATTGGTTGCCGTAGACAATGGCTTCTCGCTGGGGAAAGACTTCCGCGCTGCGCTCGATGAAGCGCAACGGGGACAGGGGCTGTGCGTTCGCGTACATGGGTGCTCCTGTAAGTGGGGCTTAGTTGTAGGCCGAGAAACCGGTGATGGACTTGCCGATGATGAGCGCCTGGACCGTTTCGGTGCCCTCGTAGGTGTGCAGGGCTTCGACATCCGCAAAGTGACGCGCAACACGATTTTCCACCAGGATGCCGTTGCCACCCAAAAGGTCGCGCGCGTTGGCTGCAACACGACGGGCGGTGCGGGTCGCGGTGTACTTGGCCAGCGAAGCCTCGGGCCCGGTGAGGGTTCCCGCTTCTTCCTTGCGGGCCATGGCCATCACGAGCGTCTGCATGGAGGTCAGCTCGCTGAGCATGCGCGCCAGGCGCTCCTGGACGATCTGCGACGCGCCCAACGGCCGGCCGAACTGCTCACGCTGCGCCGCGTACTGCACCGCGGTTTCATAGCAGGCCACGGCCTGGCCCACAGCGGCCCAGGCCACCCCAATACGCGTTGCGAACAGCACGGAAGCGGTATCGCGGAAGGAACCGGCGCCCGGCAACACGTTCTCGGTGGGAACGAATACGTTCTCCATGCGGATATGAGCCTGGTGGATGGCGCGCAGGGCCAGCTTGCCGCGAATGGTTGTGCCGCTGTAACCCTCGGACTCCTGCGGAACCACGAAACCCTGCACCGCATTGGTGACGTCGTTGCGGGCCCACACCACGGTGATGCCGCCCATCGAGCCGTTGCCGATCCACTTCTTCTCACCGTTGAGGATGAAACCGCCCTCAACGGGGGTGGCGCGGGTTTCCAGGCCGATCGAGTCGGAGCCGTGGGTGGGCTCGGTCAGAGCGAAGGAACCCAGCAGTTTGCCGGAGGCCATGTCGGGCAGCCAGCGCTCCCGCTGCTCATCGTTGCCGCACATGGCGATCGAGCGCATGGCCAACCCGCCCTGCACGCCACTCACCGTGGAGATGGAGCCATCACCGCGCGAGAGTTCCATGGCCACCAGACCGGCCGCCATCTTGGACATGGGCGCGTAACCGGTCACGCTCACACCGTCGCGCAAGAGATCCAGTTCGCCCATGCGCGCCACCAGGTCCAGCGGGTATTCACCGCGATCCCAGTACTCATGGATCACGCCCAGCAGCTCGTCCTGCACGAACGCGCGGGCGCGCATCCAGTGGGCGCGGTCCTCGTCGGTGACGTCCGCATAGACACCGGCGGCATCCGTGTCGAGCACGTCATTGAGTGAGTATTCGGGTTCGACCGTGCCCTGTGGGAACAGGTCCTGATCGGTGGTGGGCTGCTGCGACATGATGTGATCTCTTTCGTGAATTCTGAATGGTTCTCGGTGGGGTGAGTCAGTTCTGGGCCGCGTCGAAGCGCTGTCCGCGCACGCGCTCGGAAGCGCCGCAACGATCCAGGTACGGGGTGATGCCGCCCAGGTGGAACGGGTAGTTGGCGCCCAGGATCATGCACAGGTCCACGTCCCGCGCGGAGGCCACCACGCCCTCGTCGAGCATGTGCCCGATCTCGTCCGCGAGCGCGTCCTGGACGCGCGTGAGCAGCTGGCCGTTGGCGCCGTCGTCCCCCGCCGACGACGCCGCTCGCTCACCTTGCGTGCGTTCCCTGGCCTGCTCGGCCTGCGGGGTGAGGTAGGTGTCGGATTCTTCGCCGCGCTTGGGGAGCACGTTGGTGAGGCCCGCTTCGGCCACGGCGTCCAGCCACGGGGACAGGGTGAAGCGGTCGGGGTAGGCATCGTGCATCGTGTGGGTGATGTGCACGAGTACCGCGGGGCCCACGAAGTCCAGCAGCTGGAGCGGTGCCATGGGGAGACCCATGGGAGCCAGTGCCTGGTCCACGGTCTTGGGGTCGCCGCCGGCGTCGATGGCGCGGCCGATCTCGTCGTACATGCGGGTCAGCACGCGGTTGACCACGAAGCTCGGGGCGTCCTTGACGAGTACGGCGATCCGGCGCAGTTTGGCCGCGAGGTCGAAGGCGGTGGCCAGGGTGGAATCATCGGTGGATTCTGCGGCCACGATCTCGAGCAACGGGGTGACCTCCACCGGGTTGAACACGTGGAAACCCACGAGCCGTTCGGGGTGCTTCAGGTCTTCACCCATCGCGGTGACGGACAGGGAGGAGGTGTTGGTGGCCAGGATCGCGTCATCGCGCAGCACCGGCTCCCACTGGGCGAAGACCTTCTTCTTGACCTCGAGTTCTTCGAACACTGCCTCGATCACGAAGTCCGCGTCCGCCAGGTCCTCCGGCGATTCCGCGCCGGTGATCAGGGAGCCCAACTTCTCGGCTTGCTCGGGGCTCATGCGGCCCTTCTCGGCCTGGGCCGTGAAGCGGTCACGAGTGCGCTGCACGCCGGTGGCCAGGCGCTCGTCGTCCAGGTCGGTCATCACCACGGGAATCTGGGCGCCTGAGCGATCAAGCTCGCGAGCTGGCCCGCCATCAGACCGGCACCGATGACCGCGGCCTTGCGAATGGGGCGCACGGGGGCGTCCGGCACGTTGGCGGCCTCGCGGCGTCGGGCGGTGACCAGCTCGAACGCGTAGAGGGAGGCCTTGGCGGCGTCGCTCTGGACCACTGTGGAGAACAGCTGGACCGCGGCGGCCGCGTTGGCGTGTCGGGAATCCGTACGAGCGCGGCCGACCAGATCGATAGCCGCCACCGGACCGGGGGCGGCACCGTGCCACGCGCGCTCGGCCTTCGC
>NZ_AJXN01000168.1 GCF_000286355.1 Kocuria atrinae C3-8 | reverse complement strand
ACTGTTAACAGTCAACTGAATTAGGAAGAGTGTGGCACAGGACACATGCAGCGTGCAATGGGTTTACGAAATTAGAATTTTCGCGCAGCCCGAGGACACGAGCAGGGGTGACGTTGTGAGCAGCTCCGCACTTTGCTCTCAGTCGCTGGCTTCCCGGGCGTGACCGAGCGCCCTGGGGTACCGGCGAGGTTTCAGGATGATCCGATTAGTTCAATGTGACGAATGGCAGGGGGTGCCAGTGACCCGGCCCATGGAGAGGCTCATCCCCTCGGGGCCATGGAGCGCACGCCAGCGTGCGTATCGTCAGCGGACGAGGTTCGCTGCCGCCTCATTCATGTGCGTCAGCACATAATCCGCAGCGGCGGATGGGTCGCCCGAAGCGATGACATCCACGATGTGCATGTGCGGCTCAACTCGCATATTGCTCACCGCACGATCTCCTCCAGCCCACATGAATGACATGCGGATCGACCCCTCTAGCGCGCCCCAGGAATGCATGAGCATGGCGTTACCCGTGAGCTGACAGAGGGTTCGATGAAAGTCGAGATCCGCCTCGATTCGCTCCTCGAGCGCACGGTCAGCCACTTGCTGCATGGATTCGACTCGCTCCCGCAATACCTTGACTGCGGCACCGCCATTTTCCGCGGAACTCAGTGTGCGCACAGCGAGAGATTCCAGAGCGGCCCGCACGGCAAAAATGTCGAGGATCTCTTTGGCATCGAGACTTCGCACCGACAACCGACCACGAGCACCCGCCGTAATGAGCCCTTCCTGCTGCAGCTGCCGCATCGCCTCACGCAAGGTCCCCCGGCTAATTTGCAGTTGTTCCGACAGCTCCGTCTCAACCAGATGGGTGCCAGGGGGCAACTCGCCAGTAGTGATGGCCCGGCGCAGAGCAGTCAGTGCCTGCTGGCGCAGATTGACCTTTGCCAGGCCGGCAAGAGCGGCTGTTTGAGTGCTCATCAAGACGGTCCTTCACATACTACGAAGACAACAGGGTGCCAGACAGTACGGTCCATGAGTCACAGAACGGGGAGCAGCAGTCTTCAGCTGACCGACTCGCCCTACAAGCGCAGACTCTTTGCAAGCTGCATATTGACCGAAACAGTGGCACCCACTTGCTTATAGATCATACTCGTCAGTCAACCGTCAACGATGGCCCCTCCAGCGGGCAGATCACCTCACTGCACGGGTCGATTGGTGCTGGCATGAATGCTGGTCAGAAGTGAATCTCTTGCGGCCCGGAACGTGACGTGCTTCACTGTTAACAGTCAACCGTAAACCAAGCTGGTCTCTCAGGAGTCCCATCACGGTTGAATCGCACTTGGGGTGGCGACATGCACCGCGGCGCGAATGAGCAATCAGTAACAACCACAATGCGCTTACGACATGTATCTAGTCAGGGCGCGCTACTCACTCTTACCGACAGAGGTGAAGTTCATGACATCCACCACTGAATCCGATTCAACCCGGACCGAACGCATCCAACGGATCAAGGAAGCAGCCTTCCGGATTCGCACCAACGCACTCATCCAGGCCGAGGTTCAGGGCCAGGGTTACATCGGCCAAGCTCTCGATATCGCTGACGTCCTGGCCGTGCTCTACGCAGACCAGTTGAATGTGCGGCCCGAGGAACCCGAATGGGAGGACCGCGATCGATGCTTGTTGTCCATCGGCCACTACGCAATCGCACTCTACGCCGCACTGACCGAGGCAAAGTTCTTGCCCGTGGAAGAGCTCGATACATACGCGACCGATGACTCCAGACTGCCCATGTCTGCAATGGCCTCATACACTCCGGGCGTAGAGATCTCAGGCGGCTCCTTGGGACACGGCCTGACGATCGCTAACGGAGTGGCTCTGGGGTTGAAGCGGAAGAACAATCAAGCGTTCGTCTACAACATCCTCTCCGACGGAGAGTTGGATGAAGGTTCAACGTGGGAAGCCGCAGCGGTTGCCGCTCACCACGAACTGGACAACCTGATTGCCATTGTCGATTTCAATGACCAACAGGCAGACGGCAAGAGCCAGACCATGCTGGGCATGGAACCGATCGAGGGAAAGTTCGAAGCTTTCGGTTGGATCACCCGCCGGGTAGACGGCAATGACGTGGTGGCAGTACTCGACGCGCTGGAGGAGCTGCGGAGCAGCGAAGCTCCTCAGCCCCGCTGCCTGATCGTCAACACCAAACTTGGCAAGGGTGTCGACTTCCTGGAGAACCGAGAGAAGTTGCACTTCATGAGTGTCGCCGCAGACGAATGGCAAAAGGCCCATGATCGACTGAAGGAGTCATCCCAGGCATGAACGCTACGGGACTGCTGCACGGTTAG
>NZ_AJXN01000167.1 GCF_000286355.1 Kocuria atrinae C3-8 | reverse complement strand
AGTCTGACAATGGGGGAAACGGCACTTTTACGGACTCAAAAGTTTGGGCCAAGAACTGAGACCGCCCCACGCCACCCGGAGCGGGTGAAACTGGCGTGAAACGGTCTCAGTTCTAGCTATGCGTCAGAGAACGGGTTACTTGTTGGCCCGGATCTCCGTGACCACCCGATCCATGGACGGGCTGTGGTTGCCGAAGCGGTGCATGGTGATGGACACGGCCTGCTCGGAGAGCATGTACATCAGCTCGATGCGTCCGGTGCCCACCACGTCGTCCGTGATGAGGGCGATGTCCGGGTGCTCGGCGCGAACCTCGTAGAGCGGCTTGAGGTCATCGTCCGTACCCTCCCACGGCTGGATCACACGGACGCGAGCGCCGTGGTCCACGTTGAGGTCGGTGTCGTTGAGGATCTCCTTGTCGGACAGCTCCGCGAATGCACCCAGCGAACCGGCGCCCAGTGCATGGGCGAAGTCAACATCCGAGGCCGGCGAGAGCACCGTGGTGAACAGCTGCCCCACCTGCTCGGGCAGCTTCTCCGACGGGCTGAGAATCACATGCGAACCCGAACGCGAGGCCGCAAGACCCACGCGCAGGATGTCGGTCAGTGATGCTCCCTCTGCCGCACGCACGATTACGGTGCGGGGACGGTAGCGGAACAAGTTGGCCTCGCTGACCAGGGCGGTGGGGTCCTTGACCTGACCGAACTCACGCTGCCACTCGGACTGATCGGACATGGCAGCGCGGCGCAGCCACACCTGATCGTCCTCGCCCACCAGGGCAGGACAGCATCCAGTCCACGGTGCACGCGCGGCTCCAGAACCCAGGCGCCGGCCGCACTGCGGTCCGAACCCGAGGACGTGAAGTCTTCGCGGCACCAGCGACCCAGCGACGCCAGGTAGTTGGGTCCACCGGCCTTGGCACCCAAGCCCACCGACGAGCGCTTCCAACCACCGAAGGGCTGGCGCTGCACAATGCGCCGGTGATTCCGCGGTTCACGTACAGGTTGCCCGCCTGAACACGGTCCACCCAGTGCAGGATCTCGTCCGCATCCAGGGAGTGGATGCCGGCGGTCAGGCCGTAATCCGTGGCGTTCTGCAGCTCGATGGCCTCGTCCAGATCATCCGCGCGCATCAGACCCAGCACCGGACCGAAGCACTCGGTCAGGTGGAAGAACGAACCGGGCTTCACGCCCGTGCGGATACCGGGACGCCACAGCTTGCCGGAGTCATCCAGCTGCTCGGGCTCGATCAGCCATTCCTCGCCGGGCTCCAACTCGGTGAGTGCCTTGAGCAGCTTGCCCTCGGGCTTCTCAACGGTGGGGCCCACGGAGGCCTGCAGGTCATCGGGCCACGCAACCACCATGGAGGACGCGGCGTCGATGAGCTGGCGGCGGAAACGATCGGACGTAGCGACCGAGCCCACCAGGATGCCCAGCGAAGCCGCCGAGCACTTCTGGCCCGCGTGACCGAACGCGCTGGACACCAGATCCCACACGGCCTGGTCGCGGTCGGAGCTGGGGGTGATCACCAAGGAGTTCTTACCTGAGGTCTCCGCGGTGAGCGGGCGCTCGGGGAACCACTTGGCGAACAGCTGAGCGGTCTCGTACGCGCCGGTCAGCACCACGCGCTGCACGTCCGGATGGGAGATGAGGGTCTTGCCCGCATCACCTTCCACGGCGTCCACGAGCTGCAGCACGTCGCGGGGCACACCGGCCTCCCACAGCGCCTCACAAATGGCGGCCGAGCAACGGCGGGTCTCCGGGGACGGCTTGTGAATCACGGCCGAACCGGTGGCCAGCGGCGCCACGGTGGTGCCGGTGGGGATAGCGATCGGGAAGTTCCACGGCGGGGTCACCACGGTGATGTGGTGCGGGGTGAACTTACCGCCGTCCACGAACTCCAGCTCCAGCGCACGCCGTGCGTAGTAGCGGCAGAAGTCCACGGCCTCGGAAATCTCCGGGTCACCCTGCTCAAGTACCTTGCCGGTCTCGCGCCGGCCACGGCCAAGAGGTGCCCGCGGCGAGCAGCCAGGATGTCGCCGGCGCGGTTGAGGATTTCGGCGCGTTCACGGGCGGGGGTGGCCGCCCAGGTCTTGCCGGCAGCTTGGCGCGCGCAACGACGTCGTTCACGGCCTCGACAGCCTCGCTCGAGTCGTCCTCGACGTCCTTGAGTACCTCGGGAACCGGCAGGTTCTCGAACCATTCCTTGTCCGCGATGTGCGCGGCGATCTTCTCGGCCCATTCCTGGTTGGCGCGGGTGGAGATGTCCGTATCCGGCTCGTTCATGAACGGCTCGTCCAGGGGCTGGGTGAGCTCATCGCCCGCGGTCTCCTGGGCGCGGTCCTGCGTACGGCTCGGTGACAGGGGCTCCGGGTCCGGCTCCAGGTCCTCGAGGGCCGCGCGGAAACGACTTTCCTCGCGCTTGAAGATGCGGTTGTCCGGGGCCAGATCAAAGATTCCGGACATGAAGTTCGCACTCGCGGAGTTCTCCTCGAGGCGGCGCACCAGGTAGGACACGGCGACGTCGAACTCGGTGGGGCGCACGGCCGGTACGTACAGCAACAGCTGGCCGACGTCCGTGGACACGGCCTCACTCTGCTCGGTGGCCATGCCCTGGAGCATCTCGAAATCGATCCGGTCCGTCACACCGCGCTTGTCAGCGAGCAGGTGAGCGAGGGCAATGTCGAACAGGTTGTGTCCGGCCACGCCCAGCTTGAGGCCGCGCATGCGCTCCGGGGTGAACAACCAGCTCAGCACGCGCTTGTAGTTGGTGTCCGTGGCCTGCTTGGACGGCATGGTGGCGATGGGCCAACCGTGCATCTCCGCGTCCACGCGCTCCAGGGCCAGGTTGGCGCCCTTGACCAGGCGAACCTTGATCTCCGCGCCACCATCGGCCACGCGCTCGGCGGACCACTCGGAGAGCCGCTTCACGGCACCCAGGGCGTCCGGGAGGTAAGCCTGCACCACGATGCCGGCTTCCAGATTTTTCAACTGGGGCTTGTTGAGCAGACGCTGGAAGACCTCCATGGTCAATTCCAGGTCCGAGTAGATCTCCATGTCCAGGTTGATGAACATGGTGCCGGTCTCCTTGGACGCGGCGGCCTCGTACAGCGGCAGCAAGCGCTCGACCACGCGGTCCGCGGTGCGGTCGAAACCCCAGTGGGACAGCTGCGGCACCACGGAGGACACCTTCAACGAGACGTAGTCCACGTCCGGGCGGTGCAGAAGTTCCTTGGCGTCATTGAGGTGCTTCTTGGCCTCGTGCTCGCCGAGCACCTCCTCGCCCAAGAGGTTGATGTTGAGGCGGTGGCCCTTTTCCTTCATGGCCTTCACGGACTTGCCGAAGGGCCCCGGACGGGCATCCACCACCATGTGGCCCACCATCTGACGGAGGCGGGTACGCGCTGCCGGAACCACGATGGACGAGAGCTTGTCCGAGAGCGCGGTACCGGCCTTGATCTGGGCACGGTCCACAGCGGACATGGATTCCGGGGTCAGCTTGGCAATGTCCTGCAGCGCCTTGGCCGCAGCCTTGGTGTCTTCCGTGCGGATCACACGGTCCACGAAGCCAACGGTGAACTCCAAACCGTGCGGATCCTGGAGCACGGTGGAGAGGCGATCTTCAGCAGGGTTCTTCTGAGAACTACGCTTTTTGTTGTCCTTGGCGCGACCCAACCACTGGCGCACCAGGTCCACGGACTCGTCTGCGAGTTCGCGGGGATCGATCATTGCGGTATTGATGCTGTTCAAGGCAGCGCCTCCATGATCTTGGCCCGGCTGAGATGCGAGGCATTCCCTCGGCCACCAGCGAGGTGATCCGGGCCCTGCATGGCTGGTCTATCAACGCTATCGTGTTCAGCACCCTGATGAGTAGTCGAGATCACAGGATGACAAAAAGTAACATTTTAGGTGCCTTCAGCGATCGCTTTTCAGCCGCCGACGCCGCCGCTCACGCCGCCCAGCGGTTCTGACCGCCACCTGGGCCGAAGCTCAGGGGAGGAAAATGCAGCTCCGCAATCTGGCGGGAGGCAAGTGCATAGATTCCGGCGCGGGTTCTAAGGGTGGT
>NZ_AJXN01000166.1 GCF_000286355.1 Kocuria atrinae C3-8 | reverse complement strand
CAGCCCGGAGCAGCCGGTGCGGCCGGAGCAGCAACGGGAGCCTCAGCAGCGGGGGCCGGAGCGGGAGCGGCCTGCTCCTGCTTGACCTCGTTGGCCTGGGGAGCCACAGCAGCGGCAGCAGCCACGGGCTGCTCGGCAGCGGGGGCCGGAGTACCGGAGAGGCCCAGCTTGGCCGAGCATGCGGGCCATGCGCCCCATCCCTGCTCTGCCTGAACGTTGGTTGCAACGCGAATCTGCTCAGCCTTGGAGGCGTTTGCAGCATTTCCGGTGCCGCCGAAAGCGGCCCAGGTGGACGGAGTGAACTGCAGACCGCCACTGAAGCCGTTGCCCGAGTTGATGTTCCAGTTGCCACCGGACTCGCACTCGGCGAGTGCGTCCCAAGGCGAAGCGGGAGCTGCGTTGGCCGGCATGGCCATTGCACCAACAGCTGCACCGCCGATCACGAAAGCAGCGGCACCACGGCGAATAACGTTCGAAGTCTTCATCATGCTCCGGTAGGCCACCTACGCTCGTTCCCATCCCTGGGTGTCTTCGCGCCGTCGTCTACCCGTGAAAAGTTGAGTTCAGGGGTAGTAACTACGGAATGCTGCCCTGTAGACGACGTACGGTGTTGCAGCAGCATCCAGCATGGCTTGAGGCGCAGATCATGTCCGCCTCAAGCGTTTCGGACTCCCGCGTAGGAGAGTCCTTTGGGGAAGTCGTTGATAACGATAGCGTAACAATTCTCGTTACGCCAAATCAATACCCAAAGTTCTGGCGCATCCCTTTAGGGGACACGGGCCGTGCACCCACGGGGCGCACAATGCCTGCCACGCTATGACATCCGCTCGCAAAGGGTCAACCTCCTGTGAGGTTAAGCACATGTAACGAGATGATTGAGATTTGATAACGGTGGCGCAGAACGACTATCAGGCGCGCGCGGCGGCACCAATGATGGTGGTGCTGCGGATCTGCTCGTAGTTGTCTGCATACTCGCGTTCATCCTGGTCAGGACCGCGAAGCGCGGTGGGTGCCGGCAGGTCCGGGCGCTGCACCTGGGCACCCGCTTCCTCCGCGATCAGCGCGCCAGCCGCCCAGTCATGTTCATGGAGTCCTCGCTCGGAATATCCGTCCAACGTTCCTTCAGCCACCATGCAGAGATCCAACGACGCCGCTCCCAACCTGCGCATGTCCGTGTAGTGGTCCATGGTGTCCAGGAAGTTCCCGAATTGTTCGCGACGGATCACCGGGTCGTAGGAGAAACCGGTTCCGTAGAGGGCACCTTGCGGCCCGGCAGGGGACCCGTGAGCCGCTTGTCCTTACCGTCTCGGCGAACCCACGCACCCATACCGCGCACCGCGTAGTAGATGCGCCCCAGGGCAGGGGCGTGCACCACACCCACGAGCCAATTGCCGTTCTCGTCACAGGCACCCACCGAGGTGGCGTAGTACACGATGTCCCTGATGAAGTTCGTGGTGCCGTCCAGCGGGTCCACCGACCAGCGCACCGGTGAACGGTTCTCCGGGACGTGTGTGCCGGATTCCTCACCCGTGATTGCGTCCCAGGGTCGTTCGGAGCGCAGCACGTCCACCACGGCCTTCTCCGCAGCGACGTCGAAAGCGGTGACCCAGTCCCCCGCGGAGGTCTTGTTGACGGCGTCGAACTCGGACTCGTCCCGCTTTTCCAAGACCGCAGCGCCGGCAGCCGCCGCGTGGAATGCCGTTTCCAGGAGTTCTTCGAGTTCGGAGGTGTCCGGGCCCAGGCCCTCGAGTACGCGATCCATATGTTCAGTTCTCCTGCGTTTCGGTCGGTGCTTCTGTCACTGAGTCGGCGGTGTCGGGTGCTTCCTCCGCAGAGTCCCCTGAGTCCTGGTCGCCGAACGCCGATGGCCCGTCCGCGAGCAGCCGGTCGAATCCGGCCTCGTCCAGTACGGGAACACCCAGCGACTCAGCCTTGTCCAACTTGGAGCCCGCGTTCTCTCCCGCGACCAGGAAGTCGGTTTTCTTGGACACGGAACCTGAGGCCTTACCGCCGCGCACCAGGATGGCTTCCTTGGCGGAGTCACGGCTGTAGTTCTCGAGCGAACCTGTGACCACCACGGTCACGCCCTCAAGGGTGCGCGGTGTGGACTCGTCGATCTCTTCCTCCATGCGGACGCCCGCAGCTGCCCATGTGTCGACCACATTGCGGCGCCAATCCTCGCTGAAGAACTCCGTGACCGCCTGCGCGATGACCGGGCCCACGCCGTCGGTCCCCGCCAGAGTTTCTTCATCCGCGTCACGAATGGCTTGCATGGAACCAAAAGCGGTCGCCAGCGAGCGCGCGGCGGTCGGCCCCACGTGGCGAATAGACAGTGCCACTAGCACGCGCCACAGTTCCTTGGACTTGGCCTTCTCGAGCTCCTCGAACATTTGCTCGGTGGTTTTAGACGGCACACTCGGCTTGGCTTTCGTGGCCTTGGTCCAGAAGTACGGGACTAGTTGAAGCGTGATCTTCTGGGTCTTCTCCCCCGTCTCCTTGTCCGTCACTGTTCGCTTGGTCTCGCGCCAAATCTGGACGTGCTCGAGATCTGCCGCGGTGAGATCGAACAACCGGGCTTCATTACGCAGCGGAGGTTCGGAGAACTCGGTGCCATCGGGCGCGTCCAGAGGCACGGGCTGGGTGAGAGCCTTGGCCGCTTCATCGCCGAGAGCCTCGATGTCGAACGCACCACGGCTGGCGGCGTGGGACACCCGCTCCATCAACTGTGCGGGGCAGCTTTCGGCGTTGGGGCAGCGAATGTCCACGTCGCCTTCCTTGGCCGGGCGCAGCTCGGTACCGCAGTTGGGACAGTGCGTGGGCATCACGAACTCGCGCTCGGAACCATCACGCAGAGCCACCACCGGACCCACGATTTCCGGAATCACGTCACCGGCCTTGCGAAGCACCACGGTGTCTCCGATCAGCACACCCTTGGCCTTGACCACGTCCTGGTTGTGCAGGGTGGCCATCTCGACCGTGGATCCGGCAACCTTGACGGGTTCCATCACGCCGTAGGGCGTCACACGACCGGTGCGGCCCACGTTCACGCGAATGTCCAGGAGTTTGGTGTTGACCTCTTCCGGCGGGTACTTATAGGCCACCGCCCAGCGGGGCACGCGGGAGGTGTAACCCAGCCGGAACTGCGTGCGGCGGTCATTGACCTTGATGACTATGCCGTCGATCTCGTGAAGCAGATCGTGCCGCTTGGCGCCGAATTCCTCGATGAACTTCAGCACCTGGTCGATGCTGTCCAGGACCTTGGTATAGGGGCTCACGGGCAGACCCCACGATTTCAGGACGTCGTAGGCCTCCGACTGCGATTCCAAATCGAAACCCTTGGCGGCGCCAATACCGTGCACGAACATCGACAGCGGACGGCGCGCGGTGATCTGAGGGTCCTTCTGTCTCAATGACCCTGCCGCGGCATTACGGGGGTTGGCGAACGGTGCCCGCCCTTCTTCAACGATCTGCTCATTGAGCTTGCGGAAATCCTTGGACGAGATGAATACCTCACCGCGGATCTCGACCTCTTCCGGAAGATTCTCGCCGGTGAGCTGCTGCGGGATGTCTTTGATAGTGGCCACGTTGTGGGTGATGTCTTCACCGGTGGTGCCGTCGCCGCGGGTGGCCGCGCGCACCAGGTCCCCGTTGCGGTAGAGCAGGTTCACGGCCAGCCCGTCGATCTTGACCTCGGACAGCCACTGGACCTTGGGTGCGCCGGAAAGGTTGGCAATCTGTGCCTCGGCGCGTGTGAGCCACGCCGTCAGTTCATCGGTCGAGAAGACATCCTCCAGGGAGTACATCTTCTCGAGGTGCTTGACCGGCGCGAACGCGGCGGAGACCTCGCCACCCACTTCTTGTGTGGGCGAGTCGTTGGCCACCAAATGCGGATTCAGGGCTTCGAACTCTTCGAGCTTGCGGTACAGCTCGTCATACTCGGCGTCCGAGATGGTGGGCTGGTCGTTCACGTAATAGGCGGTGCGGGCCTCTCGGACACGATCCGACAGTTCCGCGTACTCCTCACGCAGCGCCTCACTGGGCTCGTCCGGATTGAGATCCTGCCCGGACGCATCCGTGGCCTGCTGAGTTTTCGTCACCTTGTTCTCGCTCACCCCACCATTGTGTCCCACGGCTCGGACATGCCAACCTCGCAACCGTTTTCTTTTGCATAGACTTCAGAATTATGCGAGTTCTCATGGCCAATAACGACATGGAATATCAGGGCGGCACTCAACGCTGGATCGAACAAATGGCGAGGCAACTAGAGGTTCAGGGCCATTTGATTGACCTCTACGTTCACACCGGCGCAATCCCAAACGGCTGGAATCGATACGACCCCAACGCCGACTACGACCTGGCTCTCATCAATCACCACGGCCCATTCCGAGACTTACGTCGCGCTTCAATTCGGACTCGAATCGTCACCAGCCACGGAGTCATACCTGATGAAGAGCGGGTGTGCTTGGGTGCGGATGCATACGTCTCGGTGTCTGAATCGGTGCGGGCCAATTTACCCGTTAGTTCTACTGTGATCAGAAATCCTATTGACGGTGCAAAGTTCCAACCCAGAGGCCCGGTTGCAGCATCGTTGAAACGAGTGGCCTTCGTGAGCAATCGCCAAGGGCAAGCTCGGTCAACTATCGAGAAGGCATGTGACTTGGGGGGATTCGACCTGAAGGTAGTGGGCCGAGAAATGGCCGTTCGAGACCCCGAGGTCATCTACAACTGGGCAGACTTGGTGTTTGGGATCGCCAGAACGGCAATGGAAGCACTCGCGTGTGGGCGGAACGTGTTTGCCATGGATTACATGGGATCACACGGCATGGTCACAGCAAACAACTTCGATTCCATGAGGACGCACAATTTCGGGGGTCACGCAGTTGGAACTTGGCCAACCCCAGAGGAGTTGGTTGCCGAAATGTCTACCTACGATTCACACCGAAACCTACGCGATAGGATAATTCCCGCCCAATCACCAGAAACAGTAGCAAACGAGTATTTGGCTTTAGCAGAGCAGACAAAACCGTCTCTGGTAGGCAGAGTCATCCGCCGTGGCCCACTGGCTCTGAGCAGTCCTCGAGTCGCAGAGTCGCTACCTGTACTTTCCAAGTTCTCGACCTGATCGAGGACTGCCAACAGGCTAAGTACCCAGGAGAGCACACTCATGAACACTATTTGCTAGGTCCTGATCTGCATCGCTGTGGCCCCGCTCCCCCACAGGTGCAGCCCATCATGGTGAGCGCATTGGTCCTGGCAGAGCTATGTGCGCTCACGCTCGTCGGGACATTCTTGCTCCATCAGAGGCGAGCGCACTAGCCCTCAGTAATACTGACCAGCCGTTACAGCGGCTTGACCACCAGTTCCAGGTGGGGCTTGTTCCGCTTGGGGTTCCAAGCGATCACCCGCGAGCCGTTCCAGTGTTCGCGGCGTCCGTCGTCGTGCACGGAGACGGCCACGGTCGCGGGCAGCAGTACGGGTGCTGCAAACTCCACCGACCACGTGAACGGCACCTCGGAAGGCACCCCGGTGGTGGCGAGCGCACGGGAGGCGGTGTACATCCCGTGGGCGATCGCGCCTTCATGCCCAACGCCTTGGCGGACGGACCCGAGAGGTGAATGGGGTTGTAGTCCCCGCTCACCCCGGCGTATTCACGCCCGGTGTCCGCTTTGAGGGGCCACTGCGCGGTCTGCTGCGGAGCGTTGAACGGAACGGTCAACGCGGAGTCCTTGGACTCCTCGTCACTCGTCCGTGCACCGTCACCCGCGATGGCGCCGGATTCGCCCTTGGCCAGGTAGCCGGAACGCCCGGCCCAGACCACGGTTCCGTCGCCACGGGTCAGGGTGACGACGGCGTCCACGACCGTTCCAGCGCGATGCGACCGCAGGTTCTCGGTCCAGGCCGTCGCGGTGAGCTCTTCGCCCACGGCCACGTCCATGACGTGCTGCACGGTGTTGGTCAGGTGCACCATGCCCATGACCGGCAAGGGGAAATCCTGGCGGGTCAGCACGGACATGGCCACCGGGAAAGCCAACGAGTGCAGGGCCCCGGAGAACACCGCCGTCTCGGACGATCCCGGAGCCAGCGGCTTGGGAGTTGCGTGAACCACGCGGCAGAACTTCTCGTGCCACTCGGGCTCCACCGTGAGGCCTTCAACCACGTGAGCGACCTTGGGAACTTCCAAGGCGGCGCGCAAGCGATCTCCCCCGCGATTCAGCAGGGACGCGGGGAGCACCTTTCCCAGCGGGACTTGCGCAGCGCCGGCAAGGCGCGCGCGGCGGCGTCGCTCGCGAATCCACCGGCGGCGGTGGCACCGGCCGTGGCGTACAAGAGCCCGAGGTTCGGCTTGGCGGCCGGTTGGACTTGTTCGTAGTTCTCGGGGACGGTGGGCAGTTGTTCTGCTGAGCTGGTCATGGTCCTACGCTCCCACAAGGTTCTGGCCGCACACACGGAGTGTCTGGCCGTTGATTCCGCCGGCTGCGTCCGACAGCAGGAAGGTGATGGTCTGCGCGACGTCCTCCGGGAGGCCGCCCTGCTGAAGGGAGTTGAGGCGACGGGAGATCTGGCGGCGGGCCGCCGGAATCTTGGCCGTCATCTCGGACTCGATGAAGCCCGGTGCCACCGCGTTGATGGTGCCACCCTTCTCCGCGATCAGTGAGGCCGTGGCCGCCACGGCACCGGTGACCCCGGCCTTGGAGGCCGCGTAATTGGTCTGCCCGCGGTTACCCGCAACACCGCTCGTCGATGCCAAGCACACGATGCGCGGGTGCTCACCGAGCTTGTCGGAAGCCAGAACGGCCTCCGTGATGCGCAGCTGAGACTCGATGTTCACGGCGATCACGGAATCCCACTTGGCCTGGTCCATGTTGGCCAGCATCTTGTCGCGCGTAATTCCCGCGTTGTGCACCAGAAGGTCCAACTTGCCGAAGCGCTCGGACGCGAGGTTGAGGATCTTCTCCCCCGCCTTCGGGTCCGTCACGTCCAGCTGAAGGGCGGAGATGTGCAGCTCGTTGGCGAGCTTGGTGAGCGCCTCACCCGCGGCCGGAACGTCCACCACGATCACCTTGGCCCCGGCCTGCGCCAGGGTGCGGGCGATCTGGCGCCGATGCCACGGGCGGCTCCGGTCACGACCGCGACCTTGCCGGCCACCGGCTGATCCCAGTTCTCGTTGGACTCACCGCGCTCATCGGTCACCGTGAGGAACTGCCCGTCCACGAACGCGCTGCGCCCGGACAGGAAGAACCGCAGGCACCCACCACGGAGGGGGCGTCGGCGGCCACACCATCCGCAATCAGGATGCCGTTGGCCGTGGTTCCGCCGCGCATTTCCTGGGCGGCCGAGCGCAACATGCCCACCACACCCTGGCGCGCCGCAGCCACGGCGGGGTCCTGGGCAGTGCGTCCGCGGGGGTTCCCGACGCCGCTCCGGTTCCGATTCCTGCCGCCGGTCGCGACAACGTGATGACCCGTCCTCCGGAACGCAACTTGC
>NZ_AJXN01000165.1 GCF_000286355.1 Kocuria atrinae C3-8 | reverse complement strand
GTACTGCCGGCCGGGTGTCTCAGCGTGGAGACCGCAACCCACTTGGCGCCGCAGGGCAGCACCCTCAGCACCGGCCACGCCGTGCGGATGCTCACCGCGGGGCGTGAGGCCGGGCTGCCGGTGATCCTCACCAACGCCGTGCGCTACGCCCACCCCGGGCAAGCCGTGACCGCGGACGTACTGGATGCCGCCCGCACTCTCATGTCCCTGGAGGAACTGGCAGGCTCGGACCCCGGGGTGCTGCAACCCACGGGACAGGGTTGGCTCAAGAACACCGCGGAGATGACCCACCTGGCCCACGAAATCTCCGCGGCCGCGGACCTCGGAACCACCGGGGCCGCCCAGCTGCTCGCGGACACCTACCGGCTGGCCGAACAATGCAGCCAGGACCCCGTCACGGATCTGCGCGTGGGGCAGCCGGTGATCCCGGAAGCCTCCGTCATCGGCCTCACGGGAGACCCCAACACCCAACTCAGGACCCGCTGCTACACCGGACTGGACCGCTTCCACTCCCACCACGACTGGGACCGCACCGTGCCCGGCCTCAGCGGAGAATCGCTGCGCTCGCGGATGGAACGTGAGCTGGACGTGATCGCGCAGCTGGGATTCGCCGGCTACTTCCTGACCGTCTCCGAGGTCTCCGAACTGATGACCCAGTTGAAGGTCCGGCACGCGGCCCGGGGGTCGGCGGTCTCGTCCCTGGTGGTGCACCTGTTGGGGATCTCCCCGGTGGATCCGCTCGAGTACGACCTGGTGTTCGAACGCTTCCTGTCCCCGCGGCGCAGCAGTCTGCCGGACATCGACATCGACATGGAGAGCGCGGAACGGCACCGGATCTACCGTGAGATCTTCCAACGTTTCGGCAGCAGCCGAGTCACGCTCATGAGCATGCAGAACGCCTACCGCTCCCGGGGTGCCGTGCGGGACGCCGGCCTGGCCCTGGGACTGGGGCAAGAGCTCGTGGACCACATCGCGGCCCAGCTGTGGCGGGTCCCCGGGGCCACGTTGCGCGAAGAAATCGCGCAGCGCCCCGAATTGACCCGGTTGGCCGATGATCTCAAGGCCAACCGGCAACTGGACCTGCTGGTGGATCTGACCGAACGCCTGGACCGGTTGCCCCGCCATATCTCCATGCACCCGTGCGGGGTGATCCTCTCGGACGCCACCCTGCTGAACCGCACGCCGGTGCAGGCCAGCGGTATCGGGTTGCCCATGTCCCAGTTCGACAAGCACGACATGGATCCCATGGGCCTCATCAAACTCGACATCCTGGGCGTGCGCATGCAGTCAACCCTGGCCTACGCGGTCCAGGAGGTGGCCCGCATGGAACCGGGCCGCCCCGCCCTGGAGCTGGACACCCTGCCCCGCGACGACCCGGGCACCTTCCGGCTCATCAGTTCCACCCACACGCTGGGCTGTTTCCAGATCGAGTCACCCGGTCAGCGTGAACTGATCGGGACCATGGGCCCGGAGGAGTTCAACGACCTGATCGTGGACATCTCCCTGTTCCGCCCCGGGCCCATGCAGGCGTCCATGGTGCGCCCCTACCTCAACTCCCGTCACGGCTGGAGCACTCCCGAGTACCCGCATCCGGATCTGGTGGACATCCTCAAGGAAACCCGCGGGGTGGCCGTCTACCACGAGCAGATCATGCGCATGATGGACCGGATGACCGGTTGCGGGCTGGCCACCGCGGATGAATGGCGGCGCCGGCTCGGATCGGAGACCGAACAGCGCGTGGAGGACGCCTTCCGCAGCGGCGCGCTGGCTCGCGGTTATGACGCGGGGACCGTGGACAAGGTGTGGGACATCCTCCATGCCTTCGGCAGCTTCGGTTTCTGCAAGGCCCACGGTGTGGCCTTCGCCGTGCCCACCTATCAGTCCGCCTGGTTGAAGACCCATCACCCGGAGGCTTTCATGGCCGGGGTCTGGGAACACGACCCGGGTATGTACCCGGCTCGGTTGCTCGTGGGGGAGGCCCGGCGCATGGGCATCCCCGTCCTGGGTCCGGACATCAACCGCAGCGTGGACCACCACCGCATCGAACCTGTCACCGCCCGGCCGGGCACCGTGGAACCCGGGGACCTGGACGAGGGTATTCCCTATACCCGCGGCGGGTCCTGGGGGATCCGGATGTCTCTCACCAGCATCACCGGGATCAGCACCGCGGAAATCGAACGGATCGTGGCCGGCCAGCCCTACTCCACCCTCACGGATGTGCGCACCCGGGCCAGACCCTCCCGCCGGAGCCTGCAGCGACTGGCCTCGGCGGGGGCCCTGGACAGTCTCCTGAACACCTCGGGCGCTCGCGCGTCCCGCACCGATCTGGTGACCCATCTGACCCGGCGGGCCGACCAACCGGCCACCTCCCGCAGTGCCTCGGCCAAGGCCAACCCGGCCCCGGACAACTGGCCCTCCCACTGGGGGATCTGGAATTGACCGGGCTGCCCCCGGAACACCCCGAACCCAGCACCGAGGAGAAGGTGCGCGCGGAACTGGACACCATGAACATCGAGGTCTCGGCCCACCTCATGGACGGCCACGCCGCCCTCCTGGCCTCCTACGGGGTCACCCGCGCGGAAGACCTCTTGGGACTGCGCAACGGCACCGAAGTGGTGGTGGCCGGGGTGCGCGTGTCCACCATGACCCCGCCCATGCGCAGCGGGAAACGCGTGGTGTTCATCTCCGTGGATGACGGCTCGGGCGCGGTGGACTGCACGTTCTTCGACGAAGCGCAGGCCCTGTCCGGACCAGTGCTCTTCGCCCCGACCATGCTCCTGGTCCACGGTCACACCCGCCGCACCGGCCCCCGCGGCATCGGTGTGCAAGCGGTGCAGGCATGGGACATGGCCCACCCCGAAACCCTGCCCGACCCCGCCACCGTGCTGGGTTCCCAACCCAAACCCAGCCGTGCACCTGCACGAAAACCCCAGGTCACAACCTCTTAACGCAACCTCCCTACGGTGTGATTCATCAGCCGCCCACGGCGGCCAGGAATTCCTCACACCAGGAGCACGCCATGTCCGAAAACACCCCTCGTCCCAGCCGTCGGAACCTGATCGCCGGAG
>NZ_AJXN01000164.1 GCF_000286355.1 Kocuria atrinae C3-8 | reverse complement strand
AATTAAAGACGGGATGCCCGTCTGACCGGGAAGAATGGGACTTGTTCAGGGTTCCGTTCCACCGCGATGAGAGGGCATCTCGCAGATGCAAGTTTCCCACACGCCTGCTGCCGTGTCAGTTTCCTTCGACGAGCCGAACCTCATCGGGTCCGCCGGGCTGGTGCCGGTGATGGAACTGGCCGCCGAGGCCGGCCTGCACCAGCTGGCCGGAGGTCGGTTGAGCGTGCCGACCGACAAGGGCGCCAACGCCGGGGCGAAGGTCGCGGCCCTGGTGGCCGGGATGTGCACGGGGGCGGACTCGATCGATGACATGGCCGTGCTGCGCCACGGGGCGATGAAACGGGTGTTCGGCGGCTGCTATGCGCCCTCGACCCTGGGCTCGTTCCTGCGTGAGTTCACCTTCGGGCACGTGCGCCAACTCGACGCGGTCGCCTCCCGGTTCCTGGTGAACCTGGCCGGCCGGGCCCCGCTGCTGGGACGGCCCGGCGCTGCCGGTGCGGATCCGGGGTTCGTTTATGTTGATGTGGACGACACGATCATCGAGGTCCACGGCTACCAGAAGCAGGGTTCCGGGTACGGGTACTCCGGGGTCCGTGGGCTCAACGCCCTGTTGGCCACCGCCAGCACCGAGACCGCGGCCCCGGTGATCCTGGGTCAGCGGCTGCGCCGCGGTTCGGTCGGCTCCCCGCGCGGGCCTCGAGGCTGGTCGGGGATTCGCTGGCCATCCTCAAGCGATTGGTGCCGGCGGCCGGCGCCGGGTGCTGGTCCGGGCCGACTCCGCTTTCTATGGGCATGCCACCGTGGCCGCCGCGCTCACCGCCGGGGCGGAGGTGTCGGTGACCGTGAAGATGGACAAGGCCGTCAAGGCCGCTATCGCCGGCATCGACGAGAAAGCGTGGACCGGCATCAGGTACCCGCAGGCGATCTTCGACGAGGACACCGGCACGTGGATCTCCAAGGCGGAGGTGGCCGAGGTCCCCTTCACCGCGTTCACCTCAAGGAAGAAAACCGAACGGGTCCCCGGTCGACTGGTG
>NZ_AJXN01000163.1 GCF_000286355.1 Kocuria atrinae C3-8 | reverse complement strand
TCCGCACCGCCGGCCCGCGAGCGCGCCGGAACGCCGGGGTCCCCTCGGGGGCATCCTGGTGGGCGGTCGTGACCTCGAGATCGGGACCCAGGAACGTGATGAAACCCGCCCGGTGCAGGGCCAGTAACTCTTGCAAGCGGTGGGCCGGAGGCCCGGAATCCACAAAGCTGAAGAACCCGTGCCACCAACCGGGAACGAGCCGCTGTGACTCGTCGTCCAGGTGCTCCAACGGCACCAGTCGTCCGATCTCCATGTAGGTGCGCAACAGCGCCAGGAAGAGCGCCTGAGTCTCGGAGTGGTCGGGATGCGTCCGGAGGGTCAGGTCGCGTTCGATGTAGCGCACCAGGCGTCCTGGACCTGCTGGGTGTCCTCGAAGAACATGTCGTCGAAAGGCCGGTCGATCGAGGCGAGGTCCACGCGGTAGCGGGAATCCGGGATGGCCTTCCTCACCAATTGGTGCAGCTCGTTGCTGCCCCAGTGGGCCGCGCGGTAGGCCGGGGCGAACTCGTCCCAGCTCATGCGAGCGCGTTCGGGGTGCCCCACGATCAGCTCGCGATACACGTGGTAGCCGAGTTCCTGATTGATGAGCGGCCACAGATGTTCGTGGAAGTTGAGGGTGCTGTGCTGCTCCAGCAACTGGCTCACGGTGTCCGGGGTGATGAACTGCAGGGGCTCGGGATCGGCGGACAGCACGGAGGTGATCTTGCTGTGATAGGGCACGCCGCGCCGGGATCCCACGTAGACGTGAGGTTCCTGGCCGCACGCCACGTAGCTGAGTGGACCGCCGTCGCGGATCCCTTCGCGGGGCTGGCCGTCCACCCGCTCA
Organism: Kocuria atrinae C3-8; assembly: GCF_000286355.1. GTDB lineage: Bacteria > Actinomycetota > Actinomycetes > Actinomycetales > Micrococcaceae > Kocuria > Kocuria atrinae_A. The sequence continues at coordinate 2,595 of NZ_AJXN01000163.1, read as the reverse complement.
CCCGTGGTTTCGAAGCGACCGCCGCGGCCCTCGTACAGCAGCACCATGAGGTCGATGAAGGCCAGCCCCATACCGGTCACGATCACGCGATCCCCGGGGCGGACCGCGGAGTAATCGACGTCGTTCGTGTAGGCCGGCGGGGCGTAGAAGCCGCCGCGTGCACTCGCCGTGCGTTCGCGGGTCAACTGAGTGTTGGAGCCCATGCTGTCCGTGTGCCCCACCGTGTAGACCACAGCATTTGTGGCAATGGTGTCGCCCGAGTCGAGCGCCACCACGTGGCCGTTCTCGCTGTCTGTCACGGAGGTGACCATGCCGCGGTGGGTTTCCACGCGCACGTTGTCCGCCGCTTGCTCTGCGATCAGTCGGTAGAACCATCCCAAATAAAACGATTGCAGTTGTCTGGTGGGGAAACTTTCCGGCCCCAATTCACGGACCTGCCGCATAATCTCAGGGTCGGTGATCCGGTGGTCGGTGATCTCACCGGCGATGACGGCACGGCACCATTCCAGGAGCGTGGGACCTTCGCGGGCGGGCCCCTCGCACTCCACGGAATCGTCCGTGAACATCGTGATGTCCTGCGCCATGGAGTTGAGCTTGAGCAGGGGCGACTGGTCGTAACGCCAGATCCGCCCCGCGCCGGGCTCGAACGGCTCGACCACGTGAATGGTGAGCGGAGCGGCGTCGTCGGGGTAGTTGGCCGCGATGCGCTCCAGAACCATGGCCGCGCGCGGGCCCCCGCCCACGAACGTGACGCTGCGTGTGTCCACCGGTGACCTCCAGAACAATGCGTGCGCGCCCGGCCGGACGGCACTGCGGACAGTACTCGTCACGCTATCCCCGCCTGCAGTGCGAACGCAGGTCGGTGTGACGCTCTGTGACAGCGTGTGAAGAATCAAGTCAGCCGGTTGGAATCCGAAACGGTGACGGCGGCACCATGGACGGGAGTGCCCGGTCGCTCGACTGTGTCCGGGACCGAAGTCGACTAGAGGGTAGGTCATGAGCAGCTCACCGCGCAGAGTTCACCTGGCGGCGCATTTTCCGGGCGTCAACAACACCACGATCTGGTCGGATCCGCGCAGCGAGAGTCATATCGCGGTGGATTCGTTCATTCACATGGCGCAGACGGCCGAGCGCGGTCTCATGGATTTCTTGTTCCTGGCCGAGGGTCTGCGGTTGCGCGAAATGAACGGCAAGATTTATGACCTGGATGTCATGGGCCGCCCGGATACGCTCACGGTACTGTCCGCCGTGGCCGGAGCTACCGTACGTATCGGTCTGGCCGGAACGCTGACCGCGACCTTCCACGAGCCGTACGAACTGGCCCGCCAGTTCGCGACCCTCGATCACCTCTCGGCCGGCGCGCCGCGTGGAACGTGGTGACCAGCCCCGATGCCTTCACCGGCGAGAACTTCCGCCGTGGCGGCTACCTCCCTTACCCGCAGCGCTACGAGCGCGCCGAGGACTTCATCGATGCCGCCCGCACGCTCTGGGAATCCTGGCCCGCCTCCGCACAGGACGCGGACGATACCGCCGGTGCGTATGAGCACCGCAGCGAGTTCTTCGATATTTCCGGGCGTTTCGACGTACCGCGCAGTCCTCAGGTTCACCCCGTGATCTTCCAGGCGGGCGATTCTGATTCCGGCCGCGAGTTTGCCGCCGGTTCTGCGGACGTCATCTTCACGCGGCATTCGGAGCTCGAGGACGGCAAGGCCTTCTACAAGGACACCAAGGCCGCCTGGCCAAGTACGGCCGCGCCGAGGACGACCTGCGCATCTACCCCGGTGTGTCCTACGTCCTGGGCGACACGGACGCCGACGCCGCCGAACGCGCCCGCGAGCAGGCCTACGCCCAGCATTCGGGTGCCACTGCGATCGCGACTCTGGAACGAGTGTGGAACACCGACCTGTCGTCGTTTGATCCGGACGGCCCGCTCCCCGACTTTGACCCCGTCCTGGACGGCCCCGAGGTCTCCCAGGGCCGCGTCAAGCACGTCAAGGACCCGGTGGCCACCGCACAGCGCTGGCGTGAGATCGCCAAGGCCGAGAACCTGTCCATCCGAGACCTGGTGGTGCGGGAATCCCCGCGCTTCGCCTTCGTGGGCTCCGCCGACACCGTGGCGCAGAAGATGAATCAGTACATCCAGGAGCGCGCCGCGGACGGGTTCATCCTGATCCCCACCGTGGTCCCGGGCGGCCTGGACGAGTTCGTCGACACGGTGATTCCGCGTTTGCAGGAAATGGGCGTGTACCCGGACTCCTACCCCGCAGAGGATCCCACCCTGCGCGCCACCATGGAGCTGAACGAATACCGCCCCGCGACCGAGTGGTCGCAGGCACGCGCCGACGTTCGCCACGCAGCAACCAACGGTCAGGAGGCCTGACATGAGCACCCCGTCCTTCGTGATCGCCGCCCGCATCACCCCTCGCCCGGGAATCGACCGCGTTGATCCCGCCGAATACTTCTCCGGTGCCGCGGTTCGTCAGGCTGCCCTCGACGCGGAGACCGCTGGCGCGGCCTTCGTCCTGCTCGACGACGATCTCGACACCGCGCCTGCGGCCGGGCCCGGCGCGGGCCGCTTGTCTGCGCTGCAGACCG
>NZ_AJXN01000162.1 GCF_000286355.1 Kocuria atrinae C3-8 | reverse complement strand
GGTCGAATTCAGCACTTCCATCACATGAGACCGCGAAGCTGCAGTTTCCTCACCTCAGGTTGAGGTGTGGTGCGTCTACCTCACACGGTATCGAGCGGCGGCAGAACCCGTCTACGTATCCCGCCTTGTCCGGCTCGTGATCTTGCTCCGCAGGGTCACCAACAGCACGATCGCCAGCAAGCCGTAGAGAACCAGCACAATCGGACCCTGCACCAGCACGGAGGCATCACCGTTGGCGCTGATGAGCGCATCACGCAGGCTCGTTTCCGCCAACGGGCCGAGCACCATGCCAATGATGAGCGGCGCGAGCGGGTAGTCGTGCATGCGCATCAGGAAGCCCACGATGCCCACGCCCAGCAGCAGGAGCAGATCGAACGTCGAGCCGGACGTCGCGTAGATGCCCAGTCCACAGAACACCGTGATGCCCGCGTACAGGTAGTGGCGCGGGATCAGCAGGAGCTTGGCCCACACCATTGCGAACGGCAGGTTGATGATCAGCAGGACGATCATCGCGATGAAGAAGCTCGCCAGCAGCGCCCACACCAGATCTGGCGCACGTTCGAACAGCAGCGGGCCCGGCTGTAGACCGTACTGACGGAACGCTGCGAGCATGATGGCCGCGGTCGCGGAGATCGGCAGGCCCAGTGCCAACAGGGCACCCATGGCCATACCGGTCGTCGAGTTACCGGCAGCCTCGGGCGCGGCCAGGCCTCGGATGGCGCCCTTGCCGAATTGTGGGTCGTGACGACGTCGATCCAGCTTGCGTTCCGCTCCATACGCCAAGAACGTGGGGATCTCGGAACCACCCGCGGGGATCACGCCGAAGGGGAGTCCGATGGCCGTGCCGCGAGCCCACGCAGGAGCGGCCTCGCGTAGCTCTTTCTTGCTCAACCACGGACGACCCTTCGAACGGATCATCTGCCCTTCGCGCTGGAAGCGGGCGATCGTCGCGAAGTAAATGACCTCGCCCAAAGCCAGCACCGCCACGGTCACGGTGACCAGTGAGATGCCGTCGAAGAGGAATGGCGAGTCCATGGTGAAGCGCGGGATGCCGGTCACGCCGTCGATGCCCACTACGGCAATACCCAGGCCGAACGCGAGGGACAGTAGACCCTTGACTGCAGAGTCCGTCACCACGGATGACGTGGCCATGAACGCGAACAACGCCAAAGCGAAGAACTCTGCCGGCCCGAATTGCGTGGAGAATTCCGCGAGGAACGGCGCCAAGAACACGACCACGCCTGAGGCGATGAAACCACCCACGAACGCACCGATGGCCGCGGTGGCCAGTGCCTGTGGGGCGCGTCCGTTCAGGGCCATCTTGTGACCCTCGAACGTTGAGGCAATGGCAGACGCCTGCCCCGGTGTGTTCATCAGGATGCCCATGGTGGAGTCGCCGAACAGGCCACCGAAGTACACGCCGGAGAACATGATGAACGCCGCGGTGGGCTCCAGGGCAAAGGTCACGGGCAAGAGCAGAGCCACGGCCATGGAGGAACCCAGGCCGGGCATGACGCCCACGGCGGTGCCCAGGAAACAGCCCAGCACCACCCAGAACAGGTTTTGCCAGGTGAGGGCTCCAGCGAAGCCCTCCATGAGTAAGGACAGAGTCTCCATTTAGAAGCCACCCCCAAGAAGTCCGGAGGGCAGCGAGAGCCCCAGTGCCATGTCGAACGCGATGTAAGCAATGGAGCTCACCGTCAGTCCGACGATCAATGAGAACAGAGGTCGTTTCGACCCGAATCCACGCGCCACGCACCAGAACAACAGCGCCGCGCCAAGGATCCACCCCAGGAATTCAAGGAGCAGAGCGAAGGCCAAGAACCCGCCGATCACCCAGACGAGCGAACGCCACGAGAAGGTGGCGGGAGCGGCGTCGTCGGTGGTACCAGCGAACCGCTGGACCAGTGACGGAAGATGTTGATGACTTCCACTACCACCAGGACGTAAATGACGCCGGTGATGATGGCGGGGAAGAAGCGCGGGCCGGGGAAGTCCACGGAATCCGGGACCTCCATCATCAGCATGCCCAACAGGAGATAGGTGGCGAACGCGGCGAGCACCAGCGGCATGGTGAGTGCTTGAAGCAGGGAGCCTGCGGAGCGTGAACTCCGGTCGGCGGGACGCTCGGAATCTGCCCGGGGTGCGGGCGCCGAGGATTCGGAAACCGATGCGTGGCTCATACTCCCAGCTCCTTGTACAGCGCAGTGATTCGCTCGGTCTCGTCCTTGATGAACTGTGTGAGCTCGTCGCCGGTGATCACGTTCTCGTTCCAGTTGTAGCGCTCGATGGCTTCGCGCCATTCGGGAGTCGCGATGGTCTCCAGCACGATGCTCTCCAGCTCTTGTTTCTCCTCATCGGTGATGCCGCCGGGGGCCACCAGGATGCGCCAGTTGGCCAGAGTCACGTCATAGCCCTGCTCCACGGTGGTCGGGATGTCGCTGCCCTCCAGGGGTTCCTCGGCCACGAGCGCGAGCGCGCGGAGTCGGCCGGACTCGATCTGGTCGATGGAGTCCGGGTATCCACTGGCTGCCGCGGCAACGGTGCCGTTGAGCAGTGCCTGGGTGGACTCGCCGCCGCCGTCCGATGACACGTAGATCATGTCCGCGGGTTTGATGCCGCCAGCAATGGCCATTTCGGTGACCACCAGTTGGTCGAACGAGCCACCACCGGTCCACGGAACATCGCCCGGATTCTGCGCCCAGGCCTTCATGAGGTCGTCCAGGGTTTCGTACGGGGAGTCGGCCGGGACCACGATCACGTCGTACTCCTCGACCGTCACGGCCAGGGGGTTGACGTCCTCGTACTTGGTGGCGGAATCGTACTGAATGGTCGCGGCGAGCTGGCCGGTGCCACCGACCATCAGATTGTTCGCATCGCCATCCAGAACGGACAGGTTGCCCAGCGCGATAGTTCCGCCGGCGCCCGGCATGTTGACCACCTGGGTGTTGTTGATGATGCTGTTCGCTCGCTGCGCCTGCTGCATTTCGCGAGCAACGGTGTCCCAACCGCCGCCGGCCGCCGCGGGGGCGATGATGGTCATGCTCGAGCGGAGGTTGTTGCCTCCGGAGGCTGACGAGATGGATCCGGTCACGGCGGTCCCAATGGCGCCAGCCGCGATCAGCCCTCCGATCCCGTATGTGATGAACTGCCGACGATTCGGCGGACGCTTCTCGACCAAACTGGTCTCCTGAATCAAGTGCGCTGATGGCATGCGGATCGGTCACCTGAGAGCGACCTGGGATTGTGACCTAGAATACACATAAGCTCATCTGAGAAAGTAATAATTCTCAGGTGTGGCGCCCGATTTTGGTAACACGACGCCATGACGCCGAGTGTGCCGTCCAGGTTCATCGATCGAGGAGTAGTTTCCAGTAATGACCATCATCCTTGCCAGCGCAGACACCCCCGCCGGGCACGCCGCCCGAGACTTCGCGATCGCCGAAGCCCGACGCCGCGACGCAGACCTCATCGTGTTTCCCGTGGACGGTTCCACCCCGGACATCTCCGGTTTGGGCTATGACCGCGTCACTCTGGAAAACGCCGACGGTCGCAGCAAGGACGCAGTGGGAGACCTCATCGACGCGACCAATCGCCCCGAAGTTGAGGCCGTGGTGGTGGGTGTGAAGCGCCGCAGTCCCGCGGGCAAAATCTTCCTGGGCTCGTCCGCCCAGCAGATCATCCTGGAGGCCGCCGTTCCGGTGATCTCCGTCAAACCCGCCACCTGATCGGAGTAGGTCATTGCCACACTGGATTCACATGGGCGGTTCGCAGTGGGCAGTGTGGGGTGACCTGGGCCTGGAGAGCGAATCACCTGAACCTCCGCCCGTTGAAGTTGATGACGCGGTGTTGGCTCCGTATACCTTCCTGCGGGAGCTTCACTCCAAGGTTGCCCACGGCGCCAACACCGTTTCGGTCGACTTCTCGGGTGATGAGCCACGCACCGAAGAAGCACATACCCGAAGGACTCAGGGTCAACTGGGCCGGCTTCTTGATGGAGCTCGGGATGGGGAGAACCTTCTGGGAGGATCTGCACCCAACCCTCGTCGTCCAATGGATTCGTCTGGAGGGCCGGTACGCGATCTTCCAGCTCGTAGAGGGAGACGAATCCCAGGTCTACCGCTGTGACCTCACTCCGGGCCTCCCGGGTAAGGAAGAGGGGATTCTGAAGGATCCCGGCGAGGTGAGGCCCTACTCGTGGTACGACTATTTTCCCAACGAATCGATCAGCGGTATCCGTACAACGTTCCCGGCCGAGGACCCCTCCGATCATGAGCTGACCATCTACACCCTGTAGGCAACTCCCGGACTTCCTACCCTGGCTACCCTGGACTGGTGCAGTCCGAACCCGAATCCCCAGCCACAGAACCCGCAAAAGCCACAGAAGCGACAGCTCCCCGCGACACCCGCTCCCTCAACCGTCAGATCTTGGCGCTAGCGGTCCCCGCGTTCGGGGCGTTGATTGCGGAGCCGTTGTTCCTGCTGGCGGACTCGGCGATCATAGGCCACCTGGGCACCGCACAACTCGCGGGCGTGGGGATCTCCGCGACCGTGGTGCAGACCGTGGTCGGACTCATGGTGTTCCTCGCCTACTCGACCACTCCTGCCGTCGCCCGGCACTTGGGTGGTGGCAGACTCAAGCAGGCCCTCGAAGTCGGCCGTGACGGCCTCTGGACCGCGGCCGGACTCGGCGTACTTCTCGCCACCGCAGGCATTCTTGCTGGCAGGCCCCTGCTCCAAGCGTTAGGTGCGCAAGGCGAGGTACTGGAGCACGCGACGTCGTACTTCGTGTGGTCCATGCCGGGACTGCTGGCCATGCTCGTGGTGCTGGCCGCGATGGGTGTGCTGCGCGGACTGCAGGACACGAAAACTCCGCTGATCATCGCGGGAATCGGCGCGGCGGTGAATGCCGGGCTGAACTTCCTGCTGGTCTACGGCGCGGATCTGGGTGTGGCCGGCGCGGCGATGGGCACGAGCATCACCCAGTGGGGCATGGCGATTGCCTATCTGGTGCTGTTGGGCAAACAGTTCCGCAGGGAGAACGTGCGGCTGACCACCGGCTGGCGCGGCGTGCGGGGGCACCTCACGGTCGGCTCGTGGCTCATGCTCCGGACCCTGTCACTGCGCGCGGCGATCCTTGCGACCGTGGTGGTGGCCACTGCACAGGGCGCGGAAAATCTCGCGGCGTACCAACTGACCATGACGGTCTTCAACTTCTTGGCCTTCGCCCTCGACGCGCTCGCGATCGCCGCCCAAGCCCTGCTCGGCAAGGAGCTGGGCGCCGCGACCTCGACCAACAGGACGAGCGTGACGGCGTGCGTCACCTCATGCACCGACTCATCCGCTGGGGGCTGGGGTTTGGCGTGGTGACCGGCCTGATCGTGGGCTTTGCGGGCCCGCATCTCGGGTTCCTGTTCACGCAGTCGGAGAGCGTGCAGTACCTGTTCGGGATTGCGCTGATCGTGGTCGCGGTGGGACAGCCGCTCGCGGCGTACGTCTTCGTGCTGGACGGCGTGCTGATCGGCGCCGGCGACGCCCGCTATTTGGCGCTCGCCGGCCTGATCAACATCGTGGTCTACACGCCGCTGCTGTGGGCGGTCATGCACTTCGCCGGTGGCGGCACCGCGGGCATGGCCTGGCTGTGGATTGCGTACGCGGGCGGGTACATCGGCGCGCGGGCCCTCACGCTGGGTTGGCGGATTCGCAGCGACCGGTGGATGTACGCCATGGCCTGACCACGTTCCGGTTTTTGCGGCCGACGACGCCGCTCACTCCCTCGAAACCCTGCGTCACCTTGGTTTTCCGGGGCCAAAACGAGTGGTGCGCGTCTCAATTTATGCGGGTGAATCGACTATCCTTAAGGCATGAACAAAGACGTTCCCAACACCAAGTCCGCATCCGTCAACGGCCCCGTCTTGGTGGGTATTGACGGTTCCGAAATCGCACTGCGTGCCCTGGACCGCGCCATCGAGGAAGCGCGTGTTCGCAACGTGGGCGTGCGCCTCATTGGAGCTTTCCCCGTGGTCGGCGTGGGAGATCCCGGCCTGGAACGGCGCTTCCGCGAAGCAGTGACCGCCGAGAACGATCAGAACCTCAAGGCCGCTCAGGACCGCGTGGCCCAGGCCGACGTGAAGGTCGATACCGCCAGCGGCGAGGGCGATGCAGCCAAGGCCATCATTGAGGCCGCCAAGGATTGCAGCCTGGTGGTCATGGGTAAGCGCGGTAAGGGTGGTGCACTGCGCGGTCGTCTGGGCTCGGTGTCCGCAGCGGTTGCGGCTCACAGCCCCGTGCCCGTGATCGTGGTCCCCCCGCGGGAAGAGGATGACAGCTCCGACGTGGAGACGGCTCGCGAGTCCGCCCACCACAAGGACGTCCACGTGTCTGATGAGGAGTCCCAGGGCGGTACCCGCACCCCGGCTTCAGAGATGGACTTCACGGGATCCGTGGTGGTCGGCGTGGACGCTGCCGGTGAGAAGAACCCGGCCGTCGCGCAGGCCATCGAGTACGCCAAGGCCCACGGCTCCACCTTGAGCCTGGTCTCCGTGAACGGCGCCCTGTCCGGCACCCCGGACTGGTTCCAGGATCAGTACAACCAGACCTACTACTTCGACGAGTCCGTGCGGAAACTCAACCAGATCGCCAAGGATATCGCGGAGCAGAACCCGGAACTGAAGGTCACCCGTCACGGGTTCCTGGGTCGTCCCGGTCGCGTGCTGGTGCAGGCCACCCGCACCGCGGACCTCGTGGTGGTTGGCTCGCGCGGCATCGGTGGCTTCACCGGTCTGCTGCTCGGATCTGTCTCCCAGTCGGTACTCGGCGCGGCTGCCGGACCCGTCATGGTGGTTCCCAGCGGCAAGTGAGCCCCAACAGCATCCATTCACTACACACAGAAACAGGTGCGAAACAGATGTCACAACGAATCGTGGCGGCATACGACGGCTCCGACTACAGCGAACGCGCATTGGACTGGGCCATCCAGGAAGCAGCCGCTCAGGAGATCCCGCTGAAGATTGTGGTCTCCACCGGTCGCCCCGTGGGTGTGGATCAGTCCTTGTACGGTCCGTTCCTGGATGCCGTTCAGGAAGAGTCCGAGAAGCTCGCCCGCGCGGCCGTGGACAAGGCAAAGGCCGCCGGCGTTCAGGTGCAGGGCATCATTGAGCGCGGTGACGCCGCTGGTGTGATCGTGTACGAAGCCAAGGATTCCTCCCTGGTGGTCATGGGTAAGCGTGGGCGTCACGGTGTACGTGGTCGCGTCGGTTCGGTTTCCGCTGCTACCGCCTCGCACTCTCCCGTGCCCGTGGTGATCCTGCCCGAGAGCTGGAACCCGGCTGAGCGTGAATCCCGCCCGGAGGACGAGTCCTTCGAGGGCACCGTGGTGGTTGGTGTGGACAAGCTCGGCGCCAAGAACCTGGCCGTCAAGGTGGCAGCTGACTACGCCCGCGCCCACGGCCTCACCCTCGCGGTGGTCAGCGTGGTTCCGACCACAAGCTACCTGCCCATGAACTCCTCCGAGTTGGAGCGTGCGGTGCAGGAGCAGCTGTTGGCTCCGGCCAAGGAACTCACCGAGCAGGTGGCCGAGGAACTGCGTGGCCACTACACCGACCTGAACATCGTGACTCGCGTGCTCCAGGGCCGCCCGGCCGATGCCTGGTGGATGCTTCCCGCACCGCTGACCTGCTGGTCATGGGGTCCCGCGGTTACGGCGGATTCCGCGGTCTGCTCATGGGTTCGGTCTCCCAGTCGGTGCTGGCCGATACCGAGGCGCCGCTCATGATCGTGCCCAACCGCGAAAGCTAGGCAACGTAGCCCGGAGTAGTCTCCGTGCGACGTCGGCGTCCCGTCTCCACCGTGAGGCGGGGCGCCGTTTTCATGCTCCGGGCTGATCCTTTGGGAGCTGGTCGCGGCCTACGCTGGGATCAGTCGCACCCAAGGAGGCATCATGCTGACACTGACGAGCCCGCGTTCCAGCAGCGTCATGCGCTGGTTCGTGCTCTCACTCTTCGCGCTCCTCGCGGCGGTATCGCTGGTGGCCTGGTCCGCCGACGCCGCTCGCGCCGCCCAAGTGCCCCCGCGCCCGGACTCCGGAGCGGTACTGGACCAGGCCGACATCCTCTCCGACGCTGACGAGCAGCGGCTCAACGAGAGGATCGGCCGCGGAAACGAACAGAACGAGTACATCCGCGCGGCGGTGCTGACGGTGGACGGCGTCGACGGCGATTTCGAAGACTTCACCCGGCAAACCGCTCAGGAATGGGGCGTGGGCGAGGCCGGTCGGAACAACGGCGTGCTGATCGTCGCGGACATGGATGAGCGTGAACTGCGGATCGAGGTGGCCGACGGTGCTCGCGAGGTGCTTTCCGATGCCACGGCTGAAGACATCATGGAGGACCAGCTGGAGCCCGGGTTCCGTGACGAAGAGTATGCACAGGCCTTCCTCGCGACCTTGGACTCGGTGTACGACCAAGCCAACCCGGAGGCGGAGGCGCAGGCTGCTGCAGACCGCGAGCGGACGGGCAACATCGTCAAGTGGGTACTCCTCGGGATTGCTGGCCTGATCGTGCTGTGGTGATTGCCTTCTTCTTGTGGTGGAGCAAGGACCAGAAGAAGATCCGCGAGCAGGCGGACCAAGAGATCGAACGCTATCAGCGTGAACACCCGGACGAGGAGATCTCGGACGAGGTGCGCAAGCGGTACTACACGTACCGCTCCAACCACCGCAAACCGCCCAAGGACAGCAAGAAGCCGCCCAAGGCCAAGGACCAGGACGGCGTGGAGCGGGACGTGCAGCACGCCTCCACGTTCCAGAGCTGGCTGCCGCTCTACGTGATGTACCCGGCCATCTACGGCGGAACGAACCACTCGATCTCGTCGAGCGGCTCGTCCGGCTCAGCGGGCACATCGTTCGGCGGCGGCGGAGGATTCAGTGGCGGAGGCGCGTCAGGAAGCTTCTAAGCGGGTTCCGAATAGCGTGCGGCCCCGGGTGGGACATCTCGGGCAGAGCTTCGCGTCGAGGGCATGCCTTAGTGACATCTGGGGCACCGTTCCGCATGGCCGACATTATTGGCAGAGGTACGCAGCGTTTCCGGTCGAATCGCAGGGTGTCAACCTGTGG
>NZ_AJXN01000161.1 GCF_000286355.1 Kocuria atrinae C3-8 | reverse complement strand
TGCAGGGTGCAGGGTGCAGGTGCATGTGCCAGGGCTGTAGCGTCGATCGGCCTGCAGCTGCTGTCACCCCGGCGGTGGGAACGTCGATGACACGGCACCGGAGCGGCCGTCAGACATCTGAGGCTCAGGATTGCGATGTTGGGCGTGATCCGGCTGCGTACCTCGCCCCGGAATGTGAGCGGATGCGACACTCTGCCGTAAATGTCCGGGGTGTGATTCGAATCCGTTGGCGTCCAGCACGGTGGATGTGTCCGTATCGTGTCCAGTTACGGGACCCGGGGACACAAAAAACGCCCGCTACCCCTGTTTGACTAGGGATAACGGGCGATTTCGACTGGCGGTGACGGAGGGATTTGAACCCTCGTTGGCTTTAACACCAAACATCATTTCGAGTGATGCACCTTCGGCCGCTCGGACACGTCACCAGCTCGAAGTACTTTACCGTCAGTTCCACCCGGAACCAAACCGTGCCCGCTGCAACTACTTGCGGTGGGCCTCAAAGAACTCCCGGAGCAATGCGGCGCACTCGGTCTCGCGGACCCCACCGGTGACCTCGACCCAGTGGTTGAGGCGCGGTTCGCGGACCACGTCGAATACGGAACCGCAGGCACCGGCCTTTGGATCCCATGCTCCGAGGACCAGTCGCGGCACCCGGGACAGCACGATGGCCCCGGCGCACATGCACACGGCTCCAGCGTCACGACCAGAGTGCAGTCCTCGAGCCGCCACGAACCGGTGCGGGCGGCGGCGTCGCGCAGAGCGAGCACCTCCGCATGGGCGGTGGGATCACCGCCCGCCTCGCGACGGTTGTGACCACGCCCAACGACGTCGCCGTGGGAGTTCACGACCACCGCACCGATTGGGACATCCCCGCTCGGTACAGTGCGCTGTGCTTCTAACAAAGCCAGGTCCATCCAGCGTTCGTGCTGGATGGACCTGGCAGTGGGCGGTAACGCCATGTGTGACTTACCGGCGGCTGTTCTGCGCGAAGTACGCGGAGTTGGGAGCCTTGAATGCGGTGACGATCCACATGATGTTCACGACGACCGCGATGATCGAGACGACGATCAACACGATGCCCAGTCCGCCGTACATGAGCGCACCGAAGATTCCGAACAGGTAGGACAGGATCGACAGAGCAGCGAAGACGGTACCCAGGATGCGTGCCCAGTTCTTGCCCTTGGCCAGGCCACGGTAGACCAGGAAGTACAGCAGCAGGGCGATGACGAGACCGATGATGGAGCCGACCACGCTGCCGCTGCTGCTGGCGAACATTTCCGCCTGGTCGCTGCTCAGACCCTGCTCGCGGAAGTACGCCTCAAGGTCAGTTGTGGAGGCCGCAATGAGGTTCACCACGGTGTACAGGATGTACATCGCTGCGGACAGCAGCGTCAGCTTGAGCAGCTTGTCGAGCAGCCCGGGGCGCTCCACCATTCCGGTGTACTGGTTCGGGTTGTACTCCGAGGTGCCGTACTTGCCGCCCTGCTGGCCGTAGCCGTGCTGGGGTGCGGCCTGCGGGTCCTGACCGGGGCCGGGCTGGCCTGCGGGGTTGGGCTGGCCGGGGCCAGGTTGACCAGCACCTGGCTGGTTGCGTAGTCCGGGTTGCGGGGTTCGTTGGGAGTGGTGCTCATGGGGAAGTTCCCTTCTTCTCGTTGGTGCGAGTGGTGAGAGTGAATTATTCGTAACGGAGTGCGTTGATGGGATCCTGCCGTGCTGCGCGCATGGCGGGAATGGTGCCGGCCAGGAACGCGATGACCATCACGGACAAGATGATCAGGCGGTCTGGATCGGGTCGAACAGGAACAGGCTCAGGCCCGGTAGGCCTTCCAACAGTCCGTTGGACAATATGGAACTGATGATCGAACCGGTGGCCACGCCCACGGCAGCGCCGATGGCCGAACCCAGGAAACCGATGAAGATGGCTTCGAGGGAGAACAGGCCAAAGACCTTGCCACCACTCATGCCCAGTGCCTTCATGAGGCCGATCTCACGGGTTCGTTCCTGCACGGACATCAGCAGCGTGTTCACAATGCCGAAGCCCGCAGCCAGCAGGGCGATAATCGCGAACGAGTTCAGGATCCACACGATGCCGTTGATGACAGCGCGGAACATGCCGAGCTGGTCCTCCACGGTCATGCCCAACATGTTCTCGTCCGCGAGCTGGGACTTGATCTGACCGGCGTCGTCGATGTTCTCGATGTTGGCCACGGCCATGAAATAGCTGTCCGGAACGTCACGCGGAGAACCGGAGGTCTGGTAGTCGTAGAGCTTCTCGTTGAGGCTCGAGGACGGCATGGGGGTCAAGGACGCACCGGCCAGGGACGCTTGGGAGACACCGGAGACGGTGACCTCGAAGGTCTCATCGTCGCCGGCCATGTTGGTCATGACCACGTCCACGGTCTTGCCCACGGCATCCTCGTTGGAATCGAAGCCCAGGTCCTCGACCCACGAAGCGGGAACGATCATCTCGTCCTTATCGCGGGCGGGGATCTCTCCGGCTTCGAGCTGAACGCCTTCAGCATCGGAAGGCATGCCCAGGCTGAGCTGGACACGCTTGTCGTTGGGCGCTTCCAGATAGGTGGGAGACACCATGTACATGGGGTCCACGGACTCGACGCCGTCGATCTCCTCGATCTTCTTGATGTCAGCGTTACTCAACCCGCTGGCTGAACCGAAGCCCGTCTGAATGCTTGTATCTTCGGGGTCGTATTCTTGGGGACCGTCGTTCTGGGGCTCGGTCTGGTCCGCGACTTTCTGCACATAGATGGACTTCTGGTCGCCGAAACCGGCCACGGTCTTATCGATGTAGTCGTTCACACCGGTGCCCACACCCGAAGTAAGGGTCAGGGTGAACGCACCGATGAAGATGGCGATGACGGTCAGGATGGTTCGGGCTTTGGAACGGAACGTGTTTCCGATGGCCGTCCGCAGCAGATCGACAAACTTCACTCGGAGACTCCCTGCTGATCGGTGGTGGACTGTTCGGCCACGGGGGCTGCGTGGCGACCCGCGCGCGGGGGCGGCA
>NZ_AJXN01000160.1 GCF_000286355.1 Kocuria atrinae C3-8 | reverse complement strand
AAACCCGGGCCGGTTCAGTAGCCACAGCGGCCGCTCGATCCGGAGTGTCGAGCTTACGAAGGATGTGCTGAATGTGGGTCTTGACGGTGGTCTCACCGATATAGAGGGCGTCTCCAATCTTCCTATTTGTCGCACCGGAGGCCACGAGTATGAGTACTTCCAACTCTCGAGGACTCAAGGATGGGTCTGTAGCCCTATGGGTCCTGAGCTCACGGATGCGCCGAGCCACCGGAGGCGCAAAGACGGACCGTCCTTCCATGGCACCCCGGAGCGCGTCGTAAATCGTTTCTCGGCGAGCATCTTTGAGCAAATACCCCACGGCGCCAGCAGCCACAGCATCGGCGATTTCGGCGTCCGTGTCGAAAGTCGTCAGAACCAGGACGTGAACGTGGGGGTGTGATGTTGCCAGCTCCCGGATGAGGTCGATACCGCTGCGACCGGGCATCCGGAGGTCCGTGAGAACCACGTCGGTAGCCGTTGTATTCATCACCGCGAGTGCTTCATTTGTGCTTGCCGCTTCGCCGACGACGAGCAGGTCGGCTTGGGTTTCGAGTTGGCCCCGCAGGCCGTCGCGCACGATCGGGTGATCGTCGACCAGGAGGATGCGAATCGGATGGTTGGTCATCGGGCTATGCCGCCTGGAGGATAGCACGGTCACTGTGACGGTCGTGCCGCGCTAAGAGTCAGTATCCATTTCGACCGTGCCGCCGAGTTCCGCGATGCGCTGTCGCATGATCTGAAGACCTTGACCGCCAGTTCGCGGCGGGTGGTCTCCCGCGCCTACGCCGTTATCCGCGATGTCGAGGGCGATGGTGTCTTCGAGATACGAAAGGGTGATGTGCACTCGAGTGGCCTTGGAATGGCGTGCAATATTCGCGAGTGCTTCTTGGCACGTCCGGAGAATGCCGTGTTCCACAGGCTCGTTGACCTGGAATTCCGTTCCGGTGATGTCCAGCTCCACGGGGATGCCACGAGTGCGTTCGAACCCGGTGGTGACGATGTCGAAGGCACCCGACAGTGAACTGCTCCTGGCCAATGCTGTGGGTCGCAGTGCTCTGATGGATCGACGAGCCTCGTCGAGACTTTCTCTGGCTACGTCGGTGGCGATGCGTACTCGATAGCGATGTGGGTTTTCACTGTCGAGCTGAGCGTCGAGGGCTTCCAACTGGCTGACGACTCCGGTGAGGCCACTCGCTACCGTGTCGTGGAATTCACCCGCTATGCGCGCGCGTTCGTTGAGAATTCCGGCGCGACGTGCTTGGTCGACGAGTTGATCTTGAAGCGACCGATTCGCCGCTAGGGATTCCTGCAGCTCGGCCTGGCTTTGTTCGAGAGCGCGAATGGACCATCCGCTGCGGCCGCGAGGGCACCGCCGCCAACAATTGCGGCCACGTTGTCGACGGTCGGGTCCAGCAGCCACGGGGCCACAAAGGCGACGACGCCGGTCAGAGCCATTCCGAGGTACGCCCAGGCCCGCGGGAGGGCCACGAAAGCCAGTGCGAAGCACATCAGATACAGCGGGAAAAAGCTGAAACTGATCAGGGTGAGCCCCGCGGTGGAGACGAGTAGCCCGACGAAGTACACGGACATCGGTAGCAATTCGAGACCGAGCTGTCTTCCATGGCGAATCGCCCACCACCAGTGCCAGAGTCCTAGAAATACCGTCCCCACAGCTGACCAGAACAGTCCCGTGGCAGGGGGTTTCTCCGCTAAATAGAGCACGAATGTGACCACGAGAATGGCGTAGGGAAGCGCTGTCCAGAACCAGTCGATGCGACCGGTCGTGTGTGCGGTCCAGCGGTTCCGCATCATGCTGCCAGTTTACGCTCGGTCATTTTGCGGGGGCGTAGTCGCAAGCGACGCATCAGATACTCAGCGGGCCCGGAATAGCCGTGGAGCGCCAAGATCGATGCCCCCACCACGGTGGCCAACCACGTGACCAGTCCGAGGATTGCCGCGTCCGAGGTGGTGAGCCACGCGCCCACACCGAGAGTGTGTGCCGGAAGCAGCAGAGCGAAGGGAACGGTTTGAGCTAGATAGGCGCTCAAGGAGCGTTCCCCCGTGGCCCGTAGCGCGAACACGACGTATCCCGTTTTTAGACGGACGGACAACAACGCAATGGCCGCCAGATACCCGAAGCCTGCGGGGACACCCGTGAAAATGTGCAGCCAGGACAGCAACCCCGTCAGAAGAGGAGAGGTATCCCACACGCCGATCGTCGCGAGCGCCATGCCGACCCCACCGAGGATTCCCATGGCGATTCCGATGATCGCGACGCGCTTCAGGAATAGGAGGTGGTTGGCAGGCCGTTCCAAAAAATCACTGTGGGCAATCCACATTCCGACCAGAGCAGCGCTCGCAACAGAAAGTAGACCGACCGGCGTCATGACCCATTCGATGGTGCGCCACCCTAAGGCTTCTACCGGGCTGGAAATCGCAAATGACCAAAGAATGCTGCGTTGGTCACTGACCTGCGTATCGGCATACACGAAACCTTGTACGGCCGAGCCGATGACCAGCCCTACAGCGGCAATCCACAACAGCGCCCGATTATTGAGACGCGTCCACGAAGCCACAACGAGACCGATGAGTCCGTACCACCCCAGGATGTCGCCGGAGAATGCCAGCACCGCATGCAACAAACCGAAAGCGATGAGCAGTCGCGAGCGGCTACGGAGAATGGATGTCACTCCACGGTCATCGGCACCCTTGTGTCGAGCGTGATCCGCAATGCGCACGAGTCCGTACCCAAAGAGGGCAGCGAATAATGGATACGCTCGCCCGTCGACAAAAATCACCATCAACGCGGCAACTGCCTTGTCGATGGGTGCATCCTCCACGATGTGCTGACGCAGCCCGTACGGGCGGTCGTGGAGGTAAATCATCACGTTGGCGAGAGCAATGAGTGCCAACATGAATCCCCTTGCCAAATCCGGGGTAGCAGCACGCCGCGAGGCTCGAGCACCCCACTGGCCGAATGTGCGTGATTGGTCTTTCATACCTATAACGCTAGGGACGCCCATCGTGCAGGGAATCCTTCGATCGGAGGATGGAGGGCGCCGATCTACTCGAAAACCGCCAAGGTCGCCGGGGCACGGGGATAAGTCGTTTCAAGCTTTCAATAAAGTAGTCCCTCTAAACTTGCCGCTATGGGCCAAACAACCGAAGCAACTACATCCCCCAAACCTGCCAAAACGAAAGCAGACATCAAGGTGCAGCCCGCCGCACTCGCGGACTTGGACCGTGCGGCCAAGGTCCTCGCGGATGCGTTCTCCAGGGACGCCTACGCAACTGGGCTATTGCCCTCCGGCGACGTGACGAGCCAGCTGTACAAGATCTTCAAAGTGCAGCTCAAACACACCTTCAAGTACGGAGGTCACGTGTGGCTCGCAATCGATGCTGCGACTGATGAACTGCTGGGCGTCTCCGAGTGGGGAGCACCGGGAACGAATCCGGGCTTCCTTTCGCAGGCTCCCGAGCTCCCTGCTTACCTCAGTGTTCTCCGATCACGCATCCTCGACGCTGCGATCACCGATAACAACGCAGAGAAGCACCGCCCGCTCGTTCCGCACTGGTACCTAAAGGCCATTGGCACCACGGAACAGGCCCGCGGTCGCGGCGCGGGGTCGGCACTGATTCGCCACCGTCTGGCGGAAGCGGATGCCACCGGAACTCCCGCTTATCTCGAGTCCTCTTCCGAGGCCAACATGCCCTACTACGAGAAGTTCGGGTTCGTGGAGCGCAGCCGAATTCCAAGCCGGGGCACGGTCGAGACGATTGGAATGTGGCGAGATGGTTCGATTGATTTATCGCACGGGGATCGCCTTTGAATTATTCGGTGATGTCACGCAAGTTGAGAGCAGGCACACCCAGTTGTTTCCGAAGCATAGTTGGGCATGAAATCAGAGACTTAGAAATAGGGGATATTTAGACAGAATCTCTGATGCTGTAGAGTGATCTCATGACTGATAATTCTGGTTCGAGGTTTGGGTTGTCCGTAGTAAATAGGGCGCTTAATCGTATACCACGAAGAGCTGAGCAGAACCATGCTGATCAACTCCGAGAAACTTTCCTGGATTCTGGAGTGGCTGCTGCCTTGGATACGGTCGATCATCAAGTGGTCTTTGGTCGGCGAGGCACAGGCAAAACCCATGCCCTCCGGTATTTAGAGTCTGAAGTTCGGGAGAGGGGTGATTTGGCGGTTTACGTGGACCTTAGGACAGTCGGGTCCCCGCAGGGACTTTTCGTCGGTGAAGAATTGTCCGACGCCGAACGCGCAGCTCGATTACTTGTTGACACGCTATCGTTCGTGCATGATGAGTTGTTGAGTAACGTGATAGAAGATGAATATCTGATGTCGGATTCAAACTTGATTAATCGATTGGATCAATTCGCAGACTCAATTTCATCCCTCCGTGTCGACGGATCGGTTGAAATATCAGATTCGACATCTAATCGAAATAGTAATACAAACGGATTTGGCCTCTCGGGGACACTTTCTGTAGCACCTTCAGCGCAGATTTCCGGAAAAACTGAATCGACTGTGGAGAAATCCGACGAACATAAAGAAGTGCATATCGGCGCAGTTCGAACTTCACTGAACTTCCGCCAAATTTCACTTTCTTTGCGCAATTTGAATAGTGCTCTTTATGGTAAACGTCTGTGGCTTTTGCTCGACGAGTGGATTAGTGTTCCTGCGCGATTACAACCGATGCTGGGTGAATTCCTTGTCCGGTGTGTAACCCCAAATCCAGAGTTTACAGTCAAGATCGGCGCTATTGAGCAGCAATCGAATTTCAGGGAGTCCGTGGAGGGTGGAATTATCGGAATTGAGCTCGGGCGGATTTTTCTGCAACTGTTAACCTTGATGAATTCATGGTGTTCGAGCAGGATTCCGAGCGCTCCATTCAATTTTTCAAGGGCCTGTTGTATAAGCATTTAATTAATTACGAAGACAGTCACGGTCGCATCCCGGATCTGAACACTGAAGACGATTTGGTGCGAACGGGCTTCAGTGAGAAGAGATCATTCGAGGAATTGGTGAGAGCTGCGGAAGGTGTCCCTAGGGACGCGATCAATGTCGCCAGTAAGGCAGCGCTAAAGGCCCGAGAGAAGCGTATCACTATGGCGCAGGTTCGTGATGCAGCTAGGGCGTGGTATCAAAGTGACAAAGAGGCCGCCATCAAGGGTATTCCGGAAGCTCAAGAGTTTCTAAATTGGATTATTGATGAGGTTATCCGCGAGAAAAAATCTCGAGGCTTTTTGGTTAATCAGAATGACTCCAACTACCCTGCCCTCCTGGGATTATTCGATGCTCGAGTTTTGCATCTGACGAAGCGTGGTTACTCCGCGCAAGATACTCCGGGGGAGAGGTATGATGTTTGGACAATTGATTACGGGGCATATGTTGATCTAATGCGAACTAAAAATGAGCCCCAAGAATTGAACCTCTTTGAGTTGGACATGCCCATGGAGACGAATGACGAAGAAGTCCCAATGCAGGATCTTCGGGCCATTCGGCGTGCGGTATTGAATTTGTCGGACTTCAATTCTCGAAATGAATTCAGGTAACTAATAATGTAAAGTCAATGGTAGATTTTGGTAATCGTTTAACCAGTCCAGGGAGCAGTGATGAAGGCAGTTGTCGCCGAATCGTTCAAGAAATTCCCCGTTCTCAAAGAGGTGGAGAAGCCCACTCCGGGCCCGGGGGAGGTGCTCCTGAAGATCGCTGGCGCGGGTGCCTGCCACTCCGATGTCGCGATCTTCAACGACTTCGAATCCGATCCCAACGGTGGTCTCATGGAACCGCCGTTCATCCTCGGCCACGAAAATTCCGGCTGGGTTGAAGAAGTCGGTCCCGGCGTCACAGGATTCAACAAGGGCGACGCGTACCTCTGCTACGGCCCCATCGGCTGTGGCCACTGCCCGCCGTGCACGCGCGGCCAGGACACCTATTGCGAGAACCCGCACGAGGTCGGCTTCATGGCCAACGGCATCGGCCGCGACGGCGGCATGGCCGAATACATGGTCGCCCCCGCACGCAACTTGGTTCCGCTCGGTGACGACGTCGATCCCGTCGCTGCCGCGCCCCTCGCCGACGCCGGCCTCACCCCGTACCACGCCATCAAGCGCGTCCTCCCGTACCTCGACAAGGGCGGCAGCACCGCACTGGTCATCGGCTTGGGCGGTTTGGGTCTGGTGGGCGTGCAGATCCTCAAAGCGCTCACCGGCGCCACGGTCATCGCAACCGACATGAAGCCAGAAGCCATGGCCGAGGCCGAGAAGTTCGGCGCCGTCACCGTTCCCGGTGACGAAGGCCAGGCCGCCAAGATCCGCGAACTCACGGGCGGCCGCGGCGTCGACGCGTGTTCGACTTCGTCGGTGCCGGCCCCACCATCGCACTCGGTGCCGCGACCGTTGCACAGA
>NZ_AJXN01000159.1 GCF_000286355.1 Kocuria atrinae C3-8 | reverse complement strand
CTTGATCCTGGTGGCCGGTGTCGCAACCCTGGTGTTCGGTGCGATGGAGCGCGAACCGCTTCTCGGAATCGCCGGTGGCCTGGCGAGCTTCCTGGGTGTGGTCATGACCTCGCGGTTGTACCTGCCCCCGCTCGTGCAGGGCTGGGGCGCATCCTTCCCGGTGGCCAGCCCTCGCGTTTGGCGGCCGTCACGCGCCCGCTACCCGGCGCGCACTGCGACCACCGCCACCGCGCTGTTGATCGGTGTGCTGTTGGTGGCCACGGTGCTCACGGGTCAGCACGTGGCCAGGGTCAACCTGCTCAACGAGTTGGATCAGAACCAGCCGGTCGACATCTCCGTCCCCGCGAGTGCGGGTCAGATCTCGGCGGACCAGGTTCAGGAGATCTCCGACCTCAACGGTGTGCTGAGCGTCGAGACCACCGACCCGGCTACCGCGGACGGCGCGATCGCCCAGATCGACGCCGTGCAGTCCCTCAACAACTCCTCCGCGAGCGACTTGCAGGCAAAGGTTGCCGACATCGTGAACTTGGCACCCGGCGAGCTGCAGGGCGCACTCATGGAGAAGGCCAGCTACGTGTCCATCCTGGAAATCATGCTCACGGTCACCCTGGGACTGTTGGCGGCGGCAGTGGTGGTGTCCGTGCTCGGTATCGCCTCGACCATGTCCCTGTCGGTGCTCGAACGGGTTCGCGAGAACTCATTGCTCCGGGCACTGGGCCTGACCCGTCGTCAGCTGGGAGCGATGATTCGCCGCGAGGCACTCGTGATCTCGCTCGTGGCCACGATCGTGGGCCTGGTGGTCGGTTGGGTCTTCGGAACCCTGGGCGTGATGTCTCTGGTGACCGAAGGAATGACCGTGGAACCCACGGTTCCGTGGCCCGGTTACCTGGCAATCATCCTGGCCGCCGTGGTGGTGGCGGTGCTGGCCTCGGCCGCACCGGTTCGCCGGGCCACCAGGGTTACCCCGGTGGAAGGCATGGCGCGGGTGGACTGATACCCGTTCAGAGTCCTGGGTGATCACCACTCGGGGGCAATAAACCAGGGCCCGCATTCCGACCGACCATCGGGATGCGGGCCCTTGCTCCCCGTCACACGGGGGTGTTGGCGGCATCGTGTGTACTGGCGCCGCCGCGCAGCACACTACTCCTGTATCTGGATGATTTGGAAGGATGCGCCTGGGGGTCCTGGACAGTTGCCAGGCGCCGAAAGGTGAGTCCTCGGGGCCGTCCAGCACGGTGCCACCGAGCTCCTTGAGCTTCTCCAGGGACTCGTCAGTGTTGTCCACGCCGATGTACAGGCGCCAGTAGGAGGGCATCTCACCCCACGCGGAGGTATCGCACAAACCGGCCGTGGCGGCGTCGTCCTTGCCATTGGTCACGTACCGGAACTCCTCGTTGTCCTCCCCGCCCATGGCGTGGGTGTCCCACCCGAGGCGCCGCGGTAGAAGGGCAGAGCGGCGTCGAAATCGTTGACCATCGCCTCGAACCAGACGGGCGAGCCGTGCTTGCCCGTGAACTCGAAACCCGCGAACTGATTGGCTTGCCACAGGCCGAAGGCCGCTCCCGCGGGATCCTCTGCGATGGCCATGGAGCCCAGCTCACCCACGGGCATGGCGGGGTAGTAGATCTTGCCGCCCTGTTCGGAGATCTTGCTCAGGGTTCCCTCGATGTCGTCGGTGCCCAGGTACACGGTCCACGCCGTGGGGTTCTGGGGTTCCTCGGTGGGACCCTCCGGACCCATCAAGCTGCTCATGGCGCCGCCCACCGGCGCGCCGTTGTTGGTGATCATGTTGTAGTGGCCGAAGTCTTCGCCCTGGTCCGCGAAATCCCAGCCGAACAGTTCGCCGTAGAACGATGCGGCGCCGTCGATGTCGTGGGTTCCCAGGTCGATCCAAGTGGGTGATCCGGTGGGTTGAGTGCTCATGCGGTACTACTTTCATGTGGGGCGTCTAACACGCCCGTGCAGTGATGAGCCTAGGTCCACTTGAAAGTTGCCACCAGGGTGATTCAGTAGATTCCAAGCAAGCAGACGGCAACGCGGCGCGAAGGTGCGCCCAGGAGGTTCACCATGCAGTTCGACCCAACGACCAGTTGTCGTTCACGGTTCCCGACGAGCAGATCATCGAGTGGCGGCGACACATGCACGCCAACCCTGAGCTGTCCTTCAAAGAAGTGAACACCTCGCAGTGGGTCGAGGACCTGCTCCGGGGCATGGGCATCGAGACGTCCCGGCCCACGCCCACGTCCGTGTTGGGCGTGCTCAAGGGCACCGGCAAGGGTCCGGCCAAGAACATCGGTCTCCGCGCGGATATGGATGCGCTGCCGGTTCACGAAGAAACCGGCGAGGAATTCACCTCCACGGTCCCCGGCGTGATGCACGCGTGCGGCCACGACACCCACACCGCCATGCAGTTGGGCGCGGCCAAGGTGCTGTCCGAGAACACGGACCTGTTCGGCGGCACAGTGACCTTCGTGTTCCAGCACGCCGAAGAACTCAACCCCGGCGGCGCGCAAGAAATGGTCAAGGCCGGCGCCATGGAGGGATTGGACGGGATCTTCGCCCTGCACGTGATGAACGCTCCCGTGGGAACGGTGCAGGTGCGCCCGGGCCCCGCCACGTCTCTGGCCGGCGGTGGCTGGATCACCATCCAGGGTCAGGGATCGCACGGTTCCATGCCGCAGAACAGTATTGACCGGTTCTCATCGCGGCGCAGGTGGTCGTGGGGCTCAACACGATCGTGTCCCGCAGCGTGGATCCCTCGCACTTCATGGTTATCAACCCGGGCATGATCCAAGCGGGTCAGGCGCCCAACGTGATTCCGGACAGCGCCACGGTCGGCATCTCCGTGCGCACCCGCACGGCCGAGGACACCGATCTCGCCTTCCGCCGCATCGAGGAACTCACCAACGGCATCTGCGCCGCGTACGGTGCCACAGTCGAGTACGAGTGGGTGGACGCCTACGACATCGTCTACAACGACGCCGCTCTGGCCGCCCAGGCGCTGCAGTCCGCCAAGCACGTGGCCGGGGACGACAACGCGTGGGAGGGTGAAATCTCCTCCGGTTCCGAAGACTTCTCGGCCTTCGCCAACGAGGTGCCGGGCTGCTTCATCATCCTGGGCGGCGGTGATGCGGAGCAGGGTTACCCCTTCCAGAACCACCACCCAAGTTCAACGTGCGCGAGGACTGCCTGGCCATCGGCACCGCCTTGGAGGTGCAGCTGATCCTGGATTTGTTGGGTCCCGACGCCGCGGCCTGAGCCGCGTTCCCGGTTTACGCGGTCAACCGGTCCAGCGCGGCCATCAGTTGCTCGAGCGTCTTCTGCTTCTCTGCTGAGCTTTCGGGTAGCAGACCCATGGAGGCTTGCTGGTACAGCCCATCGCCCATGCACACCACCGCGGTGGCAATGACGGGGTCGCCCACGTCGTCGAGCACCGCGGTCAACCAGTTCTCTTCGATGCGCGCGAAGGTGGTGCGAGCGGCGTCGTCGCCGGCTTGGATGAGCCGCGAGGCGACGATCAGGCGCGGTCGAGCGCGCTGTCCTCGTAGAGCGAGGTCGCGAGGAACTCTCGTGCGGCGCCGCGAGGTGAGGCGGTCAGGCGTTCGAGATCCTCGGCGGCCAGGGTCTCGAGCTTGACGAGCATGGCGTCCACCAGGGCCTGGCGATGCGGGAAGTGGTAGAGCAGCCCGCCCTTGGAGACCCCGGCGGCCACGGCGACGCGTCGAGGGTCGCGGTGCGCTCGCCGTCCGTGAGAACGATGCGCTCGAAGCTTCGAGCAGCTTCTCTCGCGCCAGTGGTTTGCGGGCCATGTGAGCAAAACCTCTCCCGAATCGATCCCGGGAATATTGCCGGGTGTCCGTCGTTAACTGTACCGTCTAGTCGGTATAGAAATTCATGGCGCGTGCCACAACGGCGCCGCCCCGCGCGTACGAGGACGTACTTTTTCGCGAATCAACGCCGAGTCATCGGCAGCAGAGAACCGAGGAGGTCTTCATCGTGTCCACCATGATCGATCAGCGGCAGAAAGCTGGTGCCCGCGAGTGGGGCGCCCTGGCCGTCCTCATGCTGCCGGTGCTGTTGGTGTCCGTGAACAACACCGCGCTGAGCTTCGCTCTGCCCGCCATTTCCAAGGCGCTTCACCCCACGGCCTCCCAGCTACTGTGGATCGTGGACATCTACCCGCTGATCCTGGCGGCCCTGTTGATTCCCATGGCAGCCTGGGTGACCGAATCGGGCGTCGCAAGATCCTCCTGATCGGCTCCGTTGGCTTCGGTGTCATCTCGGTACTTGCGGCTTTTGCACCCACCGCGGAGTGGTTGGTGGCCGCGCGCGTGGGTATCGCCGTGTTCGGTTCCATGCTGCTTCCGGCCACGCTGTCCTTGATGCGCACGGTGTTCCGTGACGATCACGAGCGGCGCCTGGCCATCGCGATCTGGACCGCCGGTTTCAGCGCTGGTGCCGCGCTGGGTCCCATCGCCGGTGGCTTCTTGCTCAACCACTTCTGGTGGGGCTCGGTGTTCCTCCTGGCGGCCCCGGTCCTCGTCGCGTTCCTGATCTCAGCCCCGCTGCTGTTGCCGGAATCCCGTGACCCCAATCCGGGGCCCGTGGACCCGCTGTCCATCGTGTTGGCCGTGCTCGCCATGCTCCGGTGGTCTACGCCATCAAGTCCCTGGCGACCGGTGGCTCGGTGCTGCAGAGTCTGCTGATCATGGCCTTCGGTGTGGTGAGCGGTCTGCTGTTCGCCCGCCGTCAGGTGGCCAAGGACTACCCGATGCTGGACCTGCGCTTCTTCCGCAGCTCACGCTTCTCGGGCGGCCTCACCGTCAATGTGATGGCCAGCATCGCGCTGTTCGGCTTCCTCTTCTTCCTGACGCAGCACCTCCAGCTGGTGGGTGGTAAGGACCCCATGACCGCGGGCCTGCTGATGGTACCCGGCCTGTTAATGGCCATCGTGACAGGCATGGCCGCCGCCAAACTGGCCGTGAAGTTCGGTGTTCGCGCGGCCATTGTCGCCGGACTGCTGCTGATGGCGGGTGGCTTCATGATCGTGGCCTTCACGGATCAACAGGGCTCTGCGCTTCCGGTGTTGGTGGGCTTCGCGGCCATGAGTGCCGGTGGCGGACTGGCCACCACGCTCTCCACGGACCTGGTGGTCTCTTCGGTACCGGAGTCCAAGAGCGGCGCGGCCTCGGCCGTCTCCGAAACCGGCTACGAAGTGGGCGCCGTCCTGGGCACTGCTGTCCTCGGTGGCCTCACCACCGCTTTTTACCAGTCCCACTTGGAGCTTCCGCGGGCGTTGAGTCCGGCCCAGGCCGACGTCGCTCATCAGACCTTGGGCGGCGCGGTGGACGTGGCCCAGAGCGGTCCCTGGACCGACAGCGTCATGGACACCGCGACCGCAGCCTTCTCGTTCGGAATGCAGGGGAGCAGCCTGGTGGGAGGTCTCGCCATGGTGGTGGTGGCCCTCGTGATATTCCGCGTCCTGCGAGCCGACCGGAAGGTGCGCTTCCACGACCCGCTGCCCACGGACCGACTCGAGATCAACTGAGCTAGGTTCTTCGCCCGGGGATGGGTGACGGCGGAGAGCCCGCCCGCTGCGTCACTGGACCGAAGCCCCTTACGGGCCGAGCGGCGTCGTCGTAAAGTGACCAGCGGAAACGTCGAGCGAAAGGCAGCGAACGATGAGCGCGAACGAACTGTTGGAGGACGCGGCCCAGCGGCCCGCGCAGGTGGCCGGCGAGGTGCTGGACGGCATTTCGGAGGATGCGCTCAATCGCATGCCGGAGGGCAAGCACAACTCGATCGCGTGGCTGATTTGGCATGCCGCTCGGCAGCAGGACGTGCAGATCGCACACCTTTCCGGCGAAGATCAGATCTGGACCGCGCAGGGCTGGGACCGGAAGTTTGACCTGGACCGGGACGCGAACGATTTCGGCTTTGGCGACACCCCTGAGGACGTCGCGCGCGTCCGCGTGACCGACCCCGACTTGCTGCAGGGTTACCTGGACGCCGTCACCGCGGCGACCATCGACTATTTGCGCCCCCTGAGCGACGCGGATCTGGAAGAAATCATCGACGAATCCTGGGATCCGCCCGTCACGCGCGGGGTGCGAATCGTGTCCACGATCGACGACGCCGCACAGCACCTCGGCCAGGCAGCGTACGTTCGTGGGCTGGTGCAGAATTCGTGGCACGGAAAGTACTGAATTGCCGGAAATAAGGCCTTAAGTGGGCAAGGCGACACTGTTTATCAACCCCAGATTCATCTAAGATTGCTGTACTGACCATTGGTGCCGAGGGCAAACGGCAGCCGAGGTCAAGAATCTGGGGAGATTACAACTGATTATGGCTCGTTCACGTGCACGTCACACGGCGGCCAAGCGCCCATCCATGGCCTTGACCGCTTTCGCTTCATTCTCTGCTTTGGTGGCCGTCAGCGTTGCCATGAGCAACGGCTCCGCGCCGGCGCCATGGGAATCCGCCTACGCCAACGAGTCGTCGGAGAACCAGCAGGAACGCGGCACGTTCGGCCAGCCCCAGGCCGCTGACCAGGGAGAATCTCGACCCTCCCTGTTTGCTGCAGTACCCAACGAGGCACTGATCTCCAACGTTCAGGACACTCCTCAGGAGTACGTGGCCAGCCAGGTGCATAACGTGTCCGACCGCGGAACCGGTTCGGCGCCGTCGTCAGTGGCTCCCGCCAAGCGCGCCCCCGCCACGTTCGAGGGTGAACTGCCCGTCAACACGATCATCGCCCCCGCACAGCCGGCCACGGTTCTGGACGGCGGCAAGTTCGGCTGGCGTACCGCCCCGGACACCGGAGAGCGCGAATTCCACAACGGCACGGATATCTCCACTTCCGAAGGAACGCCGGTCGTCTCTGCCCTCGATGGCACCGTCACCGCGGTGTTCTGGGACGAGTGGGGCGGCAACCGCGTGGAAGTTTCCCACGCTGACGGTGTGAAGACCACCTACAACCACCTCAAAGACGTGATGGTCCAGGTGGGCGACCCGTTGAAGGCTTCTGAGCAGCTCGGCGCCATCGGCCAAACCGGCCTGCGAGTGACGGGCCCGCACCTGCACTTCGAAACCTGGGTCGAGGGGAAGCCCGTGGACGCACAGTCCTTCGACTGGGAGACCG
The DNA here is from genome assembly GCF_000286355.1 of Kocuria atrinae C3-8. Classification (GTDB taxonomy): domain Bacteria; phylum Actinomycetota; class Actinomycetes; order Actinomycetales; family Micrococcaceae; genus Kocuria; species Kocuria atrinae_A. The sequence continues at coordinate 269 of NZ_AJXN01000159.1, read as the reverse complement.
GCGAAGGCATCATTCCCGCATCCCGCCCCAAGTACTCTCTGGAAGATCAGGCCCAGACCGATCAGTCCGTCACCGACAACGGTTCCGTGCCCGGTACCGACAACGGCCCCATGTCCGACGTTCCCGAGGACGAGCGGGATCAGATCATCGCGCTGAGCCAAGAGACCTCCCCGGCGCAGGACGTTCCGGCAGAGTCTTCTGACTCCGGGTCCGAGTCCGGTTCCGGTGACGACGGCGCTCGCTCCGGTTCCGACGGCGCTGCCCCCGGA
>NZ_AJXN01000158.1 GCF_000286355.1 Kocuria atrinae C3-8 | reverse complement strand
TTCCGCGCGGCCTACCAGGCAGCGTCCGAGGCAACATCGGGATTCACTGAGGTGTCCCAAGAAACTCTCATCGCGATGCTCTTGGACGCGCCGGAAACGTTGCTTGTGCTACGCACCATTTTGGGGTTGACGATCCAGGAGTTCGCGAAGGCCACTGACCTCGTGGCTGAACCGCTGGGGGTGAAGCCGCTGACGCCTAGTCGGGTGCAGAGCATGGAACGCAATGGGGCTGTTGGTCCGAAGAAGACTGCGCGCGACACGGCTTTTTTGGCCGCGGCGACGATATCGGGAGCACTCGACGGCAGCCTGTTTCCGGACCCACCGGGAGAACTGAAGCCCAAGCAGCAGAAGTTCGACACAGCCCATGGCTGGGCCACCGTTGAAGAGCTCGCACGCGACGGAGTGCCTTATGACGCGTTCTTACATCAGCGACACTACGGCGGTGCGTTCCGGCAGCTCCTTGACGCTACTTCTACGAAGCGCGGAGACATCGTCGAGGACGCCGTCGAAGAACTCTTCGCGCAGCAACGCATCCCCTACATCCGCACGGGAGCTCACAACCAGGCTGATATTGCCAAGAGGTTTGGGATCAAGGTCACGCCAGCACCGGACTTCGTGGTGTTCGACCAGGCGGGCACCCTGCGCGCACTGCTCGAATGCAAGCTCGTGAACGACGGCGGCACCGCTCGCGATAAAGCGCTGCGCTTCGAGCGGCTACGCGATGAATCCATCCGGCTCAACGGAGTGCCTCTCCTAGCTGTCCTGACTGGGCTCGGATGGACACGGGTCAATGACACGCTAGGACCTGTGGTGCGCGACACTCTCGGCCGGGTGTTCACGCTCTCGACACTCACGGAGATGCTCAGCGTTGACCCGTTCCCTCAGCTCATCGGCACTGCGTCTGGGGATGAGACAGCCAGCGGTTCTGCGTAGTGCCCACCGTGCGCAAGCACTAGTCCTACGGCATAAGTGAGCCCCGGCCGTCAAGGTGAACTGGTCCCCAGTAGTTGGACTGGTCTAGCGGTTAGAGCCTATACGGCAAGGGCCTGTTCCCGGTATCGGACCGGGGGCAGGCCCTTGTTGCTGTTGTGGGGCCTGTAGTGGTTGAACCAGCGAAGGTAGTCGGTTAGTTCTTCGATGAGCTGGTCGACAGTCTCGATCTTGTCTGTGCAGAACAGCTCGTCCTTGAGGTGACCGAAAAAGCTCTCGATTACAGCGTTGTCCAGGCAGTTCCCGCGTCGTGACATCGACCCGGTCGCTCCCGCATGGTGAAGGATCTGGCTCCACGAGCGGTGCTGATACTGAAATCCTTGATCGGAGTGGACGATCGGATGTTCGCCGGGCCCGAGCCGAGCCAGAGCCTGCTGTAGCGAGGTGTTGGTCAGCTCCAGATTCGGTGAGCGTCCGATCGAGGCGCCGATGATCTGGCGATCGAAGAGGTCCATCACTGCAGACAGGTAGATCTTGTCCTCGCCGAGGTGGAACTCGGTGACGTCGGTGACCCACTTCTGGTTTGGAGCGCTCGTGGTGAATTCCCGGCGCAACAGGTTCGGGAAGGTCTTGCCGACCTCACCGGTGAACGAACGGAACCGCTTGCGCCGGATCTGGCATCTCAGTCCGAGCTCGCGCATCAGCTTGAGCACGGTTTTCTTCGCAACGATCCAGCCCTGGCTTCGGAGTTGAGCCCAGACTCGACGATGTCCGAACCGATGCCGTGACGCCTCGAAGACCTCGGTGATCGCCGTCTTAAGATCGGCCAGCGGATCCGGGGACGCCAGCCGGGCCTGGTGGTAGAAGAACGTTGACCGGGCCAGGCCGGCCGCCTCCAGAAGATCGGCGAGCTTGTGGTCTGCCTTGAGGGAAACGACGGCCATCACCTTGACCGACGTTGCTGCTCCATCAAGGCCTGTAATTTTCCCAGGTAGGCGTTCTCCGCTCGCAACCGCTCGACCTCGCGACGCAGCGCGAGGACCTCATCGGCTGACTCGGCAGCCGCCGATGGCCGCCCTCGTCGCTTCGGCTTGAGCCCGTCCTCACCCTTCTCGCGGAAGATCCGCGCCCAGACAGACACCAACAACGGAGACGAAAGATCGAATTCCTGGGCCAGAGCGGTCTTAGACTCCCCAGCGAGGAAGCGACGAGCGACCTCGACCTTTATCTCGAACGGATAAGAACGCTTCGTGGGCGGCATAAACAGCGCTCCTCTGCCTCGTATGAGCCAGCGTCGGTACAACGTCTTGACTGGCCAACGAACGACACCGAGCCGCCTGGCCACTGATGTGTCACCCCAACCAGCCTCGAACAACTCTACGGCCGACAGTCGCTGCGCCTCGGACAAAGAACTACGTGCATCCATGAAAACTCCCCGGAAGAAGGAACTGATTTCTCAGTCCAACTTCCGGGGAGCAGTTCACATCACCCCGCCCCCGGAGACCTGCACTGTGTTGCTACCAACGGACCCAGGGGAGGACCTCACTGAGCTCATCCATAGCTGCGGATTTGATCTTGTCTACCCGGAGAACGTCAGGAAGCTTGTTCGCAAACCTGTCGCATGAGAGGTGAGGTCAGACGTCTTTAGCGCCCCGAAGGTTCCCCTATATCTGATCGAGAGCATGACAAGGATCGTTGCCCCAGTGGGCCGAGATCACCAGGCCGACTGGTATACTGAACCGGCCCGGGTTT
>NZ_AJXN01000157.1 GCF_000286355.1 Kocuria atrinae C3-8 | reverse complement strand
GCCTACCAGGCGGCGTTCGAGGCAACATCGGGATTCACCGAGGTGTCCCAAGAAACTCTCATCGCGATGCTCTTGGACGCGCCGGAAACGTTGCTTGTGCTACGCACCATTTTGGGGTTGACGATCCAGGAGTTCGCGAAGGCCACTGACCTCGTGGCTGAACCGCTGGGGATGAAGCCGCTGACGCCTAGTCGGGTGCAGAGCATGGAACGCAATGGGGCTGTTGGTCCGAAGAAGACTGCGCACGACACAGCTTTTTTGGCCGCGGCGACGGTATCGGGAGCACTCGACGGCAGCCTGTTTCCGGACCCACCGGGAGAACTGAAGCCCAAGCAGCAGAAGTTCGACACAACCGATGGCTGGGCCACCGTTGGAGAGCTCGCACGCGACGGAGTGCCTTATGACGCGTTCTTACATCAGCGACACTACGGCGGTGCGTTCCGGCAGCTCCTTGACGCTACTTCTACGAAGCGCGGAGACATCGTCGAGGACGCCGTCGAAGAACTCTTCGCGCAGCAGGGCATCCCCTACATCCGCACGGGAGCTCACAACCAGGCTGATATTGCCAAGAGGTTCGGGATCAAGGTCACTCCAGCACCGGACTTCGTGGTGTTCGACCAGGCGGGCACTCTGCGCGCACTGCTCGAATGCAAGCTCGTGAACGACGGCGGCACCGCTCGCGATAAAGCGCTGCGCTTCGAGCGGCTACGCGATGAATCCATCCGGCTCAACGGGGTGCCTCTTTTAGCTGTCCTGACTGGGCTCGGATGGACACGGGTCAATGACACGCTAGGACCTGTGGTGCGCGACACTCTCGGCCGGGTATTCACGCTCTCGACACTCACGGAGATGCTCAGCGTTGACCCGTTCCCTCAGCTCATCGGCACTGCGTCTGGGGATGAGACAGCCGGCGGTTCTGCGTAGTGTCCACCGTGCGCAAGCACTAGTCCTACGGTATGAGTGAGCCCCGGCCGTCAAGGGACAGCCGGGGCTCACGTCTGGGGTGCTGGCATCCCAGGCGGCGACGTTGATCCCCGTCACCGCGTCACCCACCTTAGCCAGCCCAGGAGGCCCCTTGAAGATCGGTTACGCCCGCGTGAGTAACCGCGAACAGTCCGCGTCCCTGGATACCCAACGCGCAGCCCTACAGGCCGCAGGGTGCGAACGGGTCTTTGAGGACACGATCAGCGGGGCACGCTCAGACCGCCCCGGCATGACGGCCGCCCGCAGCCATCTACGCGAAGGCGACACCCTGGTGGTCACCCGCATGGACCGGCTGGGCCGGTCCATGCGCGACACCGTGGCCACCGTGGCGGAGCTGACCGATGAAGGCGTGGGCCTGGTGCTGCTGGACTTGGGCGTGGACTCCGCTACGCGGGAGGGACGGCTGATGATCCACATTCTCTCCGCACTGGCCCAGCAGGAGCTGGAGACGATCCAGCGCGGACCCGCGCGGGTCTGGACCACGCGCGCGCCAACGGCCGGATGGGAGGACGGAAGCCGAAGCTGAACGCCCGCCAACGTGAGGCAGCCTTAGC
>NZ_AJXN01000156.1 GCF_000286355.1 Kocuria atrinae C3-8 | reverse complement strand
TGTTGGACCTGGTCAAGGGCCGCACGGGGGCGGCCTACGGCGACTGGCTCTCCGAGCAGGGTCCGGGGTTCACGAGCGGGATCCGCACGGCGACGCTGGACCCGTTCCACGCTACGCCAACGCCATCCGCGACGAACTCCCTGAGGCGATCACCGTCCTGGACGCCTTCCACGTGGTGAAACTCGGTGGGCAGGTCGTGGACGAGGTGCGTCGTCGGGTGCAGCAGGACACCTTGGGCCACCGGGGCCGGGCCGGGGACCCGCTCTACGGGATCCGCCGCACCTTGCAGATCGGCGCCGAGCACCTCACCGCCAAACAGATCACCCGGCTCAACACCAAGCTCGAGGCCGGGGACCCGCACCACGAGGTGACCCTGGCCTGGCACTGCTATCAGAAGCTGCGTGCGATCTACCACGCCCGCCCCGAGACCGGCCGCCGGCTGGTCGCCGAGATCCTGGGGGCCTTCCCGACCTGCCCGATCCCGGAGGTCGCCCGGCTGGGCCGCACCTTGCAGCGATGGCGGTCGGCGATCCTGGCCTACTTCGACACCGCCGGGGCCTCGAACGGGCCCACCGAGGCCGTGAACGGGGTGATCGAGACGATGCGCCGAGTCGCCCGGGCTTCCGGAACTTCGACAACTACCGCCTACGCGCCCTGCTCGCCGCCGGTGGCCACCGGCCGTGGCGGAAGACGCTACCCACGCTCATCTGTGAAGGGCCCCTTAACTTTCGATCAAAGACATACAAATCAAGCACGTCATCAAATGTGGTTCCAGGCCTAAGCTGCTCACTCTGCGAGCGGCTTCGAAAGGGAATAAGATATGGAGAGAATCGGTAATAACCCACATGCCGCAAGTAGCGTTGAGCGCGTTCGGGCTCAGGGATAGTGAGTCCTCTTAGGGCCATCCGCTCGAGCAGCTGGTCGTGATTCAACGGGGGTTTGGAAAACTCCGAATTCCCGCGCGGTCTAGAAGTCGATGAAGCCATCACACACAGCCTTGGAAAGAAAAAATCCCCCGGGTTGCGCATCGCAGAGAGGCGTGGGGGATGTAGTGACACCACTGTACCCACGCATCGTCTACCGAAGCTAGTCGCGGCATAATTGTTTCTTCTCCATGAGTCAGCCGTGCCATCTCAACTTAGAACCCCTCCAGCGCCATATTCGCGAACCGCGAGTAGTGGCCCTGGAACGCGACCACGATCGTCTTGGTGGGACCGTTACGGTGCTTCGCCACGATTACGTCCGCTTCGCCAGCACGTGGGGACTCCTTGTCGTACACATCCTCACGGTGCAGCAGGATCACCATGTCCGCGTCCTGCTCGATCGAGTTGTGAACGGTCACGCCATTGGCCACAAAGTTGTGCGCGCCAACCACGGTGGCATCAAAGACTTCCTCGACACCGTCATCCTCGATGGACACGATGCGATCCCAATACAGATCGTTCATCGCCATCATGTCTAAATCATGAGTGTCGAGCGCTGAGATGACCTCTTCGAGCCGAGATTGCGGCGGTCGGGTCATCGTCGCCGTTCCACCGCCCGCCACAGCGGATACAGAGGAATCTTCGGACGCCGATCCTCGGTTTTCCAGAAGACCACGGACTTCATCCCACGCGTTGTACATCCCGCCGGAGCCAGGCGCGGCCTTCTCGGCCTTCGCAGCCCGCAATGTAGAACGCAGCTGTGCCGCTGCCACCGCAGATTCACCGTCCACGGGGATTTGCTCCAGGAACATCAGCTGATCCTCGAACTCGTCGATCGACACGACATAAGGAGCAGCAGCATCAGAAGCTGAGGAAACTGTCCCCACGATTCCGAAACGCAGCAACAGGCGAGCCACAGCCTCGGCCGTCGCCCGCGACGTCGTCGTCAAAGAAATCTCGCCGCACTCTGCGGAACCCGCCTCCGAAACCGAACCAGAAGCGGACCATGCCGAGCTCAGCAGCAACCGCACCTGATCCTTGGGCAGCCCGAACACGGACGACGGGACAGTCGACAGCCCAGCCAACCGAGCACCCAGGGCGGACACCTCAGCATCATCCATGGCCACAGAAGAAGCGGGCGCCCCCACATGCCGCGGAATACCCAAACGATCTCCTGCATCCAGATCAGCCAGGGCCCGCCAGCCCGCATACGTAAAGAACTTGTGATTCGCCGTTGCCCGCACCTCGCGGCCAGACGCCAAACGCAAGCGGTAGACAGGCTTCACACCCGTCGAGAACACGTGTGTCATCGGCCGCTGCACGTAGCGCAGGTCGTCCGCGAGCGCCCACACGGGAACGTCCTTCTCGCCCGACTCGTACAGGTCACGCATGGTGGTCTCCGCGCCCGTGTCCGCGCGCAGAATCCGAGTATCACCGGTCAGGCAACCGGATTCACGCAGATCACTCACCTGCGGCTTCTTGTCCGTGCGCTGCTCGGAGCCACGGTTCAGCTGGGACAGTGCGATGACCGGCACCTCGAGCTCCTTGGCGAGCAGCTTGAGCGCACGAGAGAACTCGGAGACCTCTTGCTGACGGGACTCGACCTTCTTGCCGGAGCTCATGAGCTGCAGGTAGTCGAGCACCACGAGCTTCAGGTCGTGCTTCTGCTTCAACCGTCGGCACTTCGCGCGGATCTCCATGAGCGACATGTTGGGCGAGTCGTCGATGAACAGCGGCGCGGAGTCCATCTTGCCCATGATCTGCGCGATCTTGGCCCACTGCTCGTCCTGCAACGTACCGGCGCGCAGGTCCTGCATCTGCAGGGTGCCCTCGGCCGCGAGCAGACGCATGGCGATCTCGTTACGGCTCATTTCCAGCGAAAAGATCACGGACGTCATGTTGTGCTTGATCGACGCGGAGCGCGCGATATCCAGCGCGAACGTCGACTTACCCATGGCAGGACGCGCCGCGATCACGATCATCTGACCGCCCTGGAAACCGTGCGTCAGCTCGTCCAGCTCAATGAATCCGGTGGGCACGCCCTGCATGCCCTCACGGTTACCGGCCGCCTCGATCTCGTCCACGGCGGATTCCATGACCTCGCTGAGCACCACGTAGTCCTCGGACGTACGCCGCTCGGCCACCTGGTAAATCTCGCCCTGGGCCTCGTTGACGATGTCATCGACTTCGCCGTCCTGCGAGTAGCCCAGCTGCGCGATCTTGGTACCGGCCTCCACCAGGCGCCGCAGCACCGCGCGTTCGCGCACGATCTCCGCGTAGAAACCCGCGTTGGCCGCGGTCGGCACGGACGCGATCAGCGAGTGCAGGTAAGCCACGCCACCGATACGTTCGATCTCACCGCGCTTGGTGAGCTCGTCGCCCACGGTGATCGCATCGGCAGGTTCGCCGCGCCCGTAAAGGGAGATCACGGCGTCGTAAATGGATTCGTGCGCCGGCTTGTAGAAATCCACGCCGCGCAGCACTTCCACCACGTCCGCAATGGCGTCCTTGGAGAGCAGCATGCCGCCCAGCACCGACTGCTCCGCCACATTGTCGTGCGGCAGCGAGCGCCCGTACTCCTCGCGCGATCCGGACGTGTATTCCGACACCCTCACTCACTTCCATTCCTCAAAGACTGCGTTCCATTGTCGCACCGTGCGAGGACACGGATAACACGCGTCCGCTCTTGGGGAGGACGACGCCGCTCGCCCCCTAGCCAACTCACAGTCAAGCCCAGTACATTTATCTCGTTTTACATGTTCGCGGCACACCGAGCGCCGCCCTCACCAAGATATGGAGACCATGAGCGCCCCTAGCGACGCCCCCTGTAAAAGACCCGGTTTTCTGAGTTGTAGCCAGGGGTGGTGGAGCTAGTGGAAGTCGTCTCCATCATCATCGGACTCGTGCTGATCGCAGCCTGCGGCGCCTTTGTGGCCGCCGAGTTCTCCCTCATCACCGTCAATCGCAATGACGTAGAGGCCGCCGCCAAGACTGGCGACCGCCGATCCCAGGGTGTGCTGAAGGGCATGAAGACCCTGTCCACCCAGCTCTCCGGAGCTCAGCTGGGCATCACCGTGACCAACCTGGGCATTGGTTTCCTTGCCGAGCCGGCCATTGCCGCCTTGATCACGGGCCCGCTCACCGACGCCGGTCTGTCACCGGTCGCGGCCCGCTCCACCTCCATCACCGTGGCCTGGTGCTGGCCACCGGCCTGACCATGATCTTCGGCGAGCTGGTGCCCAAGAACCTCGCGATCGCCAAGCCGCTGGCCACCGCCAAGGCAGTGGTCGGCTTCCAGCGCGGTTTCACCAAGGTGCTGGGCTGGCCCATCCGCCTGTTCAACAACAACGCCAACAAGATCGTGCGTGCGTTGGGCGTCGAGCCGCAGGAAGAGCTGGCGTCGACCCGCTCCCCCGAGGAGCTCGCAGGCCTGGTCCGCCACTCCGCCAACCAGGGCGCACTGGCATCCCAGACCGCGGAACTCGTGGAGCGTTCGTTCGCATTCGGTGACCGCCGCGCGCACGACGTGATGACCCCGCGCGGTCAGATGGTCACCCTCTCCCCGGACAGTACCGTGCGCGATCTGCTGCGCGAGTCCAAGGCCACCGGCTTCTCCCGCTTCCCCGTGCTTCACGATGACAAGGAACACGTTCTGGGCCAGGTCCACGTCCGCCAGGCCCTGGCCGTGCCCTACGCCCAGCGTGAGTCCGTGACCGTTGAGGACATCATGGGCGAGGCACGCTTTGTCCCGGACACCGTGGAACTCGACGACCTCATGGACGTCCTGCGCACCGGCGCCCTGCAGATGACCCTGCTCGTGGACGAGTTCGGCGACATCGCCGGCCTGGTCACCCTGGAGGACCTCGTCGAGGAACTCGTGGGTGAAGTGCGAGACGAGCACGACCCCCAGGATGAGCCCCACGCCGAACAGCACGACGACGTCTGGACCTTCTCCGCCGCCCTGCGCCCGGACGAGGCCAGCGAACACCTGGGCGTCACGGTCCCCGAGCACGAGGACTACGAGACCCTGGCCGGCCTCATCACCCTGGATCTGGGCCGCCTGGCCGAGGTGGGTGACACCGTCACGGTCGAATCCGACCCGGACCCCGGAGAAGATCCCTCGCTCATCACGTTCGAGGTCATCGACCTGGACGAGCACCGCATCACCGAGCTGACCGCTCGCGTGAGCGACCCCCCCTCGGAGGATGAGACCGACCACGAGAACCAGGAGCACCACGCGAAGGCCACCGATCACTACGAGGCCCCGAGCGGCGTCGTCGACCAGGAGGAGAGCCGATGAGCGACCTCGCCGGACTGCTGCTCACCGTGGTGCTGCTGGCAGGCAACGCATTCTTCGTGGGCGCGGAATTCGCTCTGATCTCCGCGCGCCGCACCGTGATCGAACCCAAGGCACTCGAGGGGAAGTGGGCCGCCAAGGTCACCCTCAAGGCCATGGAGAACGTCTCCCTCATGATGGCCGGCGCGCAGCTGGGCATCACGATCTGCACCCTGGCGTTGGGCGCCATCAGCGAACCGGCCATCGCGCACCTGCTCGAGGTCCCGTTCGCGGCGATTGGCGTACCCGAGGCCCTGCAGCACCCCATCGCGTTCGCGATCGCGCTGTCCCTGGTGACCTACCTGCACGTGGTGATCGGCGAGATGGTCCCCAAGAACATCGCACTGGCCACCCCCGAGCGCAGCGCCCTGGTGCTCGGACCCATCCTGATGGGCGTGGTCACCGTGCTGCGACCGCTGCTGTGGGTCATGAACGGTATCGCGAACGGCATTCTGCGCCTGATGCGCGTCCAGCCCAAGGACGAGGTCACCTCGGTCTTCACGCGCGACGAGGTGGCCGCCCTGGTCGCCGAATCACGCCACGGCGGGCTGCTCGAAGCCAACGACGAGCGCCTGCTCCTGGGCGCCCTGACCTTCGAGGAACGCAGCGTCAACGGCATTCTGATCCCCATGAGCAAGGTGACATGCCTGCCCTCGGGTGTGACTACCGCTCAGGCGGAGATCATCGCCGCGGACAGCTACTCGCGTTTCCCGATGCTCGCCCGCGACGGCTCGCTCGCCGGTTACGTCCACATCAAGGACCTGATCGAGGAGGACGACGCCGCTCGCGACCTTCCCATTGAGGCCTCCCAGGTGCGTGCGCTGCCGCGCATCCACGCGGACATGCCCCTGCGACAGGCGCTGACCATCATGCAGAACTCGGGAGCCCACCTGGCGCCGTGATCTCGGCGGACGGTCATGTGGACGGCATCGTCACGCTGGAGGACATGCTCGAGGAGCTCGTGGGACAGATCCGCGACGACAGCCGCATGATTCGCGAGACTTAACGAAGCACGCTGTCCACGGGTTGTGGAAAACCTGTGGACAGCGTGTGGAACACGCCGTGCGAACTTGTGCACGGATTGTGGATGGATCTGTGGATATCTAGAGCACGGTGGCCATCAGTCCAAGCCAGAGCAAGGGTGAGAACACCAGCGAAAGTACCAGCAGAATAATGAATCTCCCTCTGAGCAGGGGAAAAGCAACCAGCCCGGCAATGCTCAAAACCGCCGCAATGATGGACGCAATAACGCTGATGACCAACCCGATCACCAGCACGAACACGGCCCCTTGGGGGTCCAGGGAATTGCCCATGGCAAAACTCCCGGCAAAGGCGGCCACGGCCAGGCCAAGGCAGCCCAGTCCAACCCAATAGAGCTGGGACCCGGTGAGTCCCCTGTGTGCCTTGATCTCCATACTGAGCATCATCACATGTGAACCCCTGACTCGTCCGCTCGTGACACTTGGGAAAGTCATAAGTGCTGGTCAGACCGTGCAAACGCACAAAGGAGAACCCCGCAGGTCGAAACCTGCGGGGTTCTTCTCAATCACATTCCAGAGACATCCCGGGGGATGTCCAGGGGATGAAATCAGGCGGGGACAACCTCGAACTCGACGTTCGCGTTGACCTCTTCGTGCAGACGAACCACGGCCTGGTACACGCCGGTGGTCTTGATGCGCTGGGTGAGCTCGACACGACGCTTGTCGATGGAGCCCAGACCCGAGGCCTCAACGGCCTTGGCAACGTCTTCAGCGCGCACGGTGCCGAACAAGCGGCCCTCAGCACCGGACTTGACCGGAACGGTCAAGGTGGTGGAGGTCAGCTTGGCAGCCAGAGCCTGTGCGTCCTCGAGGGAAGCCAGGTCACGAGCGGCACGTGCGTTCTTGATGGATTCGATCTGCTTTTCAGCGCCACGGCTCCAGGGGGTTGCGAAGCCACGCGGGAACAGGAAGTTACGGGCGTAGCCGTTCTTCACGTCAACCACGTCACCGGCGGAACCCAGCCCGGAAACCTCGTGGGTCAGAATGATCTTTGCCATAGATTCTCAGTCCTCTCAGATCAGCGGCCGGCGCCGGAGTAGGGCAGCAAAGCAACTTCACGAGCGTTCTTGATCGCCAAAGCGATCTTGCGCTGCTCCTGAACGGACACGCCGGTCACACGGCGTGCACGGATCTTGCCGCGGTCGGAGATGAACTTGCGAAGCAGAGCGACGTCTTTGTAATCGATCTCGGTGACGCCAGCCGCCTTGAGCGGGTTCTGCTTTGGTTTCGGCTTGCGAATTTCAGCCTTGGCCATCGTGGTGCTCCTTTTCGGATGCGGAGCCCGCAGGCGTACCTGCGGGATGGGTTGGATAAGTGTGTTTAGAAGGGGGGCTCGTCTTCGGAATCGGTACCCCAGTCGTAATTACCACCGGAGGACTGACCCCAAGGATCGTTGCCCTGTTGCGGACGCTGCTGCTGACCACCGCCGCGGCTTGCACCGGGGTTACCCCCGCCAAAACCGCCTTGCTGGTTGCCGCCACCGGAGCCACCAAAGTTGCCGCCCTGGTTTCCACCAAAGCCGCCGCCCTGCTGGCCGCCGCTGAATCCGGAGTCGCCTCCGAATCCGCCACCGCCGCCGGAGTTACCGAAGCTCTGGTTGCCGCCGTAGGAGTTACCTCCCTGGCCGCCACCGCGTGAGTTCCGGTTGACCTTGGCGGTTGCGTACCGCATGGAAGGGCCGATCTCGTCGACTTCCAGCTCGTGCTGGTGCGTCGCTCCCCTTCCTTGGTCTCGTAAGAGCGTGCCTTGAGCCGGCCCTGAACGATCACGCGAGTGCCTTGGTGAGGGACTCGGCCACGTTCTCTGCCGCTTCACGCCACACCGAGCAGCGCAAGAACAGGGTTTCCTGGTCTTTCCACTCGTTGGACTGCCGATCGAAGGCACGCGGGGTGGACGCAATCGTGAAATTGGCCACCGCGGCTCCGGACGGAGTGAAGCGCAGTTCGGGGTCGGCGGTCAGATTGCCGATCACTGTAATGACGGTATCGCCAGCCATGTGAACCTCCGGTATCTGTGGACGCTGGATGCGAGACGTTGTGGGTTTTGAAGCATCTCACGGGGAACCCGTAAGGGCCTTGGGTAAGACGCCCTGTGCAGCCCTGACGGACTACACAGTCAACTCACTTGGCTTCGATCTTCTGTTCTTCAGGACGGATGATCTTGGTGCGCATCACGGCTTCGTTCAGGCCCAGGACACGGTCCAGTTCCTGAGCGGTGTGCGGCTCAGCGGTGAAGTTCACAACGGCGTAGATGCCCTCGGACTTCTTCTGGATCTCGTAGGCCAAGCGACGACGGCCCCAGATGTCGACGTTGTCGACGGTGCCGTTCTCCTTGGTGACTACCTCGAGGAACTTCTTGAGGGTCGGCTCAACGGCGCGCTCCTCGACCTCGGGGTTGAGGATCACCATCAATTCGTATTCACGCATGTAAAGAACCCACCTCCTTCGGGCTAAGCGGCTGCGGTCCTTCCGCAGCAGGAGGTTCTGTGCGTTTGTCGGTACCGATCGCGTATCGAACGGCACACAGACTTGCCGAGTTTACTACAACTGCGGCTCAGTAGCCATTGACGCGGCGGGCCAGCCGAGCATTGAGCTGCGCGACGCGCAACGGGATGAGGAACAGGTCGATGATCATGAGCAGTCCCCAGAAACCCAGGATGAACCAGCCGATGATGATCGGGGTGGTGAACCAGCCAATGGCCCACAGCAGAATGTAGAAAATTCCTTGGAACGGCTGCTGCAGGTAGAACTTGTGCACACCCAACCAACCCAGGAAGAACCACAGCACGTAGGACAGCAGCGCGGACTTGCCGCCCACCACGTTGACCACGGGCGGCCCCTGACGGGGTTGGCCCCACTGGGACGCTCCAGGGTTCTGTTGGAAACCGCCCCGGCGGTAATCGCCCTGCTGGTATCCGTTGTGCTGGTGTCCACCGACGCGAGCGCCGTCGCGCGGGGGCAGCGGTTGAGGTTTGTAGTATTCCGGCTCTTGGGCCACGGTGACTCCCTCTTCGACTACCTCTATTTTACGAGGGGTCGAAGGCTCGTTCGGTGTCGGTCAGCGCTCGGCGCAATTGCACATCCGTGCTGATATTGTTACCGGTCGAGCGGGTGGTGACATCCAGGCCGAACTCCACGCGTTCGGTCTTGGAGCGGCCGTCCTCGCGGAAGGTCACCTTGGCGATCGCGGGGCGGTAGCGCTGAGCGTGGAACGTCAGAGGGTCGTTGTCCTCCGGCTGCAACACCAAAGCCGGACTTTTCTCGAGTTCCCACTTCACGTCAGTCACACCGTCTGGCAAGGCGTCGGGTTGCGTGGTTTCTGATTCCGACGCCGCTCCCTCGGCCCACGAGCTCGGGCCGGGCACTTGTCGAGGTCCAGGCGGCGACCATTCTCGCAGTCACTGATGACCACACCGATTTCCCGGTCAACGGCCTCCCACATGCGCGGGGACGGCTTGAAACTCAACTCCAACGGCAGTGTCTGCGGGTCGGAAATATTTATGCTTCCTCGGGCATGTGTACTGGCCAGAAGGTAGGAATCATCCGGCATCGCTACGTCGTAGCTACCAGGAAGGCCCTCGAACTGCCACGTACGGGCGGCGCCGTCATCAGCGGCGCGCAACGCAGCGGCGTCGGGCCGGACGGTCTGACCGTTCACGGACAAGGCGTCCACCGCGGCGGGGAGCTTCACTCCGACCATCACGTCGTCCACGTCGTTGAGCTGCCACGTGTCATTGAGGAATCCCGTGGAGACCAGCTTGTCCACGGTGTAGGTCACGCGGTGGGTCTGGCCGTCTCCCATGCGAACGTCCACCTGCACGTCCGCCTGAGTGCCACGTTCGGAGACCGAGACGACCTCATGACCCACCGGACGATCATGCGAATTGCGGTACACGGAGTTCGGCAGGATCTGGATCGTGGGGTCGTTGTTCGCGATGCTCAGCGGGGCCAGCACCTGCCGAGCGCTACCGCGTTCCAGTTGGCTGAGGTACGCCTCCACGGGGGACTGCGGATCGCGCGAGACCAGGAAGAAGTTGATCACCGTGCTCCACAGCAACACCACGACCACCACGCCGGCCAGGATCAGCAGCAGCGGCTTGCGCAAAGAACGCCACGACGGCGGCTGCCAGTTGACCACCGGGCGGGACTTCTGGTTCTCCATGACTCTTTCCGACGAACACTAATAAGTAGGGTTACTTTATGATCTCATGAAACACACGCGTCACTTGAGAGCCATCGCCTCGGAGCGGTCACGTCTACCCGTTCATTTGAGCGCGGAAACCCCAAGCGCCAGCGCCTTGCGACCGCGGAACATGTCGATCACCACGGCCACCACAAAGTAAATGAGGAACAGGTAGCGGATGACCGCCAGGATGTCCTGGGGTGCCCAACCGAACTGCTCGACCCACGGCAGCGTTGGCCAGGCCGCGGCCGGCAGCACCACGGTGGCCCAGTAGAGCACTTCGACCGCTTGCCACAGGCCGAATTCAATCCAGTTGCGGCGGCACAGGATCACGAGCGGCACCAGCCACACCACATAGTTGAGCGAGTAGTCCTTGGCAAGCAGCACGTACAGGGCCAGCAGCAGGAACATCACCTGCACCACGGAGGGCTCGCGGCGGCTCAACAGCGAGATCAGCAGGACGAACACGAGGCCCAGGACCATGGTCAGCAGCACGTACTGACCCACGTTGCCGCCGTCCAGTGCCACCCCGGTACGCGGCTCGATGTTGTCGTTCCACACGTTCCAGAACGAGGACTGCTCGGTATTGGAGTCCACGATCGTGTTGAACTGCGCCCGCCACTGGTCCCACGCGGTGAGCATGTAGGTGCCGTTGATCAGGATCCACGCGATAGCCGCGCAGATGAGTGCGCTGATGAAGTCCTTGATGAAGCGGTGACGGGCGGCCATGATCAGAATGGCCAGCAGTACGACCACGGGGAAGAACGCCACGGACGCACCGAAGCCCACCATGAATCCCGCGAGCGCCGGGTTACCGCGCACGTAGCCGAGCAGGGCGAGCATCATGAAGAGCACGGCCCACAGGTCCCAGGTCTGGAAGCCCACGAGCACCAC
>NZ_AJXN01000155.1 GCF_000286355.1 Kocuria atrinae C3-8 | reverse complement strand
CCCTGGTGAAAAACCTCAATCTACAACGGTATTTTAACTCTCTGAAAGCCCGCGGAGATCACCCCAGGATCCATTGTAAATGGGAGGGCGCCGCTACGCGAGTTTCGCCATGTCGGGTCGCATTGGTCCAGCCCGCCTAGTTTAATCCTTTTCGCGACTCTGCATTTAAGGATGTGAATCATGCCTATTGCCCCCTTGGCGTCCGGGACCTGCCAGGTCTGGTGGGCGCGACCGGGCCATGCTTTGGTTCTAGACAGTTCGCTTCTCAGCGCTGAAGAACGCCGCATCTGCGGTCGATGGCGACGCGCTATCGACCGTGACCGGTTCACGACCGGTGCATTAATGACGAGGCTCATGCTCGGACACTACCTCGCGTGTCTCCGGCCTGCTTGGATATCGACCGCACGTGTTCGGGGTGCGGCCTCGCACATGGCCGCCCCCGGATCTTGGGGTCGAGTCTCCAGGTGTCCGTATCCCATGCCAAGGATCGGGTGCTGGTGGCTTGCGGTGACTTCGAGGGTGTTGGAGTGGACGTCGAACCGGTTATTGAACCCGCAGAAGCGCAAGCGCTGTTGCCGTCGATTATCAACGACGAGGAGCTGTCTGCAGCGGGGTGGGCGATTCCCTACTGGGTGCGCAAGGAGGCTGTGCTCAAAGCCATTGGAAAAGGACTCTCGGTTCCCATGAGAAATCTCACGGTGTCACCACCGTATGAACCGCCGTCGCTTCGGCATTTTGAAGGACACGACTGCGTGGTGGAGCGGGTTTCCATGACCCAGCTACAGTATGACGTCGATTATTATGCAGTTCTGGCGGTCATCGGAACCCCATTGACGCAGGTAATAGAGCAAGATATCAGTAAGGCAATGTGCTGACCATAAAGATGAATCATGTCGGTTCCGGTCTGTGTTGGTCAGGCCCCGTCTCTCGGGGTTCGGGAATCTGCGACATTTTGCGTCAAGATAGAGGGTATATATAGTATAACGGGTGGGTCGCGAGCGCACCGGCTGCCGTCTCAGTCTTTTGAGGGTGCGTGCGCTGCCAGCAAGTGTTTTGCTTTCCGGTTGCCCGCCCATTCCGCAATTCTTCCGGGCGTGACGGGGGACCTCCACGAACAGAACGCCCGCTCCTGGGCGTGGGTGGCCACCTGATGATCCTGGGCGCGTGAGTGGTCCAGGCGTGCGCGTATCTCTTCTTTCCGCCCGTCAACGGTGGTGGGCGGCGGCGTGGCCATCCGGTTCCGATCGCTGCGGATGCGCAGGTTCCGCTGGCGGAGTTCTTCCGCTTCGGCCAGCAAGTCGTGGGTCATCTGGATATTCTGATCGATGATGGCATTCATGATGCTCCCGGGGCCTGCTTGTGGGGCCTCCTACCCTTCTAAGGGACTGCTGTACGGGGGGTGTCCCTATGTTTCGAGTCAAGCCGCGAGAGTGGGTGGCTCGGGGGTCGGGACTGGTGTGGGTGACTGGTAGTACGTGCCGTCGCGGAGCATCGCGAAGATGACGTTGCAGCGGCGGCGGGCCAGGCAGATCACGGCGGCGTTGTGGCGCTTGCCCTCGGCGCGTTTGCGATCGTAGTAGGTCTTCGAGATCGGGTCGTGGTTCGAGGCGACCCAGGCAGAGTAGAACAGGGCGTTCTTCAGCCGCTTGTTGCCCGATCGGGCGGGGAACTCTCCGCGGATCGAGGTCCCGGATCTTCGTGTGACCGGCGCGATCCCGGCGTAGGCCGCGAGATGACCGGGAGTCTCGAACGCGGAACCGTCGCCGATGTTCAGGAGGATCTGCGCGGCGGCCAAGAGGGGCGATCCCCGCACATGCTCATCAAGACCGAGGCGAGAGGGAAGTCCTCCAACATCCCCTCGACCTCCCTAGCCACCGTCGCTCGCTGCTCCTTCAGCTCTTTCACCTGGCCAGCGACTCTCGGGATCACCAACTCCACTGCGGCGGTCGCAGGAACGACCACGGTCTGCTCACCCAGCGCCGCGAAGATCTGATCGATCAGGCTTCGGGGTCTCGGCGAGAGTGGGCGCGGGCGAACCGTAATACCTTCCCCCGGCCTGCGGTCTTGAGCCCGGTGGGGCCGCCATACTTGATCAGCAGCTCCAGGGTGAGACTGTTGGCGAGGCTACCGCCGGCGAACACCCGTTCCAGGGCAGGATGGATCTGCGTGAGCAGCGACCGGATCCGGTTCAGCGCCCGTGTTGTTTCGTGAGCGAGATCCTCATCAAAGCCAGCGAGGACCTTCAATGCGGAGAGGACCTCGTTGTCACGGTCGACGGCACGGAGGGTGTGCGGCATGGTGCGGGCGGTGTCGGCGATGATGAACGCGTCGCGTGCATCGGTCTTGGACCGGCCCGGATACAGGTCCGCGGCCTTTCGCATCGCTAGTCCGGGCAGGTAGGCCACGGCACAGCCCGCATCCCGGGCGACCGCGATCGGCAGTGCTCCGATGGTGTTGGGTTGATCGACGACCATCAGCACGTTGCCATGCTTCTGGAGTTCGGTGAACAGCTCCCGCAGCTGGGCCTCGTCCTGGGGCAGGGGCTTGTCGAACAACCGGCTTCCGCCGGGGTCCAGGGCGCAGGCATGGTGGCCTGTCTTCCCAACGTCTAAGCCGATCACGACCGCGAATCTTGTCTCCATGATGCTGTCCTCCTTTGACGCATCACTGCTGGTCGCAGTCACGACACCCGATGCCGGCACCCACGTTACGAAGAGACCTCAGCAGTGCTGGGCCGTGTCCCTATCAGCGGTCAACGCGTGTCTCTCGACCGGGCGGCAACACCCCCCGGACCATGGATGGCAGGGCAACAAAGCCATACCCGGCCGAGCGACCAGACCCCCCGACTATCGGGGGTACTCACAAGGTAACGGGGAGATCGTTGATACCCGCCCGGCACTGCGAGTCGAGCTAGAAGAAGTCAGTGACGACGTATTGGGCGCGATGTGCAACTGGGGTTTGGCATCCTACGACGCCGTCCATGCCTTGTCTGCGATCTATGCTGGGGCTCCCGCCATGGTTACCCTCGTCACTGGCTTCGCCGATGTCCCACGGGAGGACCTCAACGTTTATGTGAACGCCACACGCGTGCCCGATTGCCGCCGGCGACGCGGTGGGGCGGGAAGGTGATGGTCCCGCCCACGGACGGGTGGACGGAACTGTGCAAAACTATTTACTTGGCCTTCTTGCCGCCCTTAGCCTGAGCCAAAGCACTGGCGGCCACGCTGCGGGTGCGAGCCGACGAACGCCCATCCTGCAACATCTTGGACGCCTTCGATGCGACCTTTGAGCTGGTGACCTTTCCCTTGCCTGCCATGCGCCTACCTCCTCCCTGCCCGCCTCAGTCTTGCCGTGCCAGCTGAAACCAGCTGCGCCGTCCCGGTACTCGACGAGACTTTTCCTGGTTCTCCCGGTGCAACGGACGAAGACCGGTCGAGGAGACAACTCCATGCATCTCCATCTTTATTGTGCTCAAAAGAGCAGACATCCTAGGGATCGAGTTCAGACCAGCAACTCCTTTGTGGTGCGGCGGCATGCGCCGGAGGGGCTCCCGTGGCCAAGGGGCACGCTCACCCAGCTATCACCCGCCCCGCTTCCGCCGCGTTAACAGACGGAGGACCTGCATCCAGCGATCCCAAAGAGGACCACCAATGCCCAGACAAATGAAGAAGAAGATCGCGCCGCCAACGAGTACGGCGAGTAGCGCATAACTCACGGGCACGGGAAAAGTGTTCAAAAACCAGAGCAACAGAAGGGCTCGCGCGGGTAGCCGAAAGTTCAGTAAGCTGGTCATAGCGATACCGCCTTGTTTTCTTGGCGATGTTGCATATGGACCTCCTTGGTCCTCAGGCTGTTGATCCGGTGGAGCCGCGAAACTTGTACGGATCTACAGCGTTGTCTTGGATGCCCCTCACCGTTGGCAGCGGTGGGGGCCTATCCATTTCTGGGTAAAGCCTAACTGAGCACCTCGACACGGAACATCATGTCTCGGATTAGCCGCGTTCTAGCTGAACCAGTGTGGCGGACGCTCCACGAGCGTCAAGGACTTCCAGCTATCAGAACGACGCCAGAAGTGACGCCCGAACTTGACGCGTGCGTCCACCATCGAGACCCCGAACCGTCCAGGTGTTAGGCCGGAGCTCGACGCGCCCACCCGTGCAGCCGTCGGCCATGCCCAGGCGGAGCTCTTAGCTCGATCCACCGACTCAGGT
>NZ_AJXN01000154.1 GCF_000286355.1 Kocuria atrinae C3-8 | reverse complement strand
TGCGGCGCGGCTTCACTCTGTTGAGATGGGACTTTGTCTTCGAGAGTCGAAGACGGGCTACACTCCGGTGCAAGCGAATCTTCACAGGAAAACGAGGACAACGATGTCCCTGCACTCCACGACCGCCCAGATCGCGGCGGCTCCGGGCTCTCAGACCTCATTGCGCGTTGCCAATCAGCGCCGCGTGATCGATGCCATGCGCATTCTTGGCACCACCACGCAAGCAACCATTGCGCGCGAAACCGCGTTGGCGCCGTCTACCGTCTCCTCGATCGTGCACGAAATGGTGACCGCGGGTGTACTCGCCATGGATTCCTCCCACGGCGGGCGCCGCGGTCAGCTGGTCCGCTTCAGCGACGACGCCGGCTTCGTGGTGGGCCTGGACGTGGGCCACCGGCACCTCACCGTGGCCGTCGCGGATCTCAACCAGGACATCAAGGCACGTCAGCGCTTCGATCTGCCTCGTGGTCATTCGGTCACCGAAGTTCTGGACACCGCCGATTCCACCTTGGACAGCATGGTTCGAGAGCTGAAGATATCGCGCGGAAAACTGCTCGCCGCCGGGCTGACTCTTCCTGCCCCGGTCGACCTCGAGGGTCGCGTGGTGAGCGCCGGAGCCATCCTCCCGGCCTGGGCCGACACTGACGTTCGCGCTGCGGCCACCACCCGGCTGGCGCTACCGGTCGCCGTGGAGAATGACGCCAATGCCGGGGCCGTGGGCGAGTTCTCCCAGGGCGCCGGCCGCGAGGTTCAGAACATGGCCTACATCAAGGTCTCTCACGGCGTGGGCGCAGGCCTGATCCTCAACGGCCGGTTGTTCCGCGGCGCGACGGGATCCGCCGGGGAACTCGGTCACATGACGTTGGACGAGCAGGGCGATGTCTGCCGCTGCGGCAATCGCGGCTGCCTGGAGACGTTCATTTCCTCCGAGGCGGTCCTCGCCCTCCTGGGCACCACCCGCGGCCCCGATCTCACGGTCGCCGACGTCGTCGACGCCGCCCTGGCCGGGGACGTCGGTTGCGCGCGCGTCATCGGCGATACCGGTCGCACACTCGGGACCACCGTGGCCAATCTGTGCAACATCATCAATCCCGAGCTCGTAGTGGTCGGCGGAGAGTTGGCACGCGCGGGCGATCTGCTCCTGGGGCCCTTGCGGGAGATCGTGTCCCGTTACGGAGTGCAGGGCTGCACCCGGGACCTGACGATCACAACCGCCGAGCTGGGTCCGGAAGCACACCTCACCGGAGCGCTGATTATGGCACTCGAGAACATTTCCCTGCCTGTTTAGGACACACCCACATCTTTTGTGTTCAAGACATGGACATTTAGTGATCTGGGTCCTAATCTTGATCCACCACCGGCAAGCGTACTTCCGGTTAACGTCCCCACAGCGTGCCACGCCCTGGGGGCCCGCATTCTTACTTCGTTACAGCAAGGGAGCTGCGCGATGAGCCAAGCAGCGCACGCAGTACCGTCCGAGCGTCACGACGCGAATACTGGAGCGGTCATCAGAATCACCACGGTCGCGGCCTTCGGTGGACTTCTTTTCGGTTATGACTCCGCCGTGATCAACGGTGCGGTGTCATCCATCCAGTCACGCTTTGACGTGGGTCCGGGTCCCCTGGGCTTCGCGGTGGCAGCGGCGCTGCTGGGTGCTGCGGTGGGTGCCTTCTTCGGTGCCCGCATCGCGGACCGCACCGGCCGCATCCTGATCATGAAGATCGCCGCGTTGCTGTTCCTGGCTTCCGCGATCGGCTGTGGCCTGGCCAATGACATCACCACGCTGGTCATCTTCCGCGTGGTCGGCGGTATCGGTGTGGGCGTGGCCTCTGTGATCGCACCCGCCTACATTGCCGAGGTGTCCCCGGCCCACCTCCGTGGCCGCCTGGGTTCGCTGCAGCAGATGGGCATTGTGCTCGGTATCTTCCTGTCGCTGCTGATCGACGCTCTGTTGGCCCACTGGGCCGGCGGAGCGGCCAACGAGCTGTGGCTGGGTCTCGAGGCCTGGCGCTGGATGTTCCTGGTCATGGCCATTCCGGCCGTGATGTACGGCATCGGGGCATTCACCATTCCTGAGTCTCCGCGCTACTTGGTCTCCCGCGGTCGCGATGACGAAGCCCGCTCCGTGCTGACCAGCATCCACGGCGTTCAGGTGGCCGAGGAGCGCGTGGCGCGCATCCGCGAAACCATCAACAAGGAACACAAGCCCCGCTTCAGCGATCTGCGCGGTTCCTTGGGTGGTCTCAAACCCATCGTGTGGGTCGGTATCGGCCTGGCAGCCCTGCAGCAGTTCGTGGGCATCAACGTGATCTTCTACTACTCCAACGTGCTGTGGGAGTCGGTGGGCTTCTCGGAATCCGACTCGTTCGTGATCTCGGTGGCCACCTCCGTGACCAACGTGCTGGTGACCATCGTGGCCATCTTCCTGGTGGACAAGGTGGGTCGCCGCCCGCTGCTGCTCATTGGCTCGACGGGTATGGCCGCCTCACTCGCGACCTTGGCCATCGTCTTCGCCACCGCCAGCAAGGTCATGGTGGACGGTCAGCTCACGCCGGTGCTCGGCCCCGTGGCAGGTCCCGTCGCCTGATCGCCGCCAACCTGTTCGTGATCTTCTTCGGTGTCTCGTGGGGTCCGCTCATGTGGGTCCTGCTGGGCGAGATGTTCCCCAACCGTATCCGCGGTGCCGCACTGGCCGTGGCCGGTGCCGTGCAGTGGATCGCCAACTGGGCCGTCACCGTCACCTTCCCGGCGCTGTCCAACTTCTCGTTGGGTCTGGCCTACGGCATCTACGCGTTCTTCGCGGTGGTCTCGCTGATCTTCACCATCAAGATGGTCTCCGAGACCAAGGGTGTGGAGCTCGAGGACATGCACGACTGACGCTCTACCCCACCGGACTCGATCGCCCCGGTTCCGTACGCGAGTACGGGACCGGGGCGACGTCGTACCCGCCGCCATTCGCACGTGGCGGCGGGGAGGGCAAGGTCATAGTTTGTCCGATTAACAAGTATGCCGCCCAGTTACCCCCACCCCGCGTGTTCTCGGGTAGTTTCGAGTCTGGTATTCGCGGACGATCCCCGTGGAATCGCCCACATTCTTCACGACTTTTCAACGGCGAAATGAGGACCTCACGGTGACCCAATCTTCTTCGGAACAGCCCGCAGCGGGACGTAAATCGGCAGGCCACGTGATCGTGGATTCCCTGGTGGCCCACGGCGTGGAACGCGCCTACCTGGTGCCCGGCGAAAGCTACCTGGACGTGCTGGACGGCCTCTACAAGTCCCCCATCAACACCGTGATCACCCGCCACGAGGGCGGTGCGGCCTACATGGCCGAGGCGGACGGCAAGATGAACACCGTGCCCGGCGTGGCCATGGTGACCCGCGGCCCCGGTGCCGCCAACGCCCACGTGGCCTGCACACCGCGTGGCAGGACTCCACCCCCATGGTGTTGTTCGTGGGCCTGATCCCCTTCGAACACCGCGAGAAGGAAGCATTCCAGGAGTTCGATCCGCACCAGTGGTTCGGCTCCGGTGCCAAGCGTGTGATGGTCCTGGACCACGCGGAACGCGCCTCCGAATATGTCGCCGAGGCCATGTTCGCTGCGGCGTCCGGCCGCCCCGGGCCCGTGGTGGTCGGCCTGCCCGAGGACGTCATCACGCGCGAGATCGACGCGACCCTGCACCCCCAGATTCCCGTTGCCGGTGGCGGTATGACCGTGACCGACTGGAAGGCTCTGGAGAGCGCTCTCAAGGAATCCGAGAAGCCCCTGTTCGTGACCGGCGGCAACGACTGGACCCACGAGGGCGCCCAGAAGTTCACCCAGTGGCTCGAGGAACACCACATTCCCGCGGCAGCCGAATGGCGCACCGAGGGCACCGTGCCGTTCAACTCGCCCTCCTACGCGGGTCCGATCGGTTATGGCCGCCCCCGCCCCACGTACGACATCCTCGAAGAAACTGATCTGCTCGTGTTCGTAGGCACCGTGCCCGGTGACGTGATCACGGACGGCTTCCTGGTGCGTCAGGATTGGTCCAAGAAGAACTTCATCGTGACCATGGACCCGTCCATGCGAGGCCGTTCCGGTGCCGTCTCGCACCAGATCGTGGCCAAGCCGGACGTGTTCGTGCGCGACCTGGTCCGCATGGATCTCCCGGTCAAGGACGGCTGGAAGGACTGGTGCGGTCGCATGCGGCAGCAGCAGGTCGAGTTCGCCGAGCCCAAGGACACCCACCCCGCAGACGGCCCCGCCACCATGGACACCATGATGGCCAACCTGGTGGAGAACCTGCCCGAGGACGCCATGGTCACCTTCGGCGCCGGCGAGCACACCAACTGGGCGCACCGCTACTTCCCGACCAACGGTTACGCGTCCATGATCTCCGCGCGCAACGGTTCTATGGGGTACTCGGTGCCCTCCGCCGTGGCTGCGTCCTTGAACTACCCGGGCCGCCGCGTGATCTCGATCGCCGGTGACGGTGAGTTCCTCATGAACGGTCAAGAGTTGGCCACCGCCGCGCAGTACGGTGCCACGCCGCTGATCATCGTGATGGACAACCAGGAATACGGCACCATCCGCACGCATCAGGAGAAGCAGTACCCGAACCGCGTGTCCGGCACGCAGTTGAAGAACCCGGATTTCGCGGGCATGGCCCAATCGTTCGGTGGCTTCGGTGTGCGCGTTGAGCGCGAGTCCGAGATCCCGGGTGCGCTCGAGCAGGCCTTCAAGGCCATCGACGAGCAGGGCACGTTCGCGCTCATCCACCTGATCGTGGAGCCCCGCCACAAGGCATACTGATTCGGCTATATAGACTGACCAGATAGCTGACGACGCCGCTCCGGGCACCTTTCGTGCGAAAGTGCCCGGAGCGGCGTCGTTGCGTTTCGAAGGAAACTAGCGCAGCGGGTGCTCTGCCTGGTCCTTGTGCATGCGACCCGCGAACACCGCGATCACACCGAGCAGGGGCGTCACAATGGCCACGCCCCAGAAGATCGCCTCGGGCGGCAGGACCTGCGAGACCGGACCGGCCACCGCCATGGACACCGGCATGAGCGACAGGGACACGAAGAAGTCCAGGGATGAGATGCGGCCGAGCATGTGCACGGGGACGCGGCGCTGCAGCAGAGTGCCCCAGATGACTTGACCCGCACCACCGGTGGCACCGAAGACGCACAGTGCGACAGCCATGACCCACCACGAATCGGTCATGCCCACCAGACCGAACGGCAGCGTGCCGAAGCCCCACAGCCAGATCATGGTGGTCAGGTAGTTACGGGGCAGGGGCATGGATGCCGTGATGATCGAACCCAGCGCCATGGACATCCCGTACAGACCCAGCATCGCGCCGTAACTGGCCACCGTTCCGCCCAGCCGGTCCACGACAAGGAACGGCACGAGTACCTCGAGCGGACCCATGAACAGGAACACGGCGGTCATGGCCCACAGCAGCGTCCAGAGCAGCCACGGAGTGCGCACCGAGTAGAGGAATCCGTCCGCCAGGTCGCGCAGGATGGATGTGGACGGCGCCTGGTGGAGCCTTGCGGTTCCTCTTCCCCGAACCGGCCGCTCATGGGGATGCGCAGAAACATCATGAGGACGAATGCCGCGGCATGGCACACGGCAATCGCAACCACCGCGAGCGCCGGAAAGGCCAGTCCCGCCAGGAAGCCACCCACGGCCGGGCCCGCGGCAATCTGCAAGAGTGGGCGAGCGGTTCCCTCCACACCGTTGGCGGCGAGCAACTGACTGGCCGGCAGGATTCGCGGCAGCGCGGCCGAGTAGGCGGGGTAGAAGAACCCCAGGGACCCCGCGAACACGAACGCGGCGATCGCCAGGTGCCACATCGCAAGGTTGCCGGTCCACGTCAGGAGCACGATCACGGAAGCGGTCAGAAGATTGGTGGCCTCCACGCAGCGCAGGATCAGGCTCAGTCGCACGCGATCCGCGGTCACTCCGCCCACCAGGACGAAGGCCACGGCACCCACAGCGCCCGCTGCGGTAACCATCGACAGGTCGACTGCCGAGCCACCCAATGCCATGACCTTGGCGACCAGTGCCACCGCCCACAGGCCGGATCCGAAC
The DNA here is from genome assembly GCF_000286355.1 of Kocuria atrinae C3-8. Lineage (GTDB taxonomy): Bacteria > Actinomycetota > Actinomycetes > Actinomycetales > Micrococcaceae > Kocuria > Kocuria atrinae_A. Next base: position 11,872 of record NZ_AJXN01000154.1, on the reverse strand, counting down.
ACGCTCATGCACATGGCAAAGGCCAGCACCGCGAAGGCCGGAGTGCCGAATGGCTTGAACGCTCGTGGAAGTAACATTGAGATTAGCCTACAACTATGTGACGAATTGTGATATAAGACCCCACTTGGCGGGCCGAGGTGCTCCATGAAGTACCGTTGAAGCGATCAATCCATTGAGAATAACCAGCAAAGGAGTCCGCACATGCGCGCAACCCACGTGCCGGAAACCGGAGTCATCACTGTGCGTGAATGGCCCAAGCCCCAGGCCACCGAGCCGGGCACGTTCGTGGTGCGGATGACGGCGGCGTCCGTGTGTGGTTCGGATCTGCACGCGGCCCTGCACGGCACGTTGCACCCCAAGGGTCCGGAGCGTGCGGGCTACCCGGGCCACGAGGGCGTGGGCGTCGTGGTGGAGTCCAACTCCGAGAAGTTCCCGGAGGGCACCACGGTGCTGTGCGTTCCCCCGGGAGAGTTCGGCGGGGCGTTCGCCGAGTACATGATGCTTGATGACGATCACGCCGTGGCCCTGCCCTCCGACGTGGACAGCAACGATCTCACTCAGATGCGCCGCTACATGATGGCGCAGCAGTTGGGCACGTGCATTTACGCGTTCGACCTGTACTGGCCCACCGAGGTTCCCGCGCGCACGGCGGGCACGTGCGTGATCATGGGCGCCGGTTCGGCCGGGCTGTTCTTCCTGCAGGACGCCCTGCGCCGCGGTTTCGACCAGGTCATCATCTCGGACAAGGAACCGGCACGCCTCGAGATTGCCCGCAAGCTGGGTGCCCGCACCGTGCTGATCCCGGACGAGGATCTGGGCGCCGTGGTCTCGGAGCTCACCGGCAACAACGGCGCGGATCTGGTGATCGAGGCCGTCGGTTCGGACGAGCTGCGTACCCAGGCCGTGGACATCGTGGCCAACCGCGGGATCGTGGGTTGGTTCGGCCTCTACGAGAGCTTCGAGCCCACCCTGGTCCCGATCTTCGAGGTCTTCCGAAAGTGCGTGCGCCTACAGGGTTCCGTGGCGGCTCAGTCCGAGCCCGGCCTCAAGTCCTTCCACGAGGCCGTCCGCCGCATCCACGATGGCGAGGTCGAAGTGGACTACTGCTTGGGCCCCACCCACACCCTGGATCAGGTGGCCGAGGTGCTGCGCATCGCCGAACGCGGCGGCGACGGTCAGGTCAAGTTCACGATCGTCCCGTAACCGCTCTTTTCCCGGCCCGACGACGCCGCACGGGTACCTTGCGCGCGCAGGTGCCCGAGCGGCGTCGTACGTGTCAGCAGAAAAATCTCAGGAAAACTGGCCATCCGGCCATGTCAGGAACGATCTACCCCGGCGTAGATTAGGACGTCAGAGGTAATCAATAGGTCATCGAAGACACCGAAAGGGGCGGGCCGTGCCCATCAAGTCATCTGCGCGACTCGTCCGAGGCGAGCGCGAACACGCCCGTCCCGAGTTCTTCGAGGGCGTTCCCGCCGTGGGTAAGGTCCTGGTGTTCGCGGCAGCCGTGGTGACCTATTTCGCGGTGTCCGCGCTGTTCACGTGGCTGCTTCCCAACGCCGTAACCCAGGATTTCCTGGGCGAGGTCATTCCGCGCCTGCTTGCCGTGGTCTCTGCCGCATTGATGTTCGTGGCCGGGGAGCGCTTCCTGGCCCACACCGTGAAAGCTACTGAGCATCCTGCGGAAGGGGCAGGGTCACCGTAAAGCGACAGCGCCCGCGCGGATCGTCATCGACCGCGATGGTCCCGCCGTGGGCGAGCACGATCTCCCGACTGATGGCCAGGCCGAGCCCCGAACCACCCGTGTCGCGCGCGCGAGGCGTCCAGGCGGACGAAGCGTTCGAAAACCTTGTCCTGATCCTCGGGGGCAATGCTTTCACCATCATTGATCACGGTGAGCACCGCGTTCGTGTCGGTGGCGCTCAACCGCACCTCGATCAGGGACTCTGCGTGCCTGCCGGCGTTGGACAGCAGATTCCGCACCACGTGCTGCAGCTTGGAGGCGTCCGCGCGCAGACGCACCGGCTCGATGTAGACCTTCAGCTCTTGTTGCAGGGCGGGCTTGATGCGGGCGATCTCCTCGGAAACCACCTCGTCCATGTCGGTGTCGGCCATGCGCATGTCCAGGCCGGCGTCGTCGGCTCGGGCGAGCGTGAGGAGGTCCTGCACCAGCTGGCCCATGCGCTGTGACTGGGAGACGAGCACCGGGGACAGCTCCTTCCACGTCTCCCCGGAGGGATCACTGCGGGCCACGTCCAGCGTGGTGGACAGCGTGGCCAAGGGCGAGCGCAGCTCGTGAGAAGCATCGGCCACGAAGCGCCTCTGCGCCCGGTCCGAGGCCTGGAGCCGGTCCAGCATCGCGTTCATCGTGGAGGCCAGTTGAGCGATCTCATCGCGGGTGGGCGGTACGTCCACGCGTTCATCGAGGTTCGACCCGCCGATCAAACGCACTTGCTCGGTGATGCGCCGGACCGGTCGCAGAGAACGGCCCGTGAGCCACCACATGGTGAGTGCCCCCAAGAGAACCAGCAGCGGGCCCACGATCAGCACGAACACCGCCACCACGGTGAGCGAACTGGTTTGCAGCTTCACCGGAACGGCCACGATGAGCGTGTGCGGTTCGTTGTTGACCACAATGCCTTCGGAGACGTAGACGAAGTCGCTGGGGATCCGCAGGAGTGCCTCGTTGTCCGTGCGGGATTCGAACGTGTCACCGGGGCTGAGCGGCGGTGAGTTCAGATCGATGTCCTCCGCTGCGGACGGGGAGGCAGCCACCACGGAACCATCCTGATCGGTGAGTTGAACCAGCACACCGGGTTGGCCCACCGCGCGGAGCAGTTCCACGGGGTCCGCCTGGGACCACACGTAGATCACGCGATTCTCCGGGGTGTCCTGACCGTCCACCAGCCGAGAGAGCACCTGCTGCTGACTGCTCACGGCCTGGTCATGGGCGGTGGAGACGATATTGCGCTTGAGCACTTCCAGCAGGAGTACACCGGCCAGCAACAGCACCACGATCATGAGCAGTGCCGCGGCGAACGTGGTCTTGCGCCTCACGCCCCACCGCCTGCGCACGCCCAACATGCTCATGCCGCGGGGGTGTCCGCGACCAGTCGATACCCCATGCCCCGCACCGTCTGCAGCGTATTGAGGCCGAAGGGAATATCGATCTTCTTGCGCAGGTAGCCCACGTAGACCTCCACAATGTTCTCCGAGCCCTCGAAGGCTGCATCCCACGCGTTGTCCATGATCTGCAGTTTGGACACCACGGTGTCCGCGTTCTGCATGAGGTACTGCAGGATCACGTATTCCTTGGCGGTCAGCTCGATCACGGTGTCCCCGCGGGTGACCTTGTGCCGGGTGGGGTCCAACTCCAGGCTGCCCACGGTGATGTTGACCGGTCGTTCCGGGGCGCCGCGCCGGATGAGCGCACGCAACCGGGCCACCAGGACCATGAAGCTGAACGGTTTGGTCAGGTAGTCGTCGGCCCCCAGGTCAAAGGCGTCCGCCTCGTCGTATTCGCCGTCCTTGGCGGTCAGCATGAGCACGGGTGTCCAATTCTTGGCCGCGCGGATCTCCTTGAGGATCGTGTACCCGTTCTTACCGGGCAGCATGAGGTCCAGCACGATCACGTCGTACGGGTTCTCCTGGGCCAACCACGCACCCGTGACTCCGTCATTGGCCACGTCCACCACGAACCCCTCGTTGGTCAGTCCGCGGCGCAGCGACTCCGAGAGGTCCACCTCGTCATCGACAATGAGCAATCGCATATCTATTCCTTCGTCAGTTCGTGGCTGTGCCGCTTGGCCACCACGGTATTCCAGAGTCCCGTGGCGAAACAGCATCCGGCCAGTGCCGTGGGAACCGCGCAGATCACATCCGCCGGGTAGTGCACACCCATGTACACGCGAGATACGGCCACCACCGCAACGAAAACAGCTCCCGCGATCGCCACGAGCCACCATTTGGAACGCACGGAACGGTGCGCGGCGGTGACCGTGAGGAGCACCAGGCCCACCATCAGCGCCGTGGTGAACGCCGTGTGCCCGGAGGGAAATGAGGCGTTGTTGACCTCGGGCATCAGTGGATCCGCGAGGGACCACGGCGCGGGCCGGGGGCGGGCGATGACGAGCTTGATGATGCCCACGAACAACCAGCCACACGCCACGGTCCCCGCGAAACTCACCGCCCACCAGAGATTCCTGCGCCACCACACCAAGGCCGCGATCAGTGCGGTGATTACTACCGCGCCCACCGGGGACAGAGCTACGGCAATCGTTTCCGCCACGGGGTTGAGCCACGTCACGTGGTGGAGACTCAGGTACTGATCCACGGCCAGCCCGTCGCGCGTGTCCTCTGGATCGTGCGTGAGGTGCCAGCCGGCGGTCATCACGGCACCAACGATCAACAGTGAGATCAGGAACCAGTACCTGAGCTGCGGCAGCAGTGCACCCCAGTAGGTTTGGCCGCAGAGTGAGCGGGACGGACGGCAAGCAGCCTCATGACGCGGCCGCGGCGTCGTCGGCGTGGTTGTCCCGCACGGTCTTGACGATCTGCAGGGCCACAGGGATCAGGGACAAGCCCACAATGAGGATCGCGATCAGATCCACGTGGTCCACAATGAGCGGAATACCGCCCAGCAAAGCCCCTGCCGTGACCATGAGGACCACCCACAGGAAACCACCGAGAACATTCCAGCCCACGAAGTGCTTGTAGGAATGCCGGGCTGCCCCGGCCACCAGTGGAACGAAAGTACGGACGATCGGAACGAACCGCGCCATCACGATCGCGCGTCCGCCGTAGCGTTGGAAGAAGTCCTCGGTCCTGCGCAGGTGACTGGTCTTCAGAACGCGGGCGTCGTCCTTGAAGAACCGTCGCCCGTAGCGGCTACCCAGAAGATAACCCACCTGGTCGCCGGCCACAGCCGCGATGAAGGGCACCAAGATCATGACCACAACGGGACCTGGAGAGCCTGGTGCAGCAGTCCTGCCGTGAACAGCAGGGAATCACCCGGCAGAAACGGGAACAGCAAACCGGATTCGATGAACACCATCAGGCTCGTACCCGCCAGGCCCCACGGTCCCCAGTCGTGGAGGAGTTGCGCGGGATCTCCCAGGGGGAGCAGATGGGGCATCACCGCAGTGGCCCCGGACAGAATCTCTGGTTGCATGAGACCAGAATGCTCCCCGTTCACTGAAGGGATTCTGAGCATCGGCTCGATATCAATTCTTCTGGGGCCTAACGAACGGGAACGAGAGCACGTCCCGGATGGTCGTGTCCGTCATGAGCATGACCAACCGGTCCAACCCGATACCCAGACCGCCGGCCGGCGGCATGCCGGTCTCCAGTGCGTAGAGGAAGTCCTCGTCCACTTCCATGGCTTCCACGTCCCCGGCGGCCGCCTTGAGCGACTGTTCGGTGAGTCGACGGCGCTGCTCCACGGGATCGGTCATCTCCGAGTACGCGGTACCGAGCTCCATGCCGTTGGCCACCAGGTCCCAGCGTTCCACGAGCCCCTCCTCGGTCCGGTGGGGCGCGGTGAGCGGCGAGGTTTCCAAGGGGAAATCGCAGTAGAACGTGGGCTCGATGGTCTGCGGTTCGACCAGTTCACCGTAAAGCTCCTCCAGCACCGCACCCGGACCCATGCCGGGCCCGATCTCCACGCCGTGGTCTGCGGCGATGGTCAGCAGTGTCTCGAAGTCCGTGTGGATGCTGACGTCCTGCCCCACGACCCGGCTGACCGCCTCCGTCACGGTCACCACCGGCCAGGGCCCGGACACGTCGGTCAGCACCGGCGGCGCATCCGGATCGTGAACGTCACGCAGTGGCAGCACTGCCGATCCGTGCAGCGCCTCGGCCACCTGCTTGATGAGCGCTTCCGTCAGCCGCTTCATCTCCATGTAGTCCGAGTACGGCAGGTACGCCTCGAGCGACGTGAACTCGGGATTGTGCGTGGCGTCCGCACCCTCGTTGCGGAAGTTTCGGGAGATCTCGAAGATCGGCCCCGACCCCGCGACCAACAGCCGCTTCAGATACAGCTCCGGCGCGATCCGCAGCGACAGATCCATGCCGTACGCGTTGATGAACGTCTTGAACGGCCTGGCCGATGCCCCTCCGTGCACCGTGTTGAGCACCGGGGTTTCGACCTCGCGGAATCCCTGATCCGTGAGGTAGTCGCGCACCGTTTCCATGGCCAGCGAGCGCTGCTTCAGCAGTTCCAGCTTCCCGGGGTGCACCAGCAGATCGGTCGACCGCTTGCGCAACCGCGCCTCCGGGTCCTCGAAGCTCTCCCACGGCACCGGTTGCAGCGCCTTGGACGCCATGGTCAGGTGCCGCGCGATCACGGATTCCGTGCCATTGCGCGAGACACCCCACTCACCGTCCACGACCACCAGGTCACCGGAATCCAGATTGGCGCGCAGCACGTTCCACGTATCGTCCATGCGCTCGCGGTCGAGCACCACCTGCACCGTGCGTCCCGCGTCCGTGAGGTCCATGAACAGCACGCCGCCGTGGTCACGGAGCTTGCGAATCCTGCCGCTCACACGCACCGGGGACGACGACGCCGCCTCGCCTGCTTCCCGCTCGGCCATCAGTTGAGCCACGGACTCCGCCGGGGCCGAACCCACCGGATAGGGGGCAATACCTGCTTCAGCGAGCGCTCGCGCGTGGCGCAACCGATGACGGGTCTGCTGCGATCGCCGCGGTGCGAGTTCACGCAAGCGCGGCGGTTCGTGATCGAGCTCGCGAATGGCGGCCAGAGCGGCGTCGTCGAGCTGCCGATCCGGTGCGGAACGCACGAACAGCGACGGCAGAAATCCTTCGACCTGCGCGGTCGTGGACGCCATGCGAGGCAACGAAAGCACACTGTCGAAGCACGCGTAACGCGGGAACCATTCGGGGAGGTACTTGGCGTTCGCGCGGTAAAGGCTCTCGAGCTGGAAGAAGCGATCCAGGAATCCAAGTACCGACGAGTTGAAGCGCGTGATCACGCCGGCACCCAGCTCTTCGGCATCGGCGAAGACACCGCGCAGCATCGCGAAGTTCAAGGACACCTCACGAATTCCGCGAGCGGCACCGTAATGCATGAGTTCGGACACCATCAGTTCCGTGGTGCCGTTGGGGGCGTCCGGGGAGCGCCGCATGACGTCCAGGGACAGGCCGCGCCGCCCCCATGGCACGAACGACAACAAACCCTTGACCTGACCGTGTTCGTCGCGGGCCACCACCACGGTGCATTCACCGTCTGCGGGGTCACCCCAACGATTCAAGGCCATCGAAAACCCGCGATCCGGTTCGTCCCCGCGCCACTGATCCGCGAGCGTGCCCAACTCCGCGAGCGCCTCTGCGGACAGTGCATCGTGGCGAGTGATCTCGACTTCCAGGCCACGCTGTCGAGCATGGCGAACCGCGCGGCGCACGTTGGTCATGGATGAATTGGCCAGTGAGAAGCGCTCCGGATGCAGAACGGCCTCGTCACCCATGACCAGAACGCCCATTCCCTGGGCGGCGAAAGCGCGGGCGCGTCCGCAGAGGCGGACGTGACGGCCGGAGTCCACCCGTAGTAACGGGCATGCCCCAGCCAGGCCTTTACCGCGGCGGGCCAACTCGCCCGGTCACCCACGGGATCGCCAGAGGCGAGACACACCTGCCCCACGACCCGATAGGTGATGGCCGCGCGACCATCCGGGGAGAACACCGCGTTCTTGTCGCGCCGAGTGGCGAAGTAGCCCAGCGAATCCTGATCCCCGTACTGAGCAAGCAAGGTGCGCAGCGCGACTTCTTGCCGTGGCGTCCAGGTGGTCTCCTTGGAGCTGGAACGCAAGAACATGAACACCGCCGCCACCAACGTGAGCGCGAGCAGCACCGACACCAGGCCGGGCAACCAGTCGGGCACTTGGTGCCTGAACTGCGGGTTGGGTGAGTAGATCCCCAGACCCCGATTGATCGCCTCCACGAGCACGCGACCGTCATCGCTGGCCGACTCCGTGGAGATCAGCAGGATCACGTGAGTCGTCGCCACAGTGAATAGGGCACCCACCACGAGCGTGACCATCGCGGCAACGATGCTCCTGGCCCTGGTGCGGCCAGGGAAGGCCGCTCGCATCCACCAGGCCAACACCAACGTGGTTACGCCCACCACCAGTGCGGTCACATCCATCACGAAGAAGCCCCGGGTCAGTGGATCTGCCAGCGTTTCCTGGATCCCGACCTCAGCGGCGTCCAACAGATTCAACACGGATCCGAACACACCCAGGACCTGCAGCACAGCGACCAGGACCAGAGCGATCCGCTTCCGGCGGATCAATGCCCCCGTCACCAAGGCCAACAGTGCGACTGAGGCCAAGGAGGGCGAGACAGGCAGGTTCAGCGCCCCGAGCACCATGTACGGCAGCGGGGAAATGACGGCCAGCCATTGCATGACGGTCAGGATGAGACCGAGCAGCGTGGCCATTGCGAACACCCACGTGAGGATGCGTGCACCCCGTTCTTGTGCCGGGGTGGGCAGCTGGAAGTTACGCTGTCCGGATTCCCCCGTTAGCTGGGGTCACCTGCCAACTTCCTGCTGTTTGACTCTTTGGTCATTCACTCGACTCTCTTCGAATTACTATGTGTGCATCGGCGACACTCTATTTCTATTTCTTGTGGGCATCGGGCGACATCCGACCACAGTATGAAATCTCCAAGAGAAGAGCGACGATATGAGTTTTTTCGAATTAACAGGCTGGCCAGTTTTTGTGATGGCCGTTACATTGGCGGCCATTGTGCTTTTCGTGGCCGTGTTTCTCGTACCGCGGTATCGGAAGCCCGGCGCGTCCAGATACATCGTCCAGTTCGTGTCGATAGCGCTGGTCACGATTCTGACCCTGTTGGTCATCTTCCTCAAGCTCAACAACGACAACCAGTGGTACGGCAACTGGGGAGTCCTGGCCACGGGAGGGGATGGCGGTTCGGTCGCCACCCAAACGGCCGGGCTCACCGCTCCCACCCGAGCTACCGCCGCGGATCTACCTCACGCGCCGTTCACGAACACCCAACTCGATCCGCGGGGCAGTCAGCAGATCGGTGCGCAGGTGGATCCCTCTGCCACCGGCGGACAATGGGTGACTTTCGAGTTATCGGGCAAGGAATCGCACGTCACGCAGCAAGTTACTGTTTGGTTACCCCCGTCGTATTTCACCGACAAGGATCGCGCATTTCCCGTCATTACAGCGTTCACAGGATTTCCCGGGAGCGTGAAGACCTACAGCAAATCCATGAATTTCGATCAACATATTAAGACTGCGGTGCGCGACTCTGCCGTGCGGGAGCCCATCGTGGTGATCCCCGATGTCTTTCCCGGCAATCACGACACCGAGTGCGTGGACGGCAATCACGGGAAATACGAGACATTCGTGAGCCAGGACGTGGTCTCGTGGATCCGTGAGAACTTGCGAGTTTCCGACGACCCGCAGGCGTGGTCCACCTTCGGTTACAGCGCGGGCGGCTGGTGTTCGTCCATGTTCACCGTGCGCCATCCGGAGATCTGGGGAAACAGCATCAACATGGCCGGATACTTCGCTCCGGATTACAGTAAAGGTCAAGAATGGGTGACCGCAGACCCCGCAGGATACGACCTGGGCAAAGTAGTCGAAAAGAATAATCCCGATGTAAACATCTGGTTCTTCACCGGCGGTGAAGATACCCCGGCTATCAAAGCGGTAGAGAAATTCAAGGAAACGGTGAAAGATCCCACGGGACTGGTTATTAATACGTCCCAGACCGGCGGCCACAGAGTTCCCCTGTGGACGGCACAGATCGAGCCTTCTCTCAAATGGCTCGGCCAGGTGTCACCGTATTTCGCGGCTCCGCACTCATAGACCGGCCAAGCGCAGCGTGTGCCCTCGAGCTTCCGCCCACGCCGGGTGCTCGAGCACGGTCCACGCGTTGTGGTCCGCATCCTCCACGACCGTGAGCTCTGCCGGATCGCCCTCGTCCTTGGCAGCGGTGACGTAGTCCTCCGCCTGATGCGCCGGTATGAGCTCGTCCTCACCACCCTGACACGCAATCACGGGGATGCCAATGGGCAGCAGCTCCTGCGGGGAGGCCTCCTCATACCTTTCGGGTTCCTCATCGGGTGTGCCGCCCATCAGGTTTCCCACCCGGTCGTTCGCGTCTTCGCGGAACGCGCTGTCCAGGTCGTACACCCCCGCCATCGACACACAGCCGACCGGTTTCACGGTGGGATCCGCTCCGACCTGGCCCTTCTCGAGCCGCGACCGCGACGCCGCCCACGTGGCCAGGTGCCCACCGGCACTGTGTCCGAGTAGGACCACCCGTTTGCCGTCGAGCTCCACCGGTGAGTGCTCCGCAAGGCGAGGGACGAAATCAACTCCGGCGGCGACGTCGTGCCCGGCCGCAGGCCAGCCCGCGCGTGCGGACCGCGATCCCTCTGATCAGGGTGAATGGTGCCCCGATAGGCGATGGACCACACGGCTACCCCGTAGGAAACCAGGTCCGTGCCGATGTCCGTCATGTAGGACATGTCCGAGGCGTCTTCCCAACTGCCACCGTGGATCATCACGACCACGGGCACCGCTTCGCTCACCGGTTCGCCGTTGTCCTGGACCGGGACCGCGAGCATTCCGTACTGCGTGCTCTCGTCCGAGCCGTAGGCGATCCGCTGCAGTTCGGACACCCCGTACGGCCCGGTGGTCTTGAACTCCGTGGTCACACCGAGCTTCTCAGCAGCCCCGCACCCGGCGAGCACCGCACCCGCGCCCAGCACGGTGAGTCCGAACGCACCCCGGAATACCGCGCGACGACTCACGTGCGCAGAGTGATCCGCCATGTCGCCCCCTTGATCTGAAAAACTTGCCCCGCGGATCACGCTACATGCCGCCGGTGTGGGATGCCCGCGCGAGGAATAAGCTGTGAGGTATCACCCAGCGCGTGGGCGCATCCTGTGCCCCACGGAGGCTCGTTCCGTTGCAGAAACGCCGCGAGGCTCCGCGCTTCGGAGGATCATCATGGTCACTGCGATGTTTCGGCGATTCAGGACCTGGTTGTTCAACGACCAGCCGGATACGGCCGCCTATCACGGGCCGCATCAGCGCCCGCGCGAGAGCACCCGGACCCGTCCGTGGTGGGCCGTGATGTGCCTGTCCGGTGTCGACTACTTCTCCACGCTGGGCTATCAGCCCGGCATCGCCGCGGTCGCGGCGGGCTCACTGGCCCCCATGGCCACGTTGGTTCTGGTGCTCGTGACCCTGTGCGGCGCGCTCCCGGTGTATCGGTGGGTGGCTGCGGTCAGCCCTCACGGCGCGGGGTCCATCCGCATGCTGGAGAAACTGCTCCCGCGGTGGAACGGGAAAATTGCCGTCCTGGTGCTCCTGGGCTTCGCGTGTACGGACTTCATGATCACCATCACGCTGTCCTCTGCGGACGCCGCAACCCACCTGGTCGACAACCCCCTGATGCCCATGCACGGCACCGGTGCCAAGCTGTGGATCACGTTCGGGCTGATCACGCTCCTCGCGGCGGTGTTCCTCAAGGGATTTCGCGAGGCCATTGCCTTGGCCGTGTTCCTGGTCCCGATCTACCTGGCCCTCAACGTGGCGGTGATGGTCGTGGGGTTTCAGCAGATTCTGGCCCACCCAGAGTTCCTTGCCGGATGGACCACCGCGCTGACCACCCAGCATTCCAATCCCTGGATGGCCCTGCTCCTGGCGATCGTGGTCTTCCCGAAACTCGCCCTGGGCATGTCCGGCTACGAGACCGGGGTGTCCGTCATGACACAGATCCACCCGGGATCCACGGCCGGCGGCGGCAACGCTACCAAGGCCGCGCACCACGTCTCGACGGCGCCGACCCACCGACACGACACAGCCGA
>NZ_AJXN01000153.1 GCF_000286355.1 Kocuria atrinae C3-8 | reverse complement strand
ACCAGTCTGACAATGGGGGTCGCGCCTCAAATGTTCACCGCGCGAACCTCCACCTCAGATGTTAGATGTCAGGTGGCGGAGACCCACGGGGTCCACGGGGCGCGTGGGTGAAAGGAGCCAGAAGGGTACGGGGTGCGCGGGTGCAGGCGAGTGCGGGGCAGGGCGTGAGTAGGCACAGGTAGCAGCGGTGACGTGCTTGAAGCGACAGTGCGCCGAACCTTCACGAATCCGAGGCCCGAGTCACGGTTACTCCCGGTTCATTTACTGCAACAATGGGGGGCGTGAGTGTGCAGACTGAATTTGCGAATCCGAAACTCGTTGTCATCGGTGGCGGCCCCGGCGGCTATGAAGCGGCCTGGTGGCCTCGTCGCTGGGTGCAGAAGTGACCGTGATCGAACAGCAGGGCATGGGCGGCTCGGCGGTGTTGACCGACGTGGTCCCGTCCAAGACCCTGATCGCTTCCGCGGACACCATGAACCGATTCTCGGAGGCCAAGGATCTGGCGTCCACATCGTGGGTGGCTCCGATGACGGTGATGAGATCAACCACCTGTCCGTGGACCTGCAAAAGGTCAATACGCGTCTGTTGCGCCTGGCTGCCACGCAGTCCCGGGACATCAAGCGCGGCCTGGAGCGCCAGGGCGTGCACCTGGTCAAGGGTCACGGTCGTCTGACCAGCCCGAACACCGTGCACGTGGAGACCGATGAGGGGCTCGAGTACGACCTGGAAGCACAGTTCGTGCTGCTGGCCGTGGGCGCCTACCCGCGTGAGTTGGACACCGCCAAGCCTGACGGCGAGCGGATCTTCAACTGGAAGCAGGTCTACCAGATGCGGGAGATCCCGGAGAAGCTCATCGTGGTGGGTTCCGGTGTCACCGGTGCGGAGTTCGCGTCCGCCTACAACGGCCTGGGCTCGGACGTCACCCTGATTTCCTCCCGCGATCAGGTGCTCCCCGGCGAGGACTCGGACGCAGCGGCCGTTCTGGAAAACGTGTTCGAGCGTCGCGGTTTGACTGTGCTGTCCCGGTCGCGCGCGGAGTCCGTGGAGAACACCGGCGACGGCGTTCTGGTTACGCTCTCCGACGGTCGCAAGGTTCAGGGCTCGCACTGTCTGCTGGCCGTGGGTTCCATCCCGCACACCACCGACCTGGGACTCGAAGAGGTGGGGGTTGCCACGAGCAAGTCCGGTCACATCGTGGTCGACGCCGTCTCGCGCACCACCGTGCCCGGTATCTACGCCGCAGGTGACTGCACCGGCGTGCTGCCGCTGGCTTCCGTGGCTGCCATGCAGGGTCGCATTGCCGTGGCTCACCAGCTGGGCGACGCCGTGCGTCCGTTGCGCACCGACCAGGTCGCCTCCAACATTTTCACCTCCCCGGAAATCGCGTCCGTGGGCGTGGGGCAGAAGGACGCCAAGTCCGATCCGTCCGTGATCGAGTACGCAGCGCTTCAGCTGAGCACCAACTCGCGCCAAGATGATGGCCGTGGACGACGGTTTCGTGAAGATCTTCGCCCGCCGCGGCACCGGCACCGTGATGGGTGGCGTGGTCGTGGGCCCGCGCGCGTCCGAGCTGATCTACCGATCGCCCTGGCCGTCACCCACAACCTCAGCGTGGACGACCTCGCGGACACCTTTGCCGTGTACCCATCCCTGTCCGGCTCCATCTCGGAGGCCGCTCGCCGGTTGCACGTGCACCACTAGTTCAATAACTGACGACGTCGCCCCGGTGACTCGAGCGAAAGGTCACCGGGGCGACGTCGTCGTTTGTGGACGAAGGCACGGGAGGTGCGTTACTTCACGACCTTGCGACCCACGGTGTACATGTCCACGTGCTTGGTCTCCGGGGAGAACCACAGCGCGATCAGCGTGACGACCGCGGCGAAGGACAGGTACATACCCACCGACCCCACGCCGAAATTCGCGTTGAGGATCACCGCGATGTACGGCGTGATGGCAGCGCCCAGGATGGAGGCCACGTTGTACGCGATGCCGGAGCCGGTGTACCGCACGTTGGTGGGGAACAGCTCGGGCAGGATGGCGGACATCGAGCCGAAGGTCAGGCCCATCAGGGTCATGCCCACGGCCAGGAAGAACAGCACGCGGCCCATCGAGACATTCTCACCGGTGCCCACGAGCGAGGGGTCCATGATCAGGCCGAAGCACAGGCCGAACACCACGATCGCGGAGGTGATGACCAGCTGCGAGGAGCGGCGGCCGTACTTGTCCGCGAGCCAACCGGAGATCGGCACGGTGATGGCGAACAGCACCACGGCCAGCAGCTGGATGATCAGGAAGTCGCGGTACTCGATGCCCAGGCCGCCGGCGTCCGGGGAGCCGATGCCGAAGGACAGCACCCACGCGGTCATCAGGTAGAACAGCACGTAGGTCGCCAGCATGATGAAGGTGCCCTGGATGATCTGCAGCCATGAGGTCTTGAACACCTCGGTGACGGGGGCCTTGACCTTTTCGCCCTGCTGTTCGGCCTTCTTGAATACCGGGGTTTCCTCGAGCTTGATGCGGACCCACAGGCCCAGCAGCACCATGACCACGGACGCGATGAACGGAATACGCCAGCCCCACACGAGGAACGGGTGATCTCCCACCGCGTGATGCTCGGCGGTGCCGAACTGCATGACGATGGTCAGGATCAGGAAGAAGCCGTTGGCCAGGATGAAGCCGAACGGTGCACCCAACTGGGGCCACATGGCGGCGCGGGCGCGCTTGCCCTCTTCCGCGTACTCGGTGGCCAGCAGTGATGCGCCCGACCATTCACCGCCCAGACCCAGGCCCTGGCAGAAGCGCAGGATGGTCAGGATCAGGGGAGCCCAGATACCGATGGAGTAGTAGGTGGGCAGCAGGCCGATCAGGAACGTGGCGATACCCATGGTCAGCAAGGCGCCGATCAGGGTGGCCTTGCGGCCGATGCGGTCACCGTAGTGACCGAAAATCACGGAGCCGATGGGACGGCCGAAGAACGCGGCGGCAAAGGTGGCCATGGAGGCCAGCAGCTTGGTGGTCTCGTCCTCGCCGGTGAAGAACAGCGCGGGGAACACGGCCACTGCTGCGGTCGCGTAGACGTAGAAGTCGTAGAACTCAATGGTGGTGCCGGCCAGCGACGCCACGATCACGCGAGAACGCGGAACGCGCTCCTCCAGTGACTTCTCCGACTCGGGTCCGTGTGAACCCGACTCAGTCACGGTTGTAGACATGGTGAATCCTCAGATGGGAAGTGGTTTTGAATATTTACACGCTAGACCTGCGGGTCCACAGTGCGAATTCGAGTGTCCACAATGTGAGATAAGCATTGACACCCATGAGAGTGCATAAGCTAAGTGCAACTCTGGTGACAGAGCCAGGGGAGTACTGCGGATCACAACGAGGGGACCATGCCGTCACTTTCTCAAGAACATCGCATCGCCATCATTGGGTCCGGCTATGGCGGCTCAGTGGCTGCTCAGTCGCTGGCCGACAAGGGCTTCCGCGTTGACCTGATCGAAATGGGGTGCGACTGGGATGCGATGCCGCTGGTCAATGGCAAAACTTTTGATTCGATGACGAGCCCCACTGCACGCTCCACCTGGTTTTCCGATCGCACGGACGTGCCGTTCAGCTACCTGGCCGGATTGCCGATCATCAACCGACGGATCGACCGCGGCGCCGGCGCACTGGGCATGGAACGGTTCGCTCAGATGAAGGTCTACGTGGGCCGCGGTGTGGGTGGCGGTTCCCTGGTGAACGGCGGAATGGCGGTGACCCCGCGCAAGTCCTACTTCCAGAAAGTCTTACCGCAGCTCGACGCGGACGAGATGTACAGCACGTACTTCCCCCGGGCCAATGCACAGCTCGGAGTGGCCGAACCCCCGGCCGACATCCTGGCGACAGCGAGCTACTACCAGTTCGCCCGGGTGGCCGCGGAGCAGGCCAAGAAGGCCGGGTATTCGACCGTCACGGTTCCCAATGTGTATGACTGGGACTACATGCGCCGCGAAGGGATCAAACGGGAAACCCGTTCTGCGCTGGGCGCGGAGGTGATCTACGGCAACAATTCCGGTAAGAAGACCTTGCCCCGCACCATTCTGCAGGCCGCTCGGGCCACGGGACGGGTTACGGTCAAGCCGCTGACCGAGGTCACCCGGCTGCGCCGCTCGGCGGGCGGTCAGTACGAATTGACCCTGAAGACCATCGACTTCCACGGGGTCGTGCGCTCCGAGCAAACCCAAACCTATGACCGGGTCATTCTGGCGGCCGGGTCCGTGGGCTCTACGCGCCTGCTCCTGCGCGCACAGGCCGAAAACCTGGTGCCCGGGCTGCGGGACAACACCGATCTGGGCAAGGGCTGGGGCCCAACGGCAACACCATGCTCTCCCGACGATTGACCTGGGGCACGGCCACCGGTTCGCTGCAATCCGGGATGCCGGCCATGGGCATCAGCCACTGGAACGACGGCCCCACCTCCGTGTTCGCGGAGATCGCGCCGTTCCCCACGGGGATCGAAATGCGTACCAACGTGTACCTGGCCATCACGGACAACGACAACCTTGCCTCGTTCACCTGGAACAAGGACACGCAGGATGTGGAGCTCGGCTGGACCACGCAGATGTCGGCACCGTCCGTGAACGCGACCAAGGCGGTGTTCGATCGGATCAACGCGGCCAATCCGGGAACCTTCTATCGAACGGATCTGTTCGAAGGCCGCAAGGCGTTCACCGACTACTTCACCTACCACCCGCTCGGCGGCGCGGTGCTGGGAGAGGCCACCGATCTCAACGGCGAGGTCAACGGCGCTCCGGGCCTGTTCGTCCTGGACGGTTCACTCATCCCCGGCCGCATTGGCGTGAACCCGTTCGTCACCATCACCGCGATTGCCCAGCGCTGCATGGATGGGCTTCTCGCCGCCGGCCGTTTCGCCTGAACCGACACCTCACCCGCTGCCTCCGCACGAAAGATTTCTTATGCCTCAGCCACACATCACCCGCCGCACCGTTCTCGTTAGTGCCGCCGCGAGCGTCCCGGTCGCCATGACGACGTCGCTCGGTGCCGTTGCCGCGCCCACCGGCTCACGTTCGCTCGCGGTCGAGTTGGGCGATCCTGCCGCCCGAACCGACACCTGGGCACCCGTGATGGACACCCCGATTTACCGCAGCGACCTCAAGACCCGCCGCGCGCTGGCCTGTCTGCCCCGGAGCATCACGGTGCGCAACACGGGGGAGACCCCGGTGAGCAATGCCTCTGGAACCGTGGAGGTGGCCATGCACGACTACGTCACGGACGTGCGCCCGCCCTTCGGGGCTCATCAGCTGAAGATCGCCAGTCAACAAGCGAACTTCACGCTGACCGAGCGGGGCAGTGATTTCCGCACGGGATCCAAGTGGGAGTGGAGCTACACGGGGGTGATCGCCCCCGGTGCAGCTGTCACCCTGCCCTGGGAGTACTGGGTGCGTACGCCGTTCTGGAATGTGCAGTTCCAGGTGCTCGTGACCGCCACCGTGGTCGACGATGACCCGGACACCCCGGATAACGTTTCCCAGAAGATCGGGCAATCGCCGTCCTTCACTGCCTGACCGGCGAACGTAGTTCAACCGGTTGAGGTGGCCTGATCGAGCCGACAGATTCGCCGCCGCAACGACAAACCCCGCGAGGCGTGAACCTCGCGGGGTTTGGTTGACGGCGCAGTGCGGCCGGGGTGCTGCAGCGTCAGTCGGTGATGTTCGCCAGAACCGTACCGGCGGAAACCGTGTCCCCGGCGGAGACCGTGAGGTCCTTGACCACACCGGACTTGTGCGCGGTCAGGGGCTGTTCCATCTTCATGGCCTCGAGCACCACGATCAGATCGCCCTCGTTCACCGTGTCGCCGTTGTCCACCGCGATTTTCACGATGGTGCCCTGCATGGGCGAGGTCAGCGAATCGCCAGAAGCTCCACGGGCCGCAGCGGAACCGCCACGGTTGGCGCGTGCCTTGCGCTTGGGCGGGGGGACACCGTTTCCACCAACGCGTGCCGCGCCGGCCAACTGGGGCAGGGTGACCTCAAGTCGTTTACCGCCCACTTCGACCACCACGGACTGGCGCTCGGGTTCCTCGGATGACGGCTCGAACGGTGCCTCGAAGGGTTCGATCTCGTTATTGAACTCGGTCTCGATCCAGCGAGTGTGGACCGAGAAGGAGGCGTCGTCCTCAGGTGCGAAGGCGGCGTCGGAAACCACTGCACGGTGGAACGGCACCACCGTGGGCATGCCGTCGATCTGCAGCTCATCCAGTGCGCGGCGCGAGCGCTGTAGCGCCTGCTCGCGGGTGGCGCCGGTGACGATCAGCTTGGCGAGCATCGAGTCGAAGCTGCCGCCGATGGTCTCTCCGGCCTCCACGCCGGTATCCACGCGCACGCCAGGACCGGAGGGCAGGTTGAACTTGGTCAGAGTGCCGGGGGCCGGCATGAAGTTACGGCCGGCGTCCTCACCGTTGATGCGGAATTCGAAGCTGTGGCCGCGCACCTGCGGGTCGTCATAGCCGAGTTCTTCACCGCGGGCGATGCGGAACTGTTCGCGAACCAGGTCAAGTCCGGTGACCTCTTCGGACACCGGGTGCTCGACCTGCAGGCGTGTGTTGACCTCCAGGAAGGAAATGGTGCCGTCCTGGCCGACCAGGAACTCGCAGGTTCCGGCGCCTGGTACTGCGCTTCCTTGAGGATGGCCTTGGAGGCCTCGTAGAGTCGCTCGTTCTGCTCGTCCGAG
The DNA here is from genome assembly GCF_000286355.1 of Kocuria atrinae C3-8. Classification (GTDB taxonomy): domain Bacteria; phylum Actinomycetota; class Actinomycetes; order Actinomycetales; family Micrococcaceae; genus Kocuria; species Kocuria atrinae_A. Next base: position 2,394 of record NZ_AJXN01000153.1, on the reverse strand, counting down.
AGGAACGGCGCGGGGGCTTCTTCAACGAGCTTCTGGTTGCGGCGCTGGAGTGAGCAGTCGCGGGTAGATACCACCACCACGTTGCCGTGGCCGTCCGCGAGGCACTGGGTTTCCACGTGGCGCGGGGCGTCCAGGAATCGTTCCACGAAGCACTCACCGCGACCGAAGGCTGCGGTGGCCTCGCGCACGGCGGAGTCGAAGAGTTCGGGGATGGCGTCGCGCTCGCGGACCACCTTGATACCGCGGCCACCGCCACCGAAGGCAGCCTTGATGGCGATCGGCAGACCGTGCTCGTCAGCGAAGGCCAGCACCTCGTCCGCGGAGGACACCGGATCTGCGGTACCCGGAACCTGCGGAGCGTTGACCTTCTCGGCGATGTGGCGAGCGGCCACCTTGTCACCCAGCTTGGAAATCGCAGCCGGGGGAGGGCCGATCCACGTCATACCCGCGTTGATCACAGCCATGGCAAAGTCCGCGTTCTCGGACAGGAAGCCGTAACCGGGGTGAACGGCGTCAGCGCCGGCGCGAGCGGCGGCGTCGAGAATCTTGTCGATCACCAGGTAGGAATCGGCCGCGGTGGTGCCGCCCAGGGCGTAGGCCTCATCGGCCATGCGCACGTGCATGGCGTCCCGGTCCGTGTCCGCGTAGACCGCCACGGAGGTGATGCCTTCGTCGCGTGCGGCGCGGATGACGCGCACCGCGATTTCACCGCGGTTCGCCACCAAGACCTTGGTGATGGGGCGCATGTCGGTGGAAGCCTGCTGCTCCGTGGAGGTGGTTGTCACGTGAATAGCTCCTTGTCGATACTCTCCAGCAGATTAGTGCCCCGTACTGGAGATCACCTAAGCGACGCCCGGGTGCGGGGTTGATCTGTAGGGGTTCTACAAATCATGTCGTGGTGGGCTGTGGTGTTGACCGCCACCAGTGGCTCGGTGACACCCCGCGCGCTGCCAACAGTGTGCGCAGAGTGGAGATGCTTAAACCAATCACCGCATTAGGGTCCCCGTCCACCCGGTCGATGAACACAGAGCCGCGGCCGTCCAGCGTGAACGAACCGGCTACCTGCAGGGGCTCCTCGGTGGCCACGTAGTCCTCAATTTCTTCGCGGGACATTTCCGCGAAGTACACGTCAGCGGAGCTGATGGCACCCTCTCCGTGGCTCTCACCGTTGCGGCGATCCACGAGCCAATGGCCGGTGTGCAGTGTCCCCTTACGTCCGCTCATTGCGGAGATGCGCTCGACTGCAATGTCCGCGGTCAGCGGCTTGCCGTAGCTCTCCCCGTCCAGTTCAAAGACTGAGTCGCACCCCAGCACCAACCGCTCCGCCGCGACGTCCAGCGTGGCGACGGCCTCGGCTTTGGTCCGCGCCAGAAGTAAGGCGGTCTCGGATGGGCTCAGCGGCCCGTGTTCGGCCAGGGCGGCGTCCTCGTCAACGTTGGATACCACCGTGTCGAACGGAAGGTGCGCGCGCTGCAGAAGCGACGCGCGGGCGGGAGATTTCGAAGCCAGGATGAGAACGGGATGCACGCTCCTCACTCTACGGGGCATGCCCCTCACGCGGGTTGAAGGGCACCCACGCGCACCAGTTCGGCCACGCACTTACTGACGAGGTCTGTGGCATCCGGGTTCTCACCGAATACCTCCACGACGCCAGCCTCCAATTGTTGGGGAGTGCGCTCGCCGTGCTCACGACACGCGTGCCACACCACGGGCGCGATGCCGACGACCACCACCAATTGCTCGGCCAGGAGGATGATCAGTTGCCCGGGGTCCTCCGGGTTCTCCACGGCCTCGACCCACGGACTCACGCGCACGCTGCGATATTCGACGACGACGCCGCTCTCTCCCGTCTCGGGGGCACCGTTGCCATCCGTGGTGCCTTCGAGGTGTGAGCCCAACTCGGGTTCCGGAAGGGCAGCTTTGAGATGATCCGGATCGGCGGTGACCTGCGGGCGCACGGGGTTGCGCCAAGTCGTCAAGGGCGTCAGATCCCGTTGCGGCGGAGAAGTCGACGGGTGGCTTGAACCAATAGATCAGCGACATTCGCGATGTCCGTGTAATAGACCGCGCGGACGCCTCCGAACGCGCGAATAGTGCGAATGAGCGAGGAGAGCGGCTGGGGCGTGGCGGGAAGCCCAGAGATATTGGGGACCAACAGTTCGAGCGCGTGGGTGAGGGGAAAGGGATCGCTGAGCTCGCCTTCGGGCCCTTCAGGTCGCGTTGCAGCAACAGCACCTTGTTCAGGCGCGCTGATCGGGTCTGTGCACGCAGCCCGAGCGCATCGGGTAAATCCGCTCTTTGGGCTTCTCGGGTTCCACGATCACCGACGGTGGCTTAGCTTGATCCACCGATGAGCATGCTGGGCTTGGGCCGCAATTAAAGACGGGATGCCCG
>NZ_AJXN01000152.1 GCF_000286355.1 Kocuria atrinae C3-8 | reverse complement strand
TCTGGTCATGACCGCGACCCCCATCCCGCGCACGGTGGCCATGACGGTCTTCGGCGACCTGGACGTCAGCACCCTGCGCGAGCTGCCCGGCGGCCGCGCGCCCATCCACACGCACGTGGTGGGCCTGGCCGAACACGGCCCCTCCTGGGAACGGCGCGTGTGGGCGCTCGCGGGCGAGCACATTTCGCGCGGCCGTCAGGTCTACGTGGTGGCGCCCAAGATCGGCGACGACGCCGCCCTCCCGCCCTTCGATTCCCTGCGAGACTCGTTACTCGCGGCCCAAGAACTAGGCGATGACGGGGACGGGCCCGAGCCGGCCACGGTCCAGTGCTCGAGCGCCTGATCAGCGCGCAACCGGAACTGCGGGATGCGAGGATCGCCGTGCTGCATGGCCGACAGGACCCGCTCGTGAAGACCGAAACGATGAACCGGTTCGCCGCCGGTGAGATCGACGTGCTGATTTCCACGACCGTGATTGAAGTGGGCGTGGACGTGGCCAACGCGTCACTCATGATCATGGTGGACCCCGAACGGTTCGGAATCTCCCAGTTGCATCAGTTGCGCGGTCGCATCGGCCGTGGCGAGCACGAAAGCACGTGCTTGTTGGTCACCCGCAGCCGTCCGGATCATCCGGGCCGGGAACGACTGGCCGCGGTCGCCTCCACCACGGACGGTTTCGAACTTGCAGAAGTGGATCTCAAACTGCGCCGCGAGGGCAACATCCTGGGTGCCTCGCAGTCCGGTCGGAAGTCGGGCCTTCGCTGGATCAGTGCGCTGCGGGACGAAGCCCTGGTGACTCGCGCCCGCGAGGACGCTGAGGCTGTCATCGCCGACGATCCGCAACTGGCTCAACACACAGAACTGCTCGCTGCCATCGGGCGAGTGGTGGACGAGAACAGCCAAGCATTTTTGGAGCGTGGATGACACGCATCATTTCCGGGACCGCGGGCGGACTGCGCATTCAATCGGTGCCCGGTTCGGCCACCCGCCCCACGACCGATCGGGTCAAGGAGTCGCTCTTCGCGCGCCTGGACGCGTGGGGCATGTGTGAGGACGCCCGCGTGCTGGATCTCTTCGCTGGTTCCGGAGCCCTCGGACTGGAGGCTGCGAGCCGGGGAGCACGAGAGGTGACCCTGGTGGAGAAGGCCTCCGGGGCGGCGTCGGTGTGCCGGGCGAATGCTCAGGTGCTTGCCGGTGCTCGACGGGATATCGAGATCACCACGGTGCAGTCCCCGGTCGCCACCTTTCTGGCCCGGCAGGGATATCATCGCTGGGATCTGGTGTTGGTCGATCCGCCGTACCCGCTGCCCAACGAGGACCTGACCGCACTGCTGGCGCGACTGGTGGGACACCTCGGCCCGGGGGCGGTCATTGTGGTGGAACGCTCCGCGCGCACCGAGGAACCGGTGTGGCCGGAGGGGCTGCAGCGGTTTGAACGCAGCACCCACGGCGAGACCGTCCTCTGGTACGTCGAGGAGGCCCCGAGCGAGGAGTCCACGACGGACCGTCCCGAGGAAGTAGAACTCGCCTAGAGGGCCAACGCGAGGTCGGCCATCGCCTTGCGCAGCACGTCGGTGCGCTTGCAGAAAGCTAACCGGAGCCAGTCCGTGTAGAGATCTCGGTTGGCCTCTCCCACGAACGCGGACACGGGGATTCCCACCACACCCGCGTTCTCGGCCCAATGCTCGCCCAGTTCTTTGGCGTTGCTGACCCCGGCCAGCGCGTAGTGGTCACTGACATCTGCGACCGCGAAGAAGGTCCCTTGTGGTTCCGGCGGGTTCAGTCCGGCCTCGCGAAGGCCGTTGATCAGGACATCGCGGCGTTCGCGGTAATCGTCCAGGAGGTGCTCGTAGAACGCGGGCGGGAAGCCCACGGCCTCGGCAACGGCATGCTGCAGGGGAGCGGCGGCGCTGTGGGACATGTAGGACTTCACCGCGGTCACGCCTCGCATCAGGTGTTCCGGACCGCTGACCCATCCCACGCGCCACCCCGTGGCGGAGAAGGTCTTGCCCGCCGATGACACGGTCAGGGTGCGCTCGAAGGCACCGGGCAGGGTGGCGATCGGGACGTGCTGCCCGTTGAAGCGCAAGTGTTCGTAGACCTCGTCGGTGACGATCACGGCGTCGAACTCGGTGGCCAGCTCGACCAACTGTGTGAGGAACTCGCGCGACGCCACGGTGCCCGTGGGGTTGTGCGGATCGTTGAGGATCACGGCGCGGGTGCGGGGCGAGAAGGCGGCGCGAACGTCCTCGGGATCGGATGTGAACGCGGGAGGCAGCAGCGGAACCGGGACCGCCGTGGCGCCGGCGAAACGGACCACCGCGCCGTAGAGGTCGTAGTGGGGTTCGAACACGACCACCTCGTCACCGGGCTCCAGGAAGGACAACAGGCTGGCTGTTAGTCCCTCGGTGGCACCGGCACTGACGATGATCTGGGAGTCGGTGTCCAGCTCCTGGGCATAGAAGTGACGCTGATGCTCGGCAATGGCGGCACACAGCGCCGGGATGCCCTTGATGGGCGCGTACTGGTTGTGGCCGGCGGCCAGCGCCTCGGACGCGGCGTCGACCATGCGTTCGGGTGCGGGGAAATCCGGGAAGCCCTGTCCGAGGTTCACGGCACCGGTGCGCTGGGCCAGCGCCGTCATTTCCTCGAAGACCGTGGAACGCAACTGTCCAGAAGCATCCAGGAGCCCGCCGCCGGCGGCCATGCGCTGCCAGGGTGTTTCGGCCGAGCCGGTGGTGGGGGACTTGGAACCGGAGGTGTGCGCTGTCATGGACTCAGTCTAGGGAAGGCTCCTCGCCTGGCCGAGCTGCGCCGCAACGATTGCTGTGCGGTGTGATGGTCGGGCGGTGGGGCTGTCAGGGGCGGCGGGGCTGGTTGGTTCGCGAGCGCCGTCGGCGTGCTCCCGGCCGTTAGGGTGGAGGAATGCGACGGCGCAATCTGCCCGGA
>NZ_AJXN01000151.1 GCF_000286355.1 Kocuria atrinae C3-8 | reverse complement strand
CTGCTCGCCGCCGGCGGACACCGGCCGTGGCGCAAGACCCCTACCCATGCTCATCTGTGAAGGGCCACGTTACTCCCGATGGGACCGGCCAATATTTTCGCTCCAGGAGCAATGAAGACATTGTCGCCTATGACAGGGAATCCAGTGCCATTGACCCGGCCACCAATGGTTACCTGCTGACCGATAACGCAATTTTTTCCTATGACTGACTTGGGGTGAATTACCGCCCCTACCCCACCAATTCCCAGTCGAGTCCCTGTTCCAATCTGCGCCTCATATGGCACACGTGAATTATACTTGGACTGGATAAACCCCTGGATAAAACCTGCCTCACTAATCAAGCCAAGCTTGAACAGGTCGTGTGATATGCGATACAGATCAATTGCTGATATCTGGTTCATCTCCTGCGAAAGGACATCATGGGAGCCGGGGGTGCAATTATACTCTTGTGCCACAATATTTTCGTAAAATGTGGAATCCGTACCTTTAGGGGCCCATGTTGTACCTACGGGTAAGTGTGTCAAATCATAGACTGGCCAGCCCAGGACTGATGACTTTGTGCCAGTAAAATTTCTGGGCAGAATGAATCCTGCAACTTTTCGACGCCTATTACAGATCAACGCAGCAAGAACTGTCATCCGATTGACACCGAGAAAATATATCGGACTACTATCAGTTTGCCGTGGCCCGGAGGCCAAACCGTTCAATTTGATAGTGGGCGACGAGCTGATCACGGGATCCCCACCCGGATTCTTCCCGAAGACACGTACACGGTACTCACCGGGTTGTAGAACATTGAAGGTCCAATCCGCATCATGTGAGTACGGAATTTTCTGGACGACTTCGTGCGCTCGCATCAAGTAGCAAGCGTATAATTGCGCGTTTCCCTTGGCAATGACCCGCAGCTGGAACCAATCGCTCACCTTGGTATGAACGGAGTCAATCCTAGTATCAGACACTTTTTACCTACCCTTCGAGATTCGCACGCCACCGGAAAGTGCAGAAAGTCGGCCTTGACCAGTTGCAGCGAACACCTTGACCCTGTAGAGCCCCGCCGGCAGTGTACTGAACAGCATTCTATTTTCAGTCTGATAGTTGGACTTATAAACGACCTCTTGTCCCCTCAGTAGATGGAATGCATATTTGGCGCTGATGTGATCGCATTGTGCGATGAGGTCGTTGTTTGCGGTCTTATAGAAATCAACTGAAAACGTGTTCTTAGCACGTGCCACGCTACTCAGACCGTGCAAATCATCGTCGTCTAAGACTATAGGAGTATCTTCCGCGACGGCATTTTTCATCGCGCGTAAGATCCTTGAAACTGCAGCTCGCCTATGAATTCGAGATGGCGAAATGACAGTCCCGGCCTCCCCTTGAGGAACATGGAATTTCAAACTGTTCCTCGTCAGTGACGCGGAGCTTAAGTCGTCGTTTGAGGTATGAGTGGAAACTTGATCATGGGAAGATCGAATTCGTTCATCAGATTCGATAAAAGATTCCAAATATGCCGATTTCCCTTGATATTCTAGTAGATTCCAGTCTCCGTAATTGCGGCAGGTGATGTTCTTGCCCAAGTGCCAGGCGAGATGAGCTTCCTCGTGCTGAGATTCGTTCTGATCATAAATGAAGGCCACACCATCACTGGCGGTCAGGAGGATGGCGCGCCGACGACCGAAGGAAGAGGGCTGGGGCGTCGAAAGTACCAGGAAGATAAACCCGGCATGTTCTTCCCTACGCACTTCAACAAGGTAGTCGTATTGGGGGTCTGTTACTTCCCGCGGAAGAAGCAGGTTACGGTATTCCGGTTGTTCGACCATCGTCCTGCCGGGCCCCGGGCGATGATGGTATTTACCATCATCGTCAATCCAGTTGATGCCGCTGTGGCTGTAGGTGATCGATCCTAGAGTTTCTGGATTTTGCCATTCGGAATGCCGTTGGTGAATCAGTTCCTGGTATTCTCCAAACCTAAAAGTAATCCAGCCTTGATTGTCTACCAAGATGCCGATTTCCGGATATTGGGGAACGTGGTAAGCGCGGCGTGATTCGTGCTCCATGGCCAACTCGTGCAAGTAAGTGAGCTTCTTTTCCGCTTCTTCGATGCCTTGAACGGCAGCATCGGTTATTAGAAGTCGTCTCCGAATTCGCTGGAGATTCTGACGGCACTGCATGACGTGAGTTGCGTCAGGCGTCACATTACCAACTTGGTGGTGCGTAACCTCACGAAGAGCGCTTGCCAGAATCTCTCCAGCTTTACGCTCCACGTTGGAACTGGAGAAGGCCGCAGCGGCCACGAGCAGTGCTTCCCCTGCCAACCATTGTTCCTGTGCCGGGACTTGGTGAGTTAGATACGTTATGTGAACGTTGATTGCATCCAATAACCATCCTTGCGGTCCCACGATTGACAATCCACGAACAATTTCAGCCAATCGATCTCCTGGTCTGTCCCCGAGCCAGGGTGTCCCTTCCCCGGGCTCCAGTCGATTCAGGGATTCCAACCACACTGAGGCCAGCCACCACCAGGCCTGTAGAGCGTCATCATCACCCTCGGTTGCCTGTCGCCGCAGGGGTGCCAGCCACGTCAATGACTGGTACTCAGCTCGCCACAGCGGATCCTGAAAGGGATCCACTGACCAGTGGGGATGAACGGGTAACTCCCACGTGTGTCCCCTCAACGAAAGGCGACCGCTGATCAGTTCGAAAGCGACCTGCCGGTCGTCTTCGCGGCTATCGTCATCCAGGCGAATTTGCTGTAAGAGAGCTACGCGGTTGAAGGATTCACTCACGCGGCGTCAGACCTCCGCATCCAGGTCCGAGCGCTGGGCTTCGATGTCCGCGGAGATGTCTTCGGGCACTGGCTGCTCCTCACTCTCGCGGACTATCACGTAAAGAGGTGATTCCAAGTCGTTGGGGTCCTCGTGGGCCAACTGCACGTTGTAGATGGCGCACAGGTCGTCTAGGAGCGCGCGGCATTCCTGTTTATGCTCGGGCGACACGAATCTATTGAACTTCTGCACCAGCCAGCCATTGAAGAAAGGGTCCACCCGCAGGCGACAATAATCCTCGAACAGCCCGTCTCGATCCAGCCACTCCCTGCGGTAGCGCTCCATGGGAAGATACTTACGGTAGAAGCCCGGTCCCACGGTGTTGACCATGGAGTTGGACACCGCCCCGTAGTACACGTGGATCGGCAGTTTGACTGTGGCGATCCTCCGAGCGCCGTGGAGCATCTGCTGGAACGCGAGCGAATCCTGTCCCAGCGCGCCCAGCGGCTGGTGGAGACCGATTGACCGCAACCAAGCGGTGTCCGCCACCAGTGCTTGGATACTCATTGGCTGGAACTTGGTCAGCTCCATGACGTTATCGGGAACCATCCGTCCGCCCACAGGATCCTTGGGGAGCCGGCTGTTGAGCAAGGCGGCATTGTTTACGTCCTTGCGAGAAGAAGTCAGTTTCACCATATTACCGATCGCGAACTGGACCTTGAGTTCTTTCACCCGTTCCAGGAGCACTCGGTAGCCATCGTTGAGAGCTTCGTTGTCCGGGTCCAGGTAAGTGATGAACGGCGCTTTCGCGAGCTTTAGCCCCTCGTTGCGGGGGCGCGAGGCGCTACCCGACCCACCAGTCTCAAAGAAGTGCGCATGTACGTTCACGTACCGGTCGGCTAACTCACGCACCACCTGCGGCGTGTAGCCGTCCGTCGAGCCATCGTCGATCAATAGGATTTCCATGCGATCGAATATCGTGGATCGCTGAAGCGACCGGAAGCATTTGGAGACCAGGTGCTTCCCGTTGTTGTACACCGGCACTACTACGGACAGTTCGGGCGCGGCGGTGTCCTGCAGCTGGATGCTTTCCATGCCCTTTGGCCCGGCGCCAAACGGGCTCGTGCTATAGGCATTTCCGGCAACCTGGCCCGTCTCGAGCCAGCGACTCAATGCGTCATCGTCGGAGACTGTGCGAAGGGCACTTCGTGCGGCCGACGCAGCCTCTCGCACCAACTCATGGTCATCATTGGGGGTGACCACGCTATTTGTCTCGCTGCCGTTCTTGGTCGCGATGTCTACGTCCGCGTAGCGAAACACGTTAAGCAGGTCGCGCACGTGCACGCTGCTGTACTCATGGTCCTCGGCGATGGGCACCACAATGTCGTATTCAGCGCGACGCGCAGCGATCTCATCCGTGTTCAGGACATCAACCGGCGCGGTCTGATTTCCCGCCACGCGCCGGACGTGCTCCACATCGGTACCCGCCACCGGTACCAGAGCTGTGCGTTCCGAGGTAGCGGCAACCGGTGCCCCCACCGAATTAAGCAACTGCGCCATGCGCTGCCACGCGGTGTCGTGCTCCCATACGCGACGCAGGCCGTCGTTTTGCGCGCGGTAGAGAGTGTCTCCCCGCATTGCGTCCAATACGAACGGCACCTCCTCGGCCGAATCGATGAGTTGCACTTCGGGGTAGTTGTCGTTGACGGCCAACGAGTAGTTGGATACCACGAAGGAACCCATGGCCTGCAGCTCCACTACACGGTTTGCGTACATTGTGGGTGAACCACCCACGGAGTTGAGGTTCAACTGAACATCCAGCATGCGCTGGACCTTCATGAGGTCCTTGTGCTCAATCCCCGGGCCCACATGGTCCAGGTACTGCTGGGGGTACTGGTACTTCGAAATCCCTAAGGTGGAGTTACGATCCACGATCAATAGGTCACGACCGGAATCGATCACACCATCGAAGAGCATTCGACCGTGCTTCTGTCGGGTTGAATATTTGTGGGTGAGCCACGAACCGGCGAACATGATTTCCTGTCGACGTTCTCGTCGGGATCCCACTGGAGTATGCAGAAACGGGCTGACACCAAAGGTGATCGCTTCGATGTGCTCCACCTCAGGGCAGTCCTTGCGGTAGCTGGGAATCTTCTCCTGCGCCGAAGTGAAGATGACGTCCGCGCGCCGGGCTAGCGGCAGAAAGACCGAGTAGTTAGGCGGATCTTCCTTCGAGTAGAAGATCACCGGCACGCCGGCGGCCTTGAACTCGGGAATGACCTCGCGGATCACTCTGCCGTTGACGTTGGTGGTGCCGATCCAGTCCTGAAAGCGGCCCCTCCACGTGGAAGCCAGGATCAGGACGTCGGAGTTCCGTGCGACCTCGCGGAAGTTATCGCGCGTTACGTACATGATGGCCGCGGTGCCCTCGAACGTCTCATAGAGGAAAGTGTCCGCGATCATCGCCACGCGAGCCGGGTGCGGCGTCAGAGCGCGCGTTCCTGCGTGATCGGGCAACGACCGGGATGCCAACACCAGTTCCTGCACGTGCTCCGCGCGACCGTTGTTTGACAGGATTTCGGTGTACTGATCGGAGTCAACATTCGGGGCTAGACGGTCACCATGGCCTTGTCCCAGGTGCGTCTTGAACGACTGCGAGCGGTACCACCGGATACCCTCCACCGCTGTTTCTTTCTTCAGCTCAAGCTGTTGGATCCGCTCACGGACCTTGGCACTACGGAGCTTGACCTGTTGCTTATTCAGCGTCATGACCGGACCACCTTTCGTGCGCGCCACACCTGACGCTGGACCTTGCCGAGTTTGGAGTTGCGGGTTCGTTCGAGATCCGATTCGAGCTTGCTAATCCGCTCCGTCAGCTGTTCCTCTCGCTCCATGAGTTGCCGCCGCTCGGTTTCAAGCCACCAGATCTTCTTGATGAGCTTGTTCTCCACAGACTTGAGCAGCTTGTCTCTGGATTCGAGGTTCTTGAAGAAGGTAAGTTCCTTCTCGTAACTCTTGGCCAACTCCTTACTGAGCGCGTGGATTTCGCGAGCTTGGGTCACCAAGAGTTCACTGACACTTCCGGGGCATTCCGGTCGGTCGAGGAGTCCTGGGGGGCGGCGTCGTTCAAACGTCTACTCCTTGCGTCTGGCGGGTGAGTGTCTGGTCGAGCCGAGCGAAAACTTGGGACTCGTCAAAGTTGCGCGCCACGAAGTGAGCAGCACTCGAATTGAATTTCGATCGGGCGTCCCCGTCCTCGGACAGGTGCAGAACTCGCTGGGCGATTTCTTCCGGAGAGGAAACCAACCAGTCTCGGGGATAGATGAGGTCAGCACCGGGCCAATCCAGAGCCACGGGGGAACCTCCGGAAGCCGCGACGTCCGGTAGCGTCAGGTGGAAAGACTCATGGTCACTTACGGAAATGCCGTAACCCACACCTCGGTACCACTCGGCCATGTCATCACCGTGCGGATCGAACTGCACGACTTCGCGCCCGAGTTGTTCGTTGAGTGCGTCGATGCGGTCGTAACATTTGCCGTACCAAGCCATTTCGTCCGGGCGCTGGTGCATCCATGGGTAGTCCTCCGGACGCTTGCCCTTGATCCGTAGAGTGAATTCTGGGTCACTCCGTGTCAATACCTCAATCACAGTGACAGCTCGGTCCATGCGCTTGAGTTGGGGCACCATGCCCACGAACCCCACGGTCTTAGTCGCGCTCTCTAGCTTGGGCCGTGCCAAAGCATTTCCGTGGACGATGTTCGGGATCACCGCCGTCTTGGAGCCTGGCACGCCGTGACTCGCGATGGCTGCCTTGCGCATTAGCTCGCTCACAAAAATGTACTGGTCGACTGCCCGATGGCGTATTTTGCGCAAGTAGGGGCCGCGCAGCTCCTGAGCGTGTACGCGGACCACCAGGCGCTGAGATTCCCCGATGTTCTTCGAGTACCAGATGGCATTGCCCAGACCCCATTCGCAGAACACCGTGTTCGCCTGAGCCAGGAGTTCCTTGGAGCGGGCCTCGTCGTGCTGCCCGTGTCCCCTCCACTGGTCGACAAGCACATTCGTCCCCTGGGACCGCAGGTGCTCAATCCAGGAGTCTGCGAACTTGAGATCGTGGCCAGCAACCAGCACTGTACCCAGATCGGACAAATTATCCGACAACCCAGCGGGCTGTAGTGCGCGCGATGGAACGTCGGCTGTGGGGACAGTCATCGTCAGGGTGGAGGGAACTGCCTGGGCCAGAACATCTGAAACCGATGCCCCGTTCAGGAGATGCCTAGCTACCAGCCCGGAGGTGGAGGCAACGTTTTCCCCGGGGTTCGCGAATCGGCGCGCATCGGTTCCCGGCTGGAACGATGAAGCAATGAGCTTCTCCCAGTCACCCCAGCGGGTGGTCTGCAACAAGTCCTCGACCCACGTCCGAGAGGGATGCTCCGGGAACGAACCCCAGAAATCGATGTCGCTGGGGATCTCGTCCGAGGCGCTCAGCACCCGAATACCGTTCGATTCAAGCTTCGCGCGAGCAACTTCCACATCACCAATGAGGCGCACCACAGTCGCGGGTAAGGACTGCCGGAGCACGTCGTCGACCTGCTGCGGCGCCACGTCCGCGCCCCATGAGGGTAACGAGAGTCCCGACACAGCCAGGCCTGCAGTGCGGGCCAGTACTATCAGAGCTGTGTCGACCGTGTGTGACCGCAGCACGGTGCGCAGCTGGAGCCAAACCTCGGACAGTCGTTCGCGCGGGTCTTTGGTCCAAGCGGACAACAATGCGTTGGAGTAGTAGATGTTGTTTGTGCACGGGATAGCACCGTCGAATGTCTCGGCCACGCCGCGACTCCAGCCGGAAATGACCGCACCTCCGCACGCCGCGATTTCGACCACTCGGCGAGAGAACATGCTGGGGGAATAGGCCACTGAATTCACGTTGAGGCTGGCTGCATGTGCGCGATAACTGTCGATTACCTGGTCATAGGGCAAGGCACCGCGCACCGACGATTGGAACTCGGCGGGGAACTGGTAAGGGGAATCGGCAAGGGCCAGCTGTCGGTCATAGATCGCTAGACCGTATGGCTTGGCCACCCGCAACAGATCAGCAAGTTGCTTGGATCGGGCAGCATAGCGCTCCCCGTAGAACGTCCCAGCATAGGCCACGGTGTTCTCCAGGGGTCTCGCCCCCGGCAGTGGATTGTGGATAGCCGGCTGTGCGTAGAACGGCAACGAGGACGCGGTATATGACCTGCCTCGGCTGATGCTGCGCGCCTGGGACAGATATTCGGGAATCATGTCCGCGTCCGTGGTGAACACGTGATCGCACAACGCGCCAGTTTTGCGGAAACGGTTAATGTGGACCGGATCTTCCTTGTTCCAAAAGACCGTGGGCACCCCAGCGTCCTGGCAACGGGTCAAGAGATCACGTAAGGTCTGGTGTTCCTCGTCCGAGTAGTAGCCCACTTTACGGTGCCAGTCCCCCTCGTTGCCGCTCCACGCGGACTCAATGAAGACCAGGTCCAGTTGCTCGGTGCCGATCTGCTCTGCGTATGTCTCCACGCCCAAGGGCACGATAGTTGCGGATCGTCGCAGCGTCTCCGTCGTGAACTGGTCGGCGATCAAGCCAATCCGGAGCTCAGTCACTGGCCGGGAAGGAACTGCGTTCTTGCGATGTTCCTCGGTGGCGGCCGCGTATGCGATGCGCACGACGCTTCCCAGCTCAGTCCACTGTCTCTCGTCCACGGCCCAGAGCCGTCCCGCCTGGCCCATAGCCACACGTTTCTCAGGGTTCTGGATGAGCTCCTGCAATGCGTTGGCGAGGGACTTCGGGCTGCCTGCCTGACTCAGAATACCCCGCGGTCCCTCTGTCTGATTCTCTTCAGCGCCAACAAGAACACGATGCGGGGACACGTCCGAGAGAACCACGGGCTTGGAAGCTGCAAACGCCTCCAGCGGTTTGAGAGGAGAGACCATCTCCGTGACGGGCAGGCTCAAGCGCGGGCAGGCCACAATGTCGAAACAACTCATCAGTCGCGGAATCTCTTCGGACGGCAGCCTGCCCGTGAACTTGACTAGGCCCTTGAGCCCGTTGCGGGTCTGGTAGGTCTTGAGTTCGTCGTAGACTCCCCCGGCCCCCGCAATGACGACCTGGAAGTCCACCTTGCGTCCTCGGAGAATATTGGCAGCTTGAAGCAGCGAATAAAGACCTTCGTAGCCCACGAAAGAACCAGCGAAACCGATCACAGGTGTGTCGGTGCGGATACCGCGCTTCTTCGCATATTCTTCGTCGCGCGGAAGCGGCAAGAAAGTGTTGATGTCTACGCCGTTGGGCAATAGGGAAATGCGCTCTGCCGGGACCCCTCGTCGTACCAGTTCGTCCTTGGTCTCCTGAGTGATGGCCAGGACGGCGTCAGCTTCCTTAGCTACGAATGACTCGAGGAATGCCTGATTCCTATAGCGTTCGGTGGCCTCCCAGCCCTCCTTGGCGGAGGCCTCGGTCACCTCCCACAGTCCACGGACTTCGTAGACGAAGGGGATGCCAAGTCGACGCGCCGCGATTAGCGCAGGCAGCGCATTGATGTAGTTGGACGCAGCATGAATCACCGATGGGCGAGATAGCTTTGCCTGACGTACCACAGCATCTGCGGCTACGTTGACGTACTCGTGCGGGCCCTGCGCGGTGACGTCTCCCTCGGGTAAGTGAACCCAATCCACTCCGTGCGCGTGACCACGTGGCGGCGTGGGCGAGGCTTGTCCGAGGCGGTGACTGTGTCCCAGGGGTAACCGGCGCGTGCCAGCACAGCAACGTCCACACCCGTGGACTTGAGCCCCGCCACGACCCCCTCAGTGCGCATGCTGTAGCCATTGGAGTGGAAGATGGGCGTGGAATACGCGCAGTATAGAACTCGCTTTATTTCCGGGACGTAAGCGGCGCCTTGTACGCGCACCGGCAGAAGCTTCGGAAGCTGATCCCGCAGAGTCAATGTTCCTGTGATTCGGCGGACCAGTTCCTGCTGCTTGCCCGTTAGCGTATTGACCAGGTCCGGGTTCTCCTCGATCAACCGAGCGGTTCGGTCGATCTCACCCTCGCGGTACCACAGTCGGTTGAGACAACCTCCGAGCAGGGCCGGGCTGGGCGCATGCTCGAAGGCCGTCAGCAGCTCCCGGGTGTCCATTTGCCCGATCGGCTTGACTGGTTCCGTCGCAGTTTGGTCTACGAGCTTGTTAGTCTCGGATTCAGCCGATGTATCGGGGGCACCCGTGCTCGCTGGCACTTTGTTCGAGCCGTCCGAATTTTCTTGATCGCCGAATTCGTTCAAGACGTCAGGGATGCGTGAGAGCTGCTCAGCCGCAACGGAGTCCAAAGGGCCCAGCTCACTAGGAATCCCTGTATTTTCCGTCTGGCTAGTTGCCTCCGCTTCTGCTTCCGCCTCCGTCAAAACGGGTGTCAGCGCCTCCGTCGTCACCTTTTGATGCGTCTCTGCTTCGCGGTACTCCGCCACGATCTCGGCGAGCTTGCGATTCTCCTCAGCGAGAGCCTTTTGCTGACGCGTGAGGGTGACCAATTTCGAGTTCTGTGCTTTGGCCTTTGCTTGCAGGTCACGCACTGACGCGTTCGCACGTTCCAGAGCATCGAAAGTAGCTCGTGGTTCTCTCGCCACTTGGGCGTACACGAGTTCTTTGAGATGACGCGGATCGCGCCGTTCATCGGGATGCATCGGGGGTGCTCCTGGTGGGGGGGTCGCTCAACGGTTCGGGGTAACCGTGGTCTAGCTCAAGGTTGTAACGGGTTACGGCGGTGGGCAGACCCCACCGCCGTGCGGAGAATCACCGCCAGAGACCCTTGGTGTCCACTACAGTTTTTCCCTTGAGTGCTGTGGCGGGAATAGTCTTGAACTCATCGTGATCCACGAGCAGCAGAACGACATCCGCGCGTTCGATGGCATCCGCATATTCTGCGAACTCCACATTGGACATGCTCTGCAGTGCCTTGGGCAACTCGCTGACGTTGGGCTCGACAGCCAACACAGTCGCGTGGTCAACATGCTCGGCCAAATCCTTGGTGATGTTGAGTGCCGGTGACTCGCGAAGGTCATCGATGTTGGGCTTGAATGCCAGACCCAGAGCCGCGATCACCGGAGAGTCGATGTTCTTAACAGCTTCGTCGACCTTGTTGATAACCCACTTGGGCTTGCCGTCGTTGACCTCACGAGCCGTACGAATGATGTTGGAGTTCTCGCGGTCAGAAGAGACGATGAACCAGGGATCCACGGCGATGCAGTGACCACCCACGCCGGGGCCCGGCTGCAGGATGTTGACACGGGGGTGATGGTTAGCCAGCTCGATGAGCTCCCACACGTCGATTCCCAGGTTGTCAGAGATCAACGAAAGCTCATTGGCAAATGCGATGTTCACATCGCGGAAGGAGTTCTCGGTGAGCTTGGCCATCTCCGCAGTCACATCGTCCGTCGCGAGCAATTCGCCCTCACAGAACGAGGCGTACACCTCGGTTGCGCGGCGAGCGGCCTCGGGAGTGCGACCGCCGATAATGCGGTCATTGCTAATGAGCTCTTCCATCGCCTTACCAGGAAGGATGCGCTCGGGGCAGTAAGCAAAGTGGATCACGGGCTTGCCGTCTGCACCGTCGACGGAGAGATCCGGGCGCAGTTCCAGGATCTTGTCCGCAAGTTTCTGTGTTGTCTTGGGCGGGGAGGTCGATTCGAGGATGACCACTTCGTCGCCTCGCAGCTGAGGAGCAATCGACTCTGCTGCGGACATGATGTACGACAGGTCGCCTTCGTAGTTGTCCTTGAAGGGGGTGGGAACCGCAATGACGAACGCGTTGCCCTGCTGCATCTCGGTGGAGGCGGTGAGCTGACCACTATCGACAGCCTTCTTGAGCTGTTCTTCCAACCCGGGTTCAACGATGGTGACTTCGCCACGCTGGATGCGCTCTACGGCGGAGGCATTGACGTCAACGCCGTGAACACGCATTCCATGATTGGCCATGACCACGGCGGTGGGAAGACCGATGTATCCGAGTCCGACAAAAACAACTTCCAAGGATTTACTCATTACCTCACCTTACTGAGACGACTACGACTGACCACACGGCAATATATGCCCGGTCAGGTGTTTCTTGGGTCGAAAGCCTTTGGCCCACCGAAATTATACTGTCACATGCAACGAATTGTCCCCGAACATGACCACGTCTCCGGTTGAGAGAACGCCCGCATCCGAAACTTGCCACGTGTGCCCATCGGAGCCACGACGTTGCACGAAATTAAAACGATCAGCCGAGTAAATCGAGAAGCCTGCTTCTACTACTGCAGCCAAGAATGATGAATCTTCTCCGGCATTTCGGCGCTGGAATGGAATCTGATCAAAGACACGGCGATATCCGGTGATCGTGGGGCCCATGACGAAGTCCGTGAAGCGGTGTTCTCGGTGGCCAAACCGATGAAGTGTCGCGTTCTGGGACTCCACGTACATGTAGTGGGCCTGTTTCCCGACCATATCCGCGCCGGAGTACACCAGGCGTCGAGCAGATCTGCGAGATACCGCGGAGCGTAAAAATCGTCGTCGTCCATCTTGGCTAGAATTTCACCCGTGGACGCCTCAACCGCAAGATTTAGACATTCTCCGAGTGTCAACTCGGAGCCTGCCGCGATGGTCGTGACACGGTCAATGCCACTGGTGGCGATCGCGTCCTGTATATGGTCGGCACTCGGATCGAATCCATGAGCCACCATTACAACGTCCAGGTCGACATTCTCCTGTGTCGCGAACCCTTGGAGAGCAGAGGCGACCCTATGGGGGCGGTTGGTGCACAACAAGATCGAAACCGTCGGCCGTGTTCGTGGACGAACCTTCTCAGGCAGAACTCGTTGGAGAATTTGCTCTACGCGATGACCGTACGTGTGCTTGTTCCACACTTCTCGCTGCGCGCGGTGGACCATACGATCGGCAAGTTCAGGACTACGCACGAGAGCGCGGACGACGTCTGCGGCGTGCTCTCGATCCCCCACAACTGCCAACTGATCCTCGGTGAAATACTCACGAATGGCTCGAGACGGAGTGCTGACAACAGGCGTGCCACTCGCGGTGATCTCGAAAATTCGTCGCGCGCACATGGACGGTGAATCAATCACCGAATTCACGTTCAAGAAAACTCGGTACGCCTTGTAAGCGGTCAGCATCTGGTCGTAGGTCAGAGACCCGACCACCCGCTGGTCCAGCGGTGCCGGGAACTGGTATCGATCGTCATCGCCCAGGTAACGAGAGAAGATCTCGAGGCCCGTCTGCAGTTTGGGGCTCACATCATCTGCACCGCCCAGAAGCAGATCCATTTGCTCCCGGCGCTCAGGGAACTTGTGCGCGAAGTACATGCCGCCAAATGCGACGTCGCGCTCGTGAAAGCCGTTCCGGGGACGCGAGGGGTTGTGAACTGCGGGTTGAGCGGCGAACGGCAAAACAGAAACATGGTCGTGCCCGAGGTCCCGGTGGTAGTCGGGGATCTTGTTCACATCGGTGGTGAAGACGTGGTCGAAAAGTCTCGCGCACTCCAAGAAGTCCTCATAGTGTGGCGGGTCTTCCTTGTTCCAGAACACCGTGGGAATGCCCTGCTCCCTACAGTGGGTGGCCAATTCCTTGATGGAGTCCTTGACCCCGCTCGTCCCGGTGAGCTGGTACTGCCAGTCATCACCGTTACCGTGCCAGGCCGACTCTACAAACAAGAGATTCACGGGTTGCGCCGCCAGTTCAGACTTCCACCCGTCACGCGACAACGCGATCTGGTTCCATTCATACTGGAAGGCCCGCGCGGAAAAGTCGTCAAGTATCACAGCGACCGTGAGGTCGGAACGAACTGGCGCTCGATCGGGCCATTCCTGGGGCGTGAAACTGATGGTCTTGCGAAGGCCTTCAACGGCTCCTGCGGACGGCCCGGCTGGTAGCGACGCCCGCCTGCGATACTTGCGCCACTGCGACACTCCCCCGTTCCGGAAGTGCCAGATTTCGGTCCTGAGGTTTCGTTGCGATCGTCTGGGGGTCACCATTGCACCTCGCGGAGTTCGGTTCTGACGAAGTCGGATTGAAGCTGCTCTTTGCGGGCCCGCGCGGCGAAATTGTTACCCGCCGCGAGGTCCTTCATGAACGCCTCGTACTCTGCGGTCACGGTCTTCGGGTCACCGTCCATCAAGAGGTCACCTTGGTCCAGCCAGACGACCCTGGTGCACATGTCCCTGATTTCGGACATGGAGTGAGACACGAACATGACGCAGCCGGCCTGCTCCCGAATTTCTGCCATGCGTTTCTGACCGCGTTCACGGAACTGGGCGTCACCGGTTGAGAGCGCCTCATCAAGGATCAAAATATGCGGATCCGTGGCCGTTGCCACGGCAAACCGCAGCCGGGCAGCCATACCGGATGAATATGCCTTCATCGGCCAGTGAATCGCGTTCCCCAGGGCTGCCACTTCAACAAGGTCAGGCAAAATCTCATCCACCCGGTCCGGGTGCATTCCTTGTGCCAAACATCCCAGGCGTATGTTCTTTTCACCGGACAGCGCCGGCACCAGAGACACATTGACCCCAAGCTTCACCGGCGTATCCACGGAATACACACGCCCAATTGTGGGATTCATTTGTCCGGCCACGATGTTCATCAGGGTCGACTTGCCCGAACCGTTCCGACCAATGAAGCCCACGAACTCACCCTGGTGTATTGCGAGAGTGATATCCGTGAGGGCCTGATTCTTGACAACGGGTGGCCGACCCAGAGCTTTCCGCGCCCATCGAACAGGAGCCGCGACCGGAACTTCTTCCCCGCCGCCGGTGGAGGTCACGTTGTAGACCATGGTCACGTTGTCGATGACCACGGCCGGATTGCGTGGCGCTCGTCCATGCCGGCCCGCGGCTGCCTCGGACTGCGCATGACGGTTAACGCTCATCGGCATAGCTCTCTTCGTTGAGCCAGAACACGAGAATGCCTGCGATCGCCAGAACCAAGCTTGCGCTTATGAGGACAGCCCATGAGGCCCAGCCAGGCACGGTTCCATCCATGATGAGTTCTCGAGAGATCGATAGCACCTGGTACAGCGGGTTGAAGTGGAAAATGGCCAGGACCCGCGGGTCTTCGATGAAGCGTGAGGGGTCATAGAAAATCCCAGACGAGTACATCCACAAGCGCATGAAGAACGACAGGAGATTGGCCACGTCGGGCACCTTGTTCACGGCAGGAGCCAGCAACATGCCCAATCCCCAGTTGAACAGGGTTTGCAGCAGGAACACGGGAATGACCAAGAGCCAGGTCCAAGTTGGAGTTTCGTGGGGCGGAATGACCATGACCATCACGATCATCGCGAGTAGCGCGTAGACCTGGGTCATCGCGTCTTTCATCACAATGGACAACGTGAGCGCCGCACGCGGAAACATGAATCCACGGACCAGAGCTTTACCCGAATACATCGATTTAGAGACAGCCACCACGGAGCGGCTGCTGTATTGGAACATGATCAGGCCGATCAACAGGAAGGCCAGGAAATTGTCGATTCCTCGACCAGTTCTTAGGAGCAGACCAAAGACCACAAAGAAGGTTAGTCCCAGCAAAATGGGATTGAGAACGATCCAAACCTTGCCCAAGAACGTGTGATCCTGGCTGACGGCCAAGCGCACCTTGGCGTCATACATGATGAAGTGCCGCGAACCCCACAGATCACGCAAGTACTCGCCCAACGGCGGTCGGGCACCAACTGCCTGAAGCCGCTCGGGGTTAAACGGCTCAACTCTGGCGCTCACGCGTCTCCTCGGGGGTCAGGATGCGGTCGTTCTGGGGCGCGGGGGTTCGCCCAGTCATTTCACCGTACCGCGTCACGGTCTCTTTCGCGGTCACCGCCCACGTGCGATTTTCCAGCGCCCACTCCCGGCCTGCCCTGGCAAGCCTTTCGCGGGTCTGCGGGTCACGTGCCAACTCGAGCAACGCCGCGGCCAACGTTTCCGGATCATCCGGCGGGGTCAGCAATCCGGTCACACCGTGGTCAATCACTTCACGCAAAGCGGGCAGGTCGCTAGCTACCACCGCTGTCCGGGAGGCCAGTGCCTCCACCGGTTTCAGCGGCGTCACCGCGCGGGTCACGGTGCGATCCTTACGCGGTACTACGAACACGTCGAGTGACCTGAAGTACTCAACCGCTTCGGATCGATCAACTCGTCCACAAAATTTCAGATGGTCTTGAATTCCCAGGTCGGAGACCAGTTGTTGCAGTCCCGGGCGGGCCACACCGTCCCCCACGATCACCGCGAGAATGGACGGCACGCTCTTGCGGGCAATGTCCACCGCACGCACTAGATCGTCCAGGCCTTCGTAGTCGACCACCGAGGTCACGGTCCCCACCAGGAATCTCTCGAGCGGCAGCCCGGTACGACGCCGCGCGCTTGCCTTCTCCCCCGGCTCGTCCGTGAACTGCCGCCCACGCCATTGGGAGCCAGGCGCACGGACAATGACGAGTTTCCGGCGATCTCTCGGACCCGATCGGCCATGTGTGTTCCGAGCGTGACAACATCGTGAGCAGATTGAAGCGCCTGCGCCTCGCGCGCTTGGAACCGGTCATAGCGAGTGGACTGTAGCGCCTCCGGTGACCTGGTGGACGCCCACGTATCCGCCAGCAGTCCACGCACTTCATAGGTCCACGGAATACACAGGGCCTCCGCCACAGCTCGCACAGCTAGCGCGTTCACGTAGTGCGTGGTGGTGTGCAGAAGGGAGGGACGCACCTCGAGAGCCAAGCGGAGTAAAGCTTCAGCGTGCTGTTGCACGCGCCCGGTCGCAGTGGGCGCCAGGTTGAGCGGCAGGATCCGGTGATACGGAATTCCGTCCACCACGTCCGTGCCGCGGGCCAGTATCTTGCCCACCTGCACCGGGTAGCCGGGGCGGGTCACCGCGTGAACGGCCCAACCCTCGTCCTTGATGGCGCTCAATAGCGAGTGTGTGCGCTGCGCGTAGCCGCTGGCGGTGTGGGGCAAGGAGTTGGTCACGGCGTACAGCACTGTGTTCGGCCGAGGTTCGTAGGTTCCCACCGCGGGTAGTTCGGGCTCAAAGAAACCCAGCAGATCCCGTTCCGCGGACAACCGCTTCAACAATGACCGTTCTCCGCGGGTGGCAGTACCAGCCGAGCGGGCAGTCTCAAGAACGCCCACGGCGCCATCCACGTCACCGTGGTGCCAGTTCACTCGTGCCCGGGTCGCGGAAGCACCCCGGGTTGACGCGGGTAACTTGGAGAGCAATGACTCGGTAAGGGCCACCTCCCCCATGGTCAGGGACACTTCCGCACACCGGCGACGACTGGAAGGACTCGCAGTCCCAGCAGCCGAACGCAAGGTGGTGGCAGCGGCGTCGTCTTTACCCAGGATGTGCAGACCGGTCCCGCGTGCGGCTGGCAAGCTGTCGGCGGGTAAACGGGACAGCCCCGCAGCGATAGGTCGAACACGCGGGCCGCAGTCGACGCGAAACCTGCAAGCAGAACACCACGGGGTCATCAGTCACATGGTGAGCGACCGTGGACGCAGTGATCCACGCGTTGGTTGCTAGCTCGCGGGCGCGTCGCGCCAGGGGTTTCTGCATCACGCGTTTCTCCGGAACTGCCGCGATTGCCGGGCCACCTTTACGGCGGCGCGGCCCACGCGAGCAATGCGTTGAGAAACCGACTGCTGGGGCTGGGATTGGTGCTCACGAATGGTCTGACGCAACAAGTCACCGTAGCGGCGGGACAGATCTGTGTAGTCGGCGTGGGACTTGACCCATTCGCGTCCTGTGCCCGCGGGCCGCAAGCGTGACCGATCAGCGGCCAACTCGCGCCATAACCGGGCGATGTCCTGCGGCTTGCATTCCACAATGTCGCCTTCGCCGGCCTCCGCGATCACGTTGGCCGCTTCACCGCGCACGATGCCCGTGATGTGCCGGCCCACTGCCAGAACCTCGTACGTCTTGGACGGGATGGTGTCCTCGAAAGACTTCCAATCATCACGCAGGGAAATCACCAGAGAATCGGCCTCCTGGTACCGGGCGAAGACCGCCTCACGATACTCGGGGGGCAAGAATCGGACGTTGACGCCGAGCTCCATGGCCAGGCGACGCAGAGCCGGTTTCTGGCTACCGTGCCCCACCAGGGTAAGCCGCATATCGTCGCCCACCAGCGCGGCGGCGCGGATGAGGACATCCAGGGCCTGGGACTCCCCGTGGTTGCCCAAGTAGAGCACCTCGAGCCGGTCACGGTCTGCCGCCGGTGCTTCCAAGCGAGGGGTGCGATCCATTTGAATCCCATTACGCACCGTCACCACGTCCGCGACACCGCGTTCTCGCAACGTGCGTTCAAAGCCCTCGGTCACCGTGACCACCAGGTCCGCACGATTCTGCACGTACTCCACGGCGCAGTTGATCACCGATTTGGATCCACCGCGCACTAGGGACGCGTCCTCGGCCAAATTGGGCCACGCGTCACGCATCTCGACAATCAACGGCAATCCCTTGAAACGGGCCACCAACAGCGCCGAACCCAACAGCGGCAACGACGGCGCCGTGACCACCACCGCGTCCTGACGGCCCGTCGCGATGCCCCGCAGCACCGATCCCGCCGCACCAACCAGCTGATTGGCCAGCTTGAAAACCCGATTGTCCCCCAGGAACAGGTGGGGCACCCGATAAATCTTCTCGCCCAAGAAGCCCGGTTGCGCCCGCCAGGCGCGCCCCTTGGTCTCCGAGGAGTAATCCGGGCCGGGCCCGTAGTGGGCCACCGGAGCCACAACAGACACCAACCATCCCTGATCGCGCATATTGCGGATCAGCGACATCCAGCGGCGCTGGGGTGGCGAATGCTCCGGCCAGTAGGAACTGGTCAGAAGGAGCAGACGTACGTCTTTTTCAGGGGGCTGCATGGGCCTCTCGCGGGGTCAAGAGGAAGGGGGACGGGGGACATCGGTTCGGCTGGGTGGGCTGAACCGCGGGGGTCGGGTTACGTGGAGGTTATTGATCTCCTGCGGGCAGGTTGGATACGTACTCACCCAGCGTGCCTTCGGAAATGGCCGTGCCGATCTCCTGCATGGCCTGGGTATCGGCAACCACGATCGACTGACCGTCGGCCGACGTTCCGGTGCCCTGGGTGGGAACCGTGAACATGTGGATGTCGCTGTTACTCAGTCCCACCAGTTTAGGGGCCTGTCGAACGATCCAGTTAGCGGTCAGCCCGTCACTCACGGTCAGGTAGGGGGAAATCTGCTTGACCACTTCGTTGATCTTGACCGGATTGGTCAGTGTCTGGGAGCTGACCAGCTTGTTGATCATGGCCTGCAGGTAGGCGCGCTGATTGCGCACACGCTGGTAATCGCCGTCCTGGAACGAGTAGCGCTCACGAACGAAGGTCAGTGCGGTAGCACCGTCCATTTCCTGCGGACCCTGCTGGAAGGTCTGGCCCTGGTCGTTGGTGAAGCCCACGGGAACGTTGACCGTCACGCCGCCCAGTGCGTCCGTGAGGCCTTCGAAGCCGGCGAAGTCCACCTGAGCCACTTCATCCACGCGGGTACCGAAGTG
This sequence comes from Kocuria atrinae C3-8, assembly GCF_000286355.1. Classification (GTDB taxonomy): domain Bacteria; phylum Actinomycetota; class Actinomycetes; order Actinomycetales; family Micrococcaceae; genus Kocuria; species Kocuria atrinae_A. The sequence goes on along the minus strand of NZ_AJXN01000151.1, from coordinate 6,345 downwards.
TTCCTCGACCGTCTGCACCATGAGCGGCATGCCGCCGTGGTCGAGGGCCGCGTTGATCTTGGCCTCGCCCACGCCGGGAATGTCCACCCAGGTGTCACGCATGATGGACATGATGTACATCTCGCCACCGTCATCGGGGATGTGCAGCAGCATGATGGAGTCCGCACGGGAACCAGTCACCGTGGGGTCCTCGCCCTCGGGGCGCTTATCCGAGCCCAGCAGCATGACCGTGGTTCCGGCGTCCTCCGCGGAGCCCTTTTCGGGACGTTCAGATTCGGCCGGGAACGCCGATTCAATGGGGTTGGAGCCTCGGTCGAAGTTGCGACCCAGGTTCCACACGAACAAACCGGCCACCACGGCGACCGTCAGAACCAGTGCCAGGAACACCAGAAGAATGTTGCGGCCGGTGTGCTTCTTACGGGGCCTGCGCTCTTCTTCTTGGTAGTCGAAGTCATTCAGGGACATATGGGCGCTCCGAGGTGTGGGGGTTGTTCGGTCGTGCTGTGCCCGCCCCGGTCAGGCAGTTACTTTCGCACATCTTACGGTACGCGGTTGATCCATTCCGGCGTCGCGAATTTAGACTGCACCAATTCACGTGCTGCCGTCAGTTCGTCAGCGGATATTTCGCCCGGTACCGCGTCGTATCGTTCGGTGAATGAACTGCTGAGTGTGGAGATGACATCCGCGCGGGTCATGCCGGTTTGCCGGCGCAACGGGTCCACGCGTTTCTTGGCCGAACGGTTGCCTTTGTCGGACAGTTTTTCCTTGCCGATTCTCAGCACGTCGGTCATCTTGTCCGCGTCGATGTCGTAGCTCATGGTCACGTGGTGCACCATGCCGCCGTTGGAGAACCGCTTCTGCGCCGCTCCCCCGATCTTGCCGTGCTGCGTGGCGATGTCATTGAGCGGCACGTAGTGCGCATCCAACCCCATGGATTGGAAGGCCTGCATGACCCACGCGTCCAAGAACGGATAGGAATCGGCGAAGCTCAGTCCATCCACCAACGACTGCGGTACGTACAGCGAGTACGTGATGCAGTTGCCGGCCTCCATGAACATGGCCCCGCCTCCGGACACGCGACGCGCCACCTCGATCCCGTGCCGCTCCGCACCGTCCGGGTCCACCTCGTTGCGCACCGATTGGAACGAACCGATCACCACGGCGGGGTCTTCCCAGTCCCACAGCCGCAGGGTGGGGTTGCGCCGACCGGCACCCACTTCGCGAGCGAGCACCTCATCCAGGGCAAGGTTCTCGAGCGTGGTCCGCACCTGCGGGGCAATCACCTCCCACGTGTGATCGCCCCAGCCGGTGGCCTTGGCCAGCGCGCGTCGCACCGCGATCGCGACCGCGCGGGCGTCGAAACCGAACAGCACGGCGTCGGCGGGAAGGGCCGCCTCGATGGCCGCGACCATCTCATCCGGGGCCGCAGATTCGGCCAGCCCGTTCAGCGCGGCGTTGATGTCATCGAGTGCCTCGTCCGGCTCCAGGAAGAAGTCGCCGTTGATCGACACGTCCGCCAGGTGTCCGTCAACAACCGACAGGTCAGCGACCACTAATTTGCCGCCCATCACCTTGTATTCGCCGTGTCTGCGGGTGCTGGTCATTGGCTCTCCTTGGGGCTCGGGGACGGCTGCGTCTTCTTCAGGGTAAGCACAGTGGTGGACCCGGCCGGTAATGTCACGTCGACAGTTTTGCTGCCGGCCTTCACCCCACCCACGCGTGGCCGCTCCCCCGCGGGCGTGATCGGCAGGCCGTAGCCATCCACGCTGGCAGCGTTACTGGGCGCCGGTTGCAGGGCCCGTTCCACGCTCAGCGCCACGTCCGGGTCCGCTGGGTAGTCGGGCGCCGACGACGCCGCCTCGCCACTTGCACTCGGGGCTCCCGTTGCACCTGAACTGGGGTTGGGGCTGTTGCTTGCGTTCGAGTGGTCCTCGAAGAGGCTCGCGACCGGGTATTCGGAGGTCCACGAGGGACCTCGCAGCTGTGACTGTGTTGCGTAGTCCACCGCGAACGGAAGGTTGACGGACGTGGTGCGGTCCTTGCTGCTGGCGGGATTGCGGTAGTCGGTGAGCACCACGGACACGGTGTCGTTGCCGTGCTCCACGGCAAAGCTCGTGAGGTTGTCCGTGGAGGTCGACGTTTCCACCATGTTGCCCTGCGGAATGCTGGCGATCAGCGCCAAGGCCAGTCCATTAGCGCGTACGGAAAAGGATTCCCCCGGATTGGCCAGGGTTCCGTCCGAGCACAGCACGGACATGGGGGCACCACCCTTGCAGGGTGCCAAAGACGAATGGGCAGCCACCCGCTCCACGCCGAGGTCCTGGACCCGCATGGAGTACTCCGCTTGGTGCACCGCGGCGACCAGTGTTTCCGTGATCTCGTTGGAACCGGAGCAGGCCGACAGGGACGTTTCCGTAATCCACAACGGCAACTCGTGCTCGTCCGCATCCTCCGCCGCCTGGCTGACCAGCCGGTCCACGTTCTCCCTGGTTTCCGGGTCCACCGCGTTCTCCACGGTGGGGATCTGATGCTCCCACTGACTACCGCACTCGGAGAGCGGATACTGGTGAACCGCCATGGCCATGGATCCGGTACCCGGTGCCTCCGCGGCCGCATTCCACCAGTCAGCCGAATATGCGCCGGGGGCCACGATGCGAAGATTCGGCACGCGCTCATGAATGGCCTTGGAGTAGGCCGTCAGCTGCTTGGCGTAGGTCTCCTGATCCCAGTCCTCGCTCTTGATCGTGAGGTCGTTGTCCCTACCCTGGTAGAAACCATTGGGCTCGTTGCCCACCATGATGCCCACCAACCGGTCCCCAAAGGCGTCCTTGGCGTGACGGGCCAGCTCCCCCGCACGATCAGGGTGGTAGCGAGCCAGGTTGGCGCTGATGATCACCGACGTCTCGGTGCGTTCGGTCAGCTTGGCCACTCGTTTCAGATCATCCGGGGTGACCTTGGTGATCTCCTCCCCCTCGTTGAGGGGCCAATCCTTCGGAATCGGTTCATCGGACGCGGTGAAGAAGAAGCGGCGATCCGTGGAATTACCACCGAAGCGCAACGTGGGTTCATGGAGTGAATCGAGGATGGTCACCAGGTCTGCGTTGTTCGCGTTCAAACGCTCGTCCGCCAGATCCGTGGACTCCAGCGAGAGCCCCACCGAGCCGTGCCGGTAGTCCTCCCCCGGCTTGCCGTCCCGCAGCGTGACGGTTGCGTCCGCACCCGCGGCGCTCGCCGAGCTACCCGGATAGGTCTCCGGCAGATCACGCGCTTGTGCCACCTTGGCGGGATCCACAGAGTGCAGCGCGGCGTTACGGGCCACACCTGAGATCGGTCCGGTGGGTTCGGGTTCCGGCGCGGGAGTTTGTTCGGCCTGGTCGGAACAGGCCGTGAGCAACAACAAAGCGGTGCCCAGGAAGGCGACCGAGCGGCGTCGTCGGCTGGAGAAGGACACGGGGGCGGGGGGATGAGCGGGGGCGGCAACCACGCGTCCATCCTAGCCAGGGAAAATCGACCCGGCGCGGACCGCGGGTGTACACTGGCCGATTGGTGCTTGGAGCGTTCGCGCCCAAAAACACCGACTATCCGAGCAACGCCGTGCCTGGCAAAATCCAGGCACCTACAGAAGGTTGACACCATGAAGGCTGAAATTCACCCGGATTACCACCCGGTGCTGTTCCGTGACCTCGCTTCCGGCAAGGTCATCCTGACTCGTTCCACCGCTACCTCCTCCAAGACGGAGACCTGGGAAGACGGCAACGAGTACCCCATCATCGAGGTTGAAATCTCCTCCGAGTCCCACCCGTTCTACACGGGCAAGCAGCGCATCATGGACTCCGCCGGTCGCGTGGAGCGCTTCAACCAGCGTTTCAAGAACTTCGGCAAGTCCTCCAGCTAATTCTGGGACTTCCACCAACACCCGGTTCGGACCTTTCCGAACCGGGTGTCGTGCTGTCCGGGACATTTCGAGTTGCTCGTTCCCACGTCAGGGTGGGGTCAAATACCAGCCAATCCTGAATATTTGCTTTGGAATACTTATGATGGACGCATCCCCTCCATTTCCCGGGTGCGTCACTGACTGAGTTCCCCCACTCACGCCCGGGCCGCCGAAAGGTCCCCCGCCCTATGACGGTACGTTCATCGCGCCTGCGCACGCTGTTCTGCCCCTGGCAGTAACCGCGGCGCTGGCGTTCTCCGCTCAGCCCGCGCTCGCAGCGCCCGCAGCTCCCTCGGGTGGCCCGGATTCCCCGGCCACCACCTCGACCAATGAGCCGCCCAAGGAAACCGATCGCGTGATCGTGAAGTTCCGCGAACCGGCCGCCGATCAGACCACCAAGGACGAGGTGGTTGAATCCGCAGCGGATGAGGCCCTCGCCGCCGAGCCGGGCACCACCCCGGAGGTCACCGAGCACGTCAAGACCACCGTGGCCGACGCGGACGTGGTGCGCCTGGACCGCGAGCTCGATGAATCTGAGCAGGACAAGGTGGTGGACGAGCTCCGCGCCGACCCCGCCGTTGAGTACGCCGAACCGGACCGCTTGGCAGCAGCCAGCTGGATGCCCAACGACGTGTACATGCCGTACCAGTGGGCCAACAACAAGGCCACCGGCCTGGACTTCCCTGCGGCTTGGGATATCTCGCGTGGAAACGGCCAGACCATCGGCATTTTGGACACCGGCATCACCTCGCACCCTGATCTGAACTCCAAGGTGGTGTCGGGACGCGATTTCATCACCTCCACCGCCCTGTCCGTGGACGGTAACGGCCGCGATGCGAATCCTCGAGACGAGGGCGACTGGTCCACCGCCGGACAGTGTGGCAAGGGAACCCCCGCCCGCAATTCGTCCTGGCACGGCACGCACGTGGCCGGCCTCGCTGCAGCGGCCACCAACAACAACCGCACGGGCATCGCCGGCGCCGCCCCCGGTGCCAAGATCCAGCCCGTCCGCGTGCTCGGCAACTGCACCTTCGGTTGGGTTTCAGACATCGCCGACGCCGTGTCCTGGGCTTCCGGGGCAACCGTTGCCGGTCAGCCCCGCAACCCCAATCCCTCTACCGTGATCAACATGTCCCTCAACTACCCGGGACAGTGCGGTAACACGCTGCAGGCGGCCATCAACACCGCTGTGAGCCGCAAGGTCCCCGTGGTAGTGGCTGCGGGTAACAGTGGAGTCAACGCCGTCAACACCGCACCCGCCAACTGTGGCAACACCATTGTGGTGGGTGCCGCCGGCCCCAAGGGTGTCCCGGCCTCATACTCGAACATCGGTGCAGTCGTAGATGTCCTGGCTCCCGGCGGAACCGCGCGGGACCCGCTGCTGTCCACGATGAACACCGGTGCCCGCGGTCAGGCTGTGGCCAGCTACGGCAACCAGTACGGCACCTCCATGGCCGCACCGCTGGTCGCCGGCACCGTGCCCTCATGAAGCAGGCCAACCCCGGCCTGACCCCCGCGCGCATCGAGCAGGTACTTAAGTCCACCTCAACGGGTCGGCTGGGCTCCTTGCAAATCAATCCGGTCGCGGCGGTTCGCTCCGTTGCCCAGACCGGCCAGGTGGCCACCACGTACACCACCAAGGGCGCTATTGGGTCCAAGTGGCGCGCACCGGTGGCGCCGGCAAGTGGGGCAACCCGATCATGAACGAAGCCAACGCGGCCAACGGTGGCCGCTACCAGGAGTTCGTGAAGTCCGGCCGCAAGACCACTATCTACTGGCACACCCGCACCGGCGCACGCATCGTGGAGAACCCCACTGCGATCGGCCGCGCGTTCCTCTCCCACGGTCGTGAACGCGGCTATGGCTTCCCCTCCACCGATGAGCGACGCGCCACCGGCGGTGCATACCAGGTATTCGTGAACGGCAACAAGATCAACAAGGTGCTTTGGACCTCGCGCACCGGCGCCCACGCCGTTCAGGAAAACGGCGGCATCGGTCAGGCGTGGATGCGCGCGGACTACGAACGCGGTTGGGGCTGCCCCACCACCGGTGAATACCGCTCCGGCAACGAAGTCCGCCAGAAGTACTCCAAGGGCGTCACCGCCCACTGGACCTCATCGCGCGGAGTGTGGATCACTCGGTAGCGTATAACCCGTTCTGATCGAGTCTCTACGGGTGCGCGATCACCACCAATATGCAGGGGCGTTCCCACCCGGGAACGGCCCTGTGTCGTGTGGGTACTTATGGGATCATCGGTTCGATGCGTTGAAAGGTGACTCCTCTTTAGGATTCCCCCGGGCGATTCCTCACAAGCCCCTCCTCGTCCTGACATCTGAGGCAGAGCTTCGCAACGGTGAACATTTAGGCAAGAAGTACGTCGAGATTCGGCTGGTTTCCCCCATTGTCAGACT